>CAYOAK010000017.1:0-27263 GCA_964401925.1 uncultured Bdellovibrionales bacterium | reverse complement strand
CTTTGTCAGACGTTGCCGCGTTCGGGTGCGCTCAATCTGTTCTGCTCCGTAAAAGGCTATCGATTCCGCGTTGTCACGAACGTTGACGAGCTTGTAGCGGTAGTCCGCTTCCAGCCGGAGCTGCTGGAAGTTCAAGCCGATCAACCGCCGGCCGAGACGGTAGGCGAGTGTTGAACCGATGGTCGCGTAAACAAGCACGCCGACGACAAGCATCCAGGAGATTGACCAGAGCACTCCGGCGAACGCGGTGAGCGTGATGATTGAGTTGAAGACGATCAGCAGAATGGAAAGACTCTGACTGCAGAACGATCGGATGTCCTCTTCAATCCGTTGATCGGGATTGTCGATCCCCTCGTAGGTGTTGATCTTGTAATAGGCGCGGTTTGAATAATAGAGCTGAAGTGTGTGCAGTGAGAGCCAGCGCCGCCAAAGTAGGCCGAAGCGCTCCTCGGTGTACCGATAAAACACGCCGACCGGGCTCACCACTGCGAACGCGGCAATGTAGAATCCGAGCTGCCGGTAGAACTCGCGCTCCTCCTTCAGCGAGAGTGCCGTCATGAAGTAGCTGTTGATGTAGCTCATCCAAACATTCAACAAGCTGACAGAGATCGAAAAGCAGGCGAGGAGGAGGAGCAACCCACGGGCGAGCCAGCGCTGCTCTGAATTGAAGAACGGGCCGGCGAGACGGACAATCCGCTGGAAGGTCTTCCGGTCAAGATTTAACTGAATGCCGGGAGCTTTCATCTTGACGGGTTCATCCTGCGGGAGCTGTTGAGGTTAAGTGCCAGAGTAAAATTGATGAGGGTAAAATATATGGGATTCGCTCAACGCGAAACTAAACAACAGGGGCGGCACCGGCGCAGTCAGCCGGAATGCCGCAGATCGAGCACGGCGCCATGAAGCGAGGGCCACGCTTGCTCTTCATTCTCCGCTCGAATAGCCTCCGTCACCTCTACTCTCCATGGCCCCCTCTACTCGAAAAGTATCGTTCGCCCTGATCCGGCGCTCCTGGGAAGCGACGCTCCACAATCGGGTGCGCTTCTTCCTGTTCGTCGTACTTTTCGTCGTCGCGTATTCGCTCGATCTGATGGTCCCCTGGGCGATCGGTTACACCCTTAAGGCGTTCGTCGATGGCGGCACTTCGGCTGAGGCGTTCCATACAGCGTCGATGGGGATCCTTGCATCGGTGCTGCTGCGCACCGGCCATCTAACGCTCCACCATCTCGCCCGGTATTTTCAGGCGGGGGTGACCTACAACGCGAAGATGAACATGCTTACGCGCTTGTTCGGCGCGATGATGCGCTATCCGCTGCGCTGGCACATCTCCACCCACTCCGGCGATAACCTCAGCAAGCTTCACCGGGCGGAAGGTGCGGTGGCGAATGTCGTTGGAACCTATCTCTGGCAGATGATCGAAGGCTTGGTGAAGGTCTTCGGCGCCAGCATCGCAATCTTTGCTCTCGACTTCTACGCGGCGCTCGCGGTGCTGATCATGGCGATCGTCACGGTCGGCATCATGATCTTCTTTAACCATAAGCTGACGCAGAAGATTCGGGTGAATAACCGCTTCGGCAATAAGCTGAACCGGATTTGCGTCGATTACTTGGTCAACGTCGTCACCGTTAAGACGCTCAGCCTCGAGAATCAGGCAACGCGTTACCTGAAGGACCAGCAGCTGGAGGGCTATCAGATCTCGCGGAAGATCGCGAAATACATGGAGCTGAAGTGGGGCGCGATCAGTTTAGGGCAAGGGCTCGTGAGCGGGATCGTCCTGCTGATTTTTTTCTGGAATGCGAGCAAAGGCGAGCACAGCGGAGACATTCAGCAGGTATACGTGTTGCTGAACTATCTTGATCGCATCTTCCAAGCGATCGGTTCCTTCACCGGCTACTACAGCGGGCTGGTGGAGGCGGCGACAGCGTACGAAGACGCAAACGAGATTCTGGATAAAGCGGCTACGATCCCCCCGCCCGTTGACCGGACCGGCCGGCCCGAAAGTACGTGGAAGCGGATTGATTTCAAGAATCTGCACTTTTCCTACGTGGAAGGTGAGCGGGCAGGTCTGCACGACATCGAGCTCTCGCTGCAGCGCGGAGAAAAAATCGCCCTTGTCGGACAGAGCGGCGGAGGAAAGTCGACCTTTCTGAAGGTGCTTGCCGGCTTGCTCGAACCCGATTCCTATTCGATCTCCACAGACGAGCAAGTTGCGCTGAATGTCGAGCAGATTACACGCGACTGCCTGCTCATCCCGCAAGAGCCCGAGATCTTCTCGGAATCGGTGAAGTACAATCTGACGATGGGTGACGACTTCGACTCGAAGGAGCTCTCGTTTTTCATCTCGCTCTGCAAATTGGATCAGGTGATGGCGCGGCTTCCGCACGGCCTTGATTCGGACCTCGCGGAGAAAGGGCTGAATCTCTCCGTCGGAGAAAAACAACGCGTCGCGCTGGCGCGCGGGTTGCTCCGCGCCGTCGGACGCAATGTGCTCCTGCTCGACGAGCCCACCTCATCGCTCGATCCCAAGACGGAAAAGGAGATTTTTCTCGGCTTGCTCTACCATTTTGCGGACAAGACGGTGCTCAGCGCCTGCCACCGGCTCAACTTGGTACCACTCTTCGATAAAATCATTCTTTTTGAGCAGGGAAGAATTCTTGAAGTCGGGACGTTCGCAGAGTTGATCGAGCGGCGCAGTCACTTCGCGCGAGCCTGGGATGATTTTCAGTCGAAGGTCGGCAAGAGCGAAGCGCAGATCGAAGCGGCAGAGAAAAGCTGAGCAGAGCTGAGTTTAACGGGGATGAAGCAGAAATGTTTCTCACTTCACCGGAGTTGAACAAATGCATCTTGCGCGATGCGTCACCAGTGACTACGTACCCTCAAGGGGAGAGAAGATCACTATGGCCAGAGTCTTCGTTTCGTATAAGAGCGAAAACCCAGCATCCATCGAAGTAAAAGGTCACCGCGTTTTAATCGTCGCAAATAGACTCGAAGATCTTTTGGAGCACGAAGATCTCCTCGGTGGTGAAGAGATTCGGGAGATGGTTTACCGGGACTCCGCGCAAGACGCCCTTCAACATCTGGCGACCGTCGTAAACGGCGGTGTCGTTCTTGCTCCTCCGGGTGTCGGCCTCTCCGCAATGATCTCCAGCCTTGAGCACGAGCTGCCCTGGATTCATTAGAGTCATTACTGAAACCGCCCCGTCCACACGCGTGACAATTTAGTAACATCACGGAACGCATAGCCATTCTGTCATTTTGACGGTTCAGCACGCTTTGCGGCGAGTAACTCATAATGGACTCGCGGCCCTGGCTTTTCCGCCGGCGATGCGCTCGAATCTGCAGAGATTACTATGCCGGTTGGATCTTCCTCGACGTTATCCTGGTTTCCCTGGCGGCGCGCCTCGTCCGCCGACGAGCGACGCGAGCTTGATCCCGCCGATGCCACACTCCTCGAGATAGTTCGTCTGCGAACCGGCAACGTGCTGGAGCTAAGGATTCCCCGATCTTCGGTGTGCGATCATCACCTCTTGATGGTGTTTCCAGAGTCCCAAGGGGAGATCTCCCAGGATGAGCTTTTCGAGTCGGCTGCGAAAGCGACCCAATATGCTTCACAGATTGCCCGGTCGACTCACGGCGATCCCGAGGCATACGTGGTCGTGAAGCACGGCTCTTCAGTCGCCCGGGTCCGTGCGCACCATTGGCACCTGCTTTTGGTGAAGACCCGTGAGGAGAAAGCCTCCGCCTATCAGCAACTTGCCGCGCGCAATCTCTAGTCTGCGGGTTTATTGCCCATTCGGCTGAGCCCGCTGTAGCCAGGGTCTCGAGGCTTGTTCATATCGCTTCAACTTGGCTGCGGTATTCTCGTTTCAGATCTTTGCCGAGCGTGACGATAGGAAGCACAGAAATACTTGTGAATTTCACGATTTGAATAGTCGGAAATTGCGAGGCCCGGTTTTTTCCAGCGCATCGAAAGCTGGGTAAGCTCCGCGCCCGAAGCTTCCGAGTTTTAGAGGCAAAGAATATGGCCGTCCAATTTACCGTGATGTCGATCGATGACGAGCAGCTGACCCCACCGCGGAAGGCTGTTTTCGATAAGCGAGAGATCTCCATTGGCCGCTCGCGTTTAAACGATTTGGTGCTCGACCATGCCGGCGTATCGAACACCCATGCGCGCATTCGGGTCGAGAACCTGAACGGTTCTTCGAAATTCTATGTCTCCGATCTCGACAGCACAAACGGAACGATGATCGGGAACAAGCGGCTCGATCCCCGTACGGAGATCGCCGTGCCGGAGCGTGACCGGATCATGATCGCTGGCTACATTCTCAAAGTCGAATATGTGCCGGACTCCGCCTCTCCAAAGGTGGAACCGGCAAAACCTGTCAATGGACACGCCGAAGCAACTCCTCCTTTGGTTGAGGGGAAAGCAACGGACGCATTTATCATACCGGAGGCACCAGTTACGGAAGAGGTAAGAACACTCCCACGCTCAGCAACACCGGGCATCAAGCCCGCTCGCGCCGTAGTGAAAGAGGAGCCGATTGAAGAGCCGGTTCAAGCACCGGTTGTTGAACAAGAGCCGGAAGATGAAGCGAAGCGCGGCATTCCGTCGTTTGCGGCGCATGCAACATTGCTTATCCAAGATGAAGACATCCAGCTCGACTTCGTCGCGACGCAGCTGCTCCGGCTTTCCGGAACGGTGATGCATCGCGGCGAGCCGCTCACCGGCGCAGTTGTAAGAGATGCTGCCTTGGGCGAAGTCACGACCGGAAAGGACGGGACATTCGTCTTCAAGGATGTGCTGGAAGGGACGAACTACGCCCTGACCTTCGAGAAGACCGGATTTGTCTTCAGCGGTTCGCCGATGAGCGGCAGCTTAAACGATGGTGACGTCTCGTTGGATGTCACCGCGAAGAAGCTCTTCGCCATCAGCGGAAAGATTACGCATAAAGGGAAGTCTCTCCCCGGCGTCACGATCGATGGCGGCAAGCTTGGCGTCGTGGTGACCGATGCGGCTGGTGTTTACCGGTTCGCAGAGGTGCTGGAAGGAGAAGAGTACACTCTCAAGGCATCGAAGGACGGATATACCTTCGGGACAATTCGTAAGAAGGCCTAAGGACCAATCACATTGCTCGTTGGATCTCTGTAGCCACCCGGTGTGGCGATTGGTCCTTCTTCCACCACCCCCGGTTTTGCTTCGCAAAACTCCGCCCCCTTAAAGGGGGCATTGGGAATCGGCGTTACTGGGACCGCGCCTCGATCTCCTTCGCACAGTCCCTTAACACTGTGCTACGAGTCGTCGCGCCCGTATGTTTCCTCTCCTTTGGATCATCGCTGAACTCTTTCACCTGATCTCGTCAGCGGAAATCCCTGTCCTGTGGTCCCAGGGTCAACGCTTCTACCCGGCGGAACAGATCCTGCTGTTCTGCCTTTCGATCGCCTATCTCATACGGGGACACGGACGAAGTCTCTTCATCTTGATTCTGGCGCTCCAGATCCTCGGCACCATTCTTTCGCTGCCGGTGGTTCCGAACCACTGCCTGTTGGCGACAGTCCTGAATGTCGTGCTGCTCTGGAGTTGCGTCCGGAACGGCGAGCAGCTTTCGGAGGAGAGCCGAGCAGTGTGCCGCACGGGAGCTTTGATCCTCTACTTCTTCGCCGGCTTCCATAAACTGAACTCGAGCTACCTTGATCCCGATCTCTCTTGCGCGACGAGCTTCTACGGACCAATTGCCCGGGACTTTCCCTTCCTCGCCTTGACCCCGGCTCTGATGTCGCTCCTTCCCATCATGAGCATCGTAATTGAGCTCGCCATTCCCTGTTTGCTGCTCGGCGGCAGAACGAGCCGTTTGGCGGGAATTCTCCTCGGCGCGCTGTTCCATTTTGGGCTCGCACTGAATATCGATCGCCATTTCTTCGACTTCTCCTCAATGATGTGGGCGCTGCTGTTTCTTTTCCAAAGTTCGCAGACGAGAGAGGAGAGATATCTCTCGTTGCCTTGGCGGCTCCTGCTCGGCGCGGGATTCGCGCTCGCGCTTGCAGGTGCGCTCGGTTATCCGGACCGGACATTCACCGGCATCTATCTCGTTATGAGAATGCGGGTGTGGGCGGTTTTCGCCGTGATCTTCTTTGTCCTCCTTGCGAGAATTCTTCTTCGTAAAGCATCGATGCAATCACCGGTGAAGATCTTTCCCGGCACCGCGGGGGGCAGAGCCGTTGCCGGACTTCTTCTCGTCAACGGTGCCGCACCTTATCTTGGGCTGAAAACTCGTTCCGCTTTCGACATGTACAGCAATCTCCGGGTGGAGGAAGGAGTCTCGAATCACCTCCTGATTCCGGGCAGTGCCCTCGGCGGTATCTACACCGATGATCTTGTTCATGTAACGCGCATGCACGGTGCACCAGTGCGCTTCGAAATATTTGATCCGGAACGGCGCATGGTCCGATTTGAGCTCGCCTCGCTGTTGCTCCGCACCCCTGGCCTGGAGGTCACAATCAAGGAAGCGGACAACGATCGGGTGATTCGATCTGCGCAGGAGCTTTACCCAGATGGACACCCGCCGTCGGGGATCCTAAGAAAGCTCCTTTGGTTCCGGCCGGTCGAAATGCCCGGTCAACCGAATCGATGTCAGTGGTAGATCAGAGAGAGCCCGTGAGACCTGTCATCACCTTTACTTCTGATTTTCAGGTGCAGTCACAAGGTGTCGGCGCGATGGAAGCGACTGCTTATCAGATCGCGCCGGATTCACGGATCATTCATGTGATGCACGGCCTGCCGGGATTCGAGATTATCGCTGCTGCGCGCACGCTTGAGACGCTCAAGTATTTCCCGATTGGATATCACGTCTGTGTATGTGATCCGGGCGTTGGCACGTCGCGCAAAGCGCTCGCATGCGAGGTTGCCCGCGGCGACTTTCTCATCGGACCTGACAACGGGGTGCTGCTTCCGGGTGCTCGAGTACTCGGCGGATTGGTTCGGGCGTTTTCGATCGAGAATCCAAAATATATGCGGCAGCCTGTCTCGCCGATTTTCCACGGAAGAGACGTGTTCTCTCCTGCAGCCGCGCATCTGGCTAATGGCGTGAAGCCGTCAGAGCTTGGTCCGGAAATCGACATCAAGCAGTTGGTCGCGGCTCCCTATGGCGAGTGCACCATCACGGCGCAGAAAATCGACTCGAAGATCATCCAGATCAATCGATTCGGATCGATTCACCTCAACATCTTCCACGAACAATGGGATGAGCTCCCGCTCGAGCTCGGCCAAAAGGTGCGTGTGAAGATCGGAAAGAATCCGGAGACCGTCGTGACTTACACGCGGACTTTCGGAGAAGTCCCTGCCGGACAGAACGTCATCATGCGAGATGACTACGGCCGGGTCGAGATCGCCAAAAACCTCGGGGCGTTTACCGGTGAGTTCCCGGCGCAGATCGGAGAGGATGTCAGCGTCTATCTGAGCTGATCGGGACCCGCCCGGAGGAGGGCGGAAGGTAGTTAAGTAGTTGTAAATGTTCGATGTAATACGCATCCGCCGGAACTTCACCTGAAGGGCGGGCGAGCCGATACTCCTTATGCATCGCGAACCTCCCGAAACACATCCGCTTTTTTTCAACAGACCCATGAATGAAGCTCTACACGAATGGATCGAACGGCTGCGGACAGTGGAGATGCCCGTTTTCGGGGCGGTCGCTCAAGAGGTCGCTCGTCTTACAAAACAGAAAGACGTTCCGACTTCGACGCTCGCGAATGTGATCCTGCAAGATCCGTCGATGACAGCAAAGGTGCTGCGCGTTTCAAATGGCGCTTACTATCCGAAACTTTCCCAGATAACGACCGTCAGCCGCGCGATTACATTGCTGGGTTTCGAGGTTGTCGGGCGCGTCTGTCTTTCAGTTGCACTCGTTGAGTCACTTCTGCGTGAACGGCCGAAGCAGGGTCTGCTTAAAGTTCTCGCACAATCGCTGTATGCGGCAGTGTTGGCGCGGACGATGGCGGAGAAGCGCCGGGACGAATCTCCCGAAGAGGTGTTCATTGCTGCGCTGCTCTACCGGCTCGGCTCCATGGCGTTCTGGTGCTACGGCGGCAGAACAGCCGAGACTTTGAGCGCCATTCTCGACGAGCCCGATGTCGATGAGCGGCGAGCAGAGCACATGTTACTCGGATTCGAACTGCCGGATCTGACATTGGCGCTTGCGAGGGAATGGAACCTCGGTGATCTGCTCGTTATGGCGCTCAGTCTCAACGAAGAAGAGGGTGCACGCTCTCGGGGAATCTCGCTCGCGCATGAGCTTGCGCTGCTCTTCGCCAATTCCGATCAGGGTGGAGAGCGAAAGCATGTCATCCGCATGCTCGCGCGGCATTCGAAAGTACCGGTCGAATCGATGGAGGAGCTTGTTCGCGAGAGCAGCGAGCTCGCTGCGGAGTTCGCGCGGAATATCGGCGCCGATCTCGCCATCTCAGAGATTCCGGGTCAGAAAGGGATTGCAGTGCTTAGCGGCGAGCGGCCTCCCGACGCCGTCCTTGCCGATGCCCAGCTTCAGCTGCGCATTCTGCGTGAACTTGTCATGACCGCTTCGGGCGAAGCTGACCCCGACACGCTCATTCAGCTTGCCCTCGAAGGTCTGTACCGAGGTGTTGGACTGGACCGTGTGGTGTTCCTCAGTCCCACACCAGACGAGAAAGAGCTCCGCGCGAAATTTGCGCTCGCGGCCGAACAAACCGGATTGCTGCTCAGTTTCGCCGTGAGTCTCACCAGCGGAAACCTCTTCTCCGATGCCTGCCGGGACGATCAATCTGTCTGGGCGCCGATCTTACCCGAGAATGAACGAATTCTTTTCAGCGAGCCTGTTCAGAAGATCTTGCAGAAGGGACCATTCCTGCTGGCGCCGATTCGAGCACGCGGAAAACTCTACGGTGTCCTCTACGCTGATCGTCTTCCGAGCGGCCGTCCGCTCGACCGCGAATCCTCAGAGAGCTTTGAGCTCTTCTGCTTTCAGATCCGGCAGATCTTCGCCACTTTGCGCTGAGCGCGCCGCGGGCTCGACCGGACGCAGACACTGCTCAAGTAACTTCGAAGCCTCGACCGCCAGCTCGTAGCTATCGCTGGGAAACTCGCCGGTCTTTCGCAGCTTCAATGCGTTCTGCGGCAGAAGTCGTGCTCGTAAATCACCCGAGAGCGAGGTTGTGTCGGACCAGATTACAGCCTCCGGCGGCACCGCGCTTACAAGCGCGTCAACTGCGGGCAGAAGCTCGCTCATCTGATCACCGGGCTCGGCGGCGCCTAAATCGGTGAGCACCAATCGATCCGGCTTCACAATCGAGAGCAGCTCGTGAGCATCACTCAGTCGTTTCACCCCATATTCCAGAACTAAGTACTGGCTTTCTTCTCTGGCGAAAATCGCTCGGTACAGCGCCCGTCCGAGCACACGTACCTTCCCTTTCCACCCTGGGTCAGAAATGATCTGAAGTATCGAAAGGGGGAGGCCCACGGCGGTGTTGTAGGAGAGGATCCCGCCGCGAACGGAAATGGACTTTTCCGCGAGCCGCTCAACGATGATCCGCCGGAAGATCGTCTTTCCGCGCGAACCCGTAATGCCGATCACCTTGGATTCATTCCGGCTGAGATAGAGTTTTGCGCAAACCTTCAGCACGGCCGCAAACATCTGCTGCGGAAATGACTCGAAAAATTCCGGCTTCGATGCGGGAGCCTTCGCACCGCTCTTCATGGTGCTCTTTCGCCCCGTTACGTCACGCAGATAGTGTTCGAACCGGTCACAGCCGGCTTCCAGGTCCGGCCAATCCCTTCCAAACGAGATGCGGAGGTGCGACTCACCGCTCGGGCCAAAGGCAACACCCGGCACGAGAGCGACTTTCGCCTTCTCGAGAATGTCGTAGGCCAGCGCCACCGAGCTGCCCGCCAATGGAACCGTGTGCTTCAATCGCGGAAAAACAAAATACGATGCCGTCGGCACCTGATAGTCGAGAAGATCGGATACTCGATCCAGCCGGCTGAGGACAAAATCGCGCCGCTTCCGGAACTCCTCTTTGTAATAACCGGAGATTCGATCACCGGCGCGGAGCGCCGCAATCGCCGCATATTGGGAAGCGACAGGCGCACATGTCACGAGCGCATCGTGATAGGGAAGAATCTGCCGGACGAGCGAGCGATCGCTATGCAGGAATCCGCAGCGCCAGCCCGTCATCGCGAAAGCTTTGGAAAGTGAGTTCACTCGGATGACGCGGGCGCGAACCTCGGGGATTCTCGCCGGTGTCGTGTGGGGCAGATCGACGTAATAGAAATCCTTGTAAACCTCGTCGGTGACGATAAAGAGATCACGTTCATCTGCCAGCGCAGCGAGGCGCCGCGTTGATTCCTCGGAAAAAACTGTTCCGGTCGGGTTGTTCGGGTTGCAATAGAAGATCACTTTCGTGCGTGAAGTAATCGCTGCTTCAATCGCGTCTACGTCCAGGTCGAAATTTCGATCCTCATCCAGCGGAACGAAACGCGGCGTGCAACGCGCCATCGCAATGACCCCTTGGTAGGAGGTGTAGGTCGGCGACAGGATAATCACCTCATCCCCGGGCGTCGTAATCGCTAGGAGCGTCGCGGCGATTGCTTCGATCGATCCGACTGTGACGATGATCTCGGAATCCGGATCGTAGAGCATCCCGTCTGAAGAAAGCGTCAGGGCGATCTCTTCGCGCAACTCTTGCAAGCCGCTCGTAAGGGAGTACTTGTCGCAGGCACCTCGCCGAATCTGCGCCTCGACATACTCCCTAATTTCGGGATGGAGCGAGAAACTCGGGATTCCTTGCGCGAGTGAGATCGCACCCGGAATCTTCGCGGCGGCAAGCTCGATCTGCTTGATCGGTGAGAGCTCAAATCGGGGCATAGGGAAGTGACGGAGAGTACCCCTAAAGGGACAATCTCGCCACTGCAGTCAGTGCATCGGAGAAGATGATTTACTGGGACCGCGGGCTGTCCTGGCCAGAACAGAGGATGCATTACTGGGACCGCGGACGTCCCCGTCCGCTTACAGGTAATCGCATGAGCACGGAGCTCGATCATTAGCTCAGCCGCGTGAACCGGCAAGCGGACGGGGACGTCCGCGGTCCCAGTCTTCGCTGACTAGTGCCCAATAGACCAATCAAAAGGCGAGCTAGGTCGACGTTACATCAATGGGTGATTGTCTCCCCCCTACCGCGCGCGCATCTTTTGCGCGAGCGACCGGATCCACGAACGAGCCTTGACCCTGACGCGTCGAGCGAGCGCTTTTTGGCTTCAACGTTTTCGTGGCGGAGTAGAAGGTTCCCTCATTGTCCGTGCATGGTCCGACGCTGCCAAAGAAGTAGACTTTGCCATTCGAACTGCTGAGCCGTCGCGAAGTCGTCGCCGTAAAGGTTTTCGACGCCGCGCTTCCGGCCTGCGTCAGTCCGATCGCATCGCTCAGATTTGCCTTCGAGGCGATTCCGAGCTGGAACGTGCAGGTGCCCGAGCTGATGCCCGTGTGCGTAACCTTTGCCGTAAACTTTCCGGTACGGGTGTCGAACTTCGCCGTAAAGCCGATTCCAGGATCCGCTCCGTCATCATCGCGAGGATCGGGGGTCGGCAGCGGAGTCGGCGTCGGCGCCGGGTCTGAGTCCCCGCCGCTCGAGAGACAGCTGTCACCAGCCGCCAGATACGAATTGATCTGATTCTTCGACGTCGTCGAGAAGAAGTCGTGATCCGTATCCGCCATCGGATACATGAGCGAGCCCGGTAGAGCGCTGTCGTGGCCGGCGCCGAAATTATGGCCCAGCTCGTGTGCGAAAATCAGGTAGTCGATGGAGGAGTGCACATTCTGTGTCAGGCCATAAGAATATGAAGACGCTTGGCAGATGACTCCAACCCAGGCGAGGCCGACGACGTTGCTGTCGACGTCTTTGCCGGTGAAAAGGTGCACAACGTCTGCGCCATCAAGACCCGCGTCGGAATTATAAGAGCTGCGCAGCTGATCCAGCAGCGCGCTTGAGTTCGTCGAAGTGAAGGGTTGGGAGCTCGAGGTTCGAACCCGCTGCCGGTGAATGTTGAAATGGAGGCTCAAATCACGTTCGTAGATCACATTCGCGGCATTGATCGTTGAGGCGATGTAAGCGTTTGTCGAGCTGCCGTGGGTTTGAAAGAACTGATAGTCGGCGTCAGTCGCAATGTCGATGTTCCGAAGCGCGGCGGCTGCTGTAACCTGGGAACTAACCATCGGCGGCGCGCTCGGTGCTGTGACCTCACCGAAAGACTCGTCACCACACCGTTTTCCTTCGAGTAAAGCGGGAGGAGCGGTTACAAGTTCTCCGCCGACTGTTGCACCCTCTAATGACACGACGCCTTCAACCGGTGTGGCAGGAGTGCCGGGCACGATCAGATGCACGTGCAGTTCGGGACGTCCGTTCACACGGTAGACCGAACCGGCTGCCGGAACCTCATGGGTTCCCACTGATGCCTTTCCTTTCATGAGAACGACGGCGCTCGTATCCTCAACCTCGGTTGTTCCGTCGGTAAACGTTGCGCTCCAATCACGTGACTGAACGCCGGTGAAATTCGCGACGATTAACCCGAACTGTTCTGATGTAAATTGAACGGTGAGACCGGCATCTTCGGCGAGCAGCGCCTCTTGGTGGTTCTCTTGTTGGACCAGTAGATCCTTGAACCGCTGGGTGTCGCCGCTGACGGCGATCTCCTCGGCGAGAGCTGCGCATGGCACCGTCACTACGAGGGCCGCTACAAGGAGAGATCGAGAGAACAGCATGGACAACACTTCGTTACAGCACATGAACATCGTCCCAATCCGGAAGGTCCTTGATGGGGTTTGCGCGGCGTTTCCGTTTCCGTAGAAAAAATCACCCGGGAGGGTGGCGATAAGTGTTCGAAGTTGTTCAGCGACTTTCGCGGGCGGTGGCCCTCCACATCGGCGGCCGGATCGGGGGGCCCGGCGTTTCTCTTAGTCTCTGCGGTGAGTTGCGCTGAGCGGGCCGGAAAGGATAAACCCCGTGGCGCAGCGATAAACTATGAATATAGCAGTCATTGGAACCGGTTATGTCGGCCTCGTTACGGGGGCCTGCTTTGCAGAGAGCGGGAACGACGTCATTTGTGTCGACATAGATAAGGAGAAGGTCGCAAAGCTCAACCGGGGCGAGATCCCCATCTATGAGCCAGGCCTGGAAGAGCTCATCAACAATAACCGCGAGGCCGGGCGGCTACAGTTTATTACAGATACGAACTACGGGGTGCAGAACTCGGAGGTGATCTTCATCGCCGTCGGCACGCCCGAGGATACTGACGGTTCGGCGGATCTGAGCCAAGTGCTCGCCGTGGCGGCTTCAATCGGCAAGGTCATGAACGGTCCGAAGATCGTCGTGAACAAATCCACGGTCCCGGTCGGGACGGCCGATCTCGTCGGACAGGAGATCGCCAAATACACGAACATCCCCTGCGACGTCGTTTCCAATCCGGAGTTTCTCAAGGAAGGCTCCGCCATTGAGGATTTCATGAAGCCGGATCGGGTCGTGATCGGAACCTCGAGCGTCGAGTCTGCCGAAGTCATGCGCGACCTCTATGCGCCGTTCGTGCGCACGAATAATCCGATTCTTGTGATGGATGTCCGTAGCGCCGAAGTGACGAAATATGCGGCAAATGCGTTTCTCGCGACCCGTGTAAGCTTCATGAACGAGATTGCAAATCTCTGCGAGGCCGTTGGTGCCGATGTGAACAACGTGCGCCGCGGCATCGGAACCGATCAGCGGATCGGATCGAGCTTCCTTTTTCCCGGGGTCGGCTACGGAGGTTCGTGCTTTCCGAAGGATGTGCGTGCGTTGATGAAAACGTCGGCGCAGTACGAGAGTCCGTTGCGAATCGTTTCGGCTGTCGATGAAGTGAACGCCGCACAAAAGCTCCGGCTCCCGCAGAAAGTCGTTCAGCACTTCGGATCGGTCAAAGGCCGGACATTCGCCTTGTGGGGACTCGCCTTTAAACCGAAGACCGACGACATGCGCGAAGCTCCAAGCATTGCAATCGTTCAAGAGCTGGTGCGCCTCGGTGCAAAGTTCAAAGCCTTCGATCCTGAAGCTCATGAGACCGGGCGGAGAGCGCTCGGCTCGGCGCGAGAAAGTGTCGTGATTGTCGAGAATGCGTATGACGCGCTCGACGGCGCGGATGCACTTCTGATCGTCACCGAATGGAACGAGTTTCGCCGGCCCAACTTCGGGAAGATGAGCTCGATGCTGAAGGAGCCGACGATCTTCGATGGCCGCAATCTCTTCGAGCCCACCACGATGAAGCGCCTCGGATTTAACTACTATTCGATCGGACGTCCTCCGGTCGTGCGTGGAGCAGCTTAATGGCTACAGTCCTTGTTACCGGCGGCGCAGGCTTCATCGGGTCGCATCTCTGCGACAGGTTGCTTGGACAGGGTCACGAGGTTCTCTGCCTGGATAATTTTTTCACCGGCTCACGGACGAATGTTTCGGCGCATTTCGACAATCCGAACTTCGAGCTGATCCGTCACGATGTGGTCGAGCCGATCCTGCTCGAAGTCGATCAGATCTTTCACCTCGCCTGTCCGGCTTCACCGGTACACTACCAGTACAATCCCGTGAAAACGGTAAAGACGAATGTGATCGGCACGATCAACATGCTCGGGCTTGCGAAACGCTTGAAGGCGCGGCTGCTGCTCGCCTCGACCTCCGAGGTCTATGGAGATCCGCAGGTTCATCCGCAAAAGGAAGATTACTGGGGGAACGTCAATCCGATCGGAATTCGGAGCTGTTACGATGAAGGGAAGCGCGTCGCAGAGACGCTCGCGATGGATTATCACCGCCAGCATAAGCTGGATGTACGCATCGTTCGTATCTTCAATACGTATGGCCCGCGGATGCTCCCCGATGACGGGCGGGTCGTTTCGAATTTCATCGTGCAGGCGCTGCGCGATGAGCCGCTAACGATTTATGGCGAAGGCCAGCAGACCCGGTCCTTCTGTTACGTTGATGACCTCGTAAATGGGTTCCTTGCAATGATGGCGAAGGATGGCTTCGTCGGACCCGTGAATCTCGGCAATCCCGGGGAGTTTACAATCCGTCAGCTGGCAGAGCTCGTGATAGAGCTGACCGGTTCGAAATCGACACTGACGCAGCATCCGCTTCCACCGGATGATCCGACCCGTCGCCGGCCGGATATTACTTTGGCGAAGAGTGCGCTGAATTGGGAACCGACGGTCGCACTTCGCGACGGACTGCAGCGCACCATCGCACACTTTAGAACGGTAGTATGAAGATTGTAGTAACCGGCGGGGCGGGATTCATCGGCTCGCATGTCGTCGACCTCTTTTTGCACCGTGAGGCGGAAGTGCTGGTCGTGGATGACCTCTCCTCCGGACGCCGGGAGAATCTCGAAGCTGCGCGAAGAGAACATTCGAAATCACTTCAGCTCTGTGAGTTGGATATCTGCGCGCCGGAAACGCGGGCGCGGATTCGTGCGTTCAAGCCGGATCTAATCTGCCATCTCGGTGCTCAAATCAACGTGCGGCGCAGCGTGCTGGAGCCGCAGTTCGATGCGGATAAGAATATAATCGGGACGATCAATCTGCTTGAGGCGGCAAAAGAAGGGGGCGTGACAGGGATCATCTTCGCTTCCACGGGGGGAGCGATCTATGGCGAGCAGGAGTATTACCCTGCGGATGAGAAGCATCCCATCCGGCCGGAGTGTCCGTACGGGATCAGCAAGCATGCCGCGGAAATGTATCTGGAGTTTTACGCGCGCACATACGGGCTGTTTAGCCGCTCGCTGCGGTTTGCGAATGTCTACGGACCGCGCCAGAACCCGAAGGGCGAAGCCGGAGTAGTGGCGATTTTCGGCCAGAAGATCATCGCGGGGGAGCCGCTGACGATCAACGGAGACGGGGAGCAGACCCGCGATTTCGTCTACGTGCTCGACGTCGTCGACGCAATTGCCCGGGCTGCCGACAGCGCAAGCTCGCGTGCCGGCACCACTCTCAAGTATGATGTTTTCAACGTCGGATGCGGAAAAGAGATCTCGGTCAACAAGCTCG
The DNA here is from genome assembly GCA_964401925.1 of uncultured Bdellovibrionales bacterium. Taxonomy (GTDB): domain Bacteria; phylum Bdellovibrionota_C; class UBA2361; order SZUA-149; family JADYYL01; genus CAYOAK01. The sequence goes on along the minus strand of CAYOAK010000017.1, from coordinate 11,193 downwards.
TCGAGACGATGCAGAAAGCCTGGTCGCAGCTCAGCGAGCGAAGCTTTCCGGAGATCGGATACGGGCCGGGATTGAGCGGCGAACAGAAGCGCAGCGTGATCAATGCTCATAAGATAGAGCATGACCTCGGCTGGAAGCCGAAAGTCCCGCTCGCCGAAGGGCTGACGCAGACGATCAACAGCTTCCTTCTCGCGAAATAAGGAACCGATCGCTCTTGTCTGACGAGATCCGAAATTTCTCCATCATCGCCCATATTGATCATGGGAAGTCGACCCTTGCCGATCGCATTCTCGGAATCACCGGAGCGGTTAGTCAGCGTGAGGCGGTCGATCAGATTCTCGATGATATGGAGATCGAACGGGAACGGGGCATCACCGTAAAATCGCGTTCGGTGCGGTTGAACTACCGGGCGAAAGACGGCCGCGATTATATGTTCAACCTGATCGACACGCCGGGGCATGTCGATTTTCACTACGAAGTCTCTCGCAGTCTTGCCGCGTGCGAAGGGGCCGTACTTGTCGTTGATGCTTCACAAGGGGTCCAGGCGCAGACGGTGGCGCACGTCTATACCGCCGTCGAGGGGAACCTGGAGATCATTCCGGTTCTCAACAAGATCGACCTTCCCACCTCGGATGCCGAGAATGCGCGACGGGAAATAGAAGAGATTATCGGTATCGACGCCTCAAACGCACTGAGCGTCAGCGGAAAAACCGGCGCAGGCGTGGAAGAGCTCCTCGAGCGGATTGTGCTCGACGTTCCTGCTCCGAAAGGAAATGCGAAAGGTTCGCTGCGGGCTCTCGTTTTCGACAGCTGGTTCGATCCCTATCTCGGGGTTGTTCTGCAGATTCGTGTGATGGACGGAATGGTCAAACCCGGCATGAAGATTAAATTCATGCAGACCGGCGTAACACGCGAAATCACGGAGCTGGGAGTTTTCACCCCATTTCCGAAAAAGGTCTCTGAGCTGCTCACCGGTCAGGTGGGCTACCTGGCAGCCGGAGTAAAGAACATCAAGGATGTGAAGATCGGGGACACGATCACCGATGCGATTCGACCGGCCGAGGACGCGCTCCCCGGTTTCAAGATCATCAAGCCGATGGTCTTTAGCGGGCTGTATCCTTCGGATGCGAACGATTTTCCCGTTCTGCGCGAGGCACTAGAGAAGCTGCAGCTGAACGACGCGGCATTTTCTTTCGAAACCGAAAGCTCGGCGGCACTTGGTTACGGATTCCGTTGCGGATATCTCGGCCTGCTCCACATGGAGATCGTTCAGGAACGGCTGGAGCGGGAGTTCGGGCTGAACTTGGTTACGACGGCGCCCACCGTCGTCTACCGGATCAAGCTGACAAACGGCGAGGAAATCTTCGTCGACAATCCCGCGAACTTCCCCGAGCAACAGTTTATCGAGACGATCTTCGAGCCGATGGTGCACGGCACCATCCACACGACACAGGAGTATCTCGGTGGAATTCTGGCCCTTTGCGAGGAAAAACGCGGGAAGCAGCGCTCCCTCGACTTTTTCAGCGGGAGCCGCGTGCAGGTGGTGTACGAGCTGCCGCTGAACGAAATCGTGATCGATTTCTACGACAAATTGAAAAGCGTCTCCAAGGGCTACGCGTCCTTTGACTACGATCTCACGGGCGATAAAGAGGGAGACCTCGTGAAGCTCGACATCAAGATCAACGGTGAGAATGTCGACGCGCTGAGCCTGATTGTTCACCGTGATAAATCTTTCACGCACGGCCAGAAGCTCTGCGAGAAGATGAAAGACCTGATCGACCGGCACCAGTTCGAGATCGCGATTCAAGCTGCGATCGGAAGTAAAGTGATCGCCCGCAGTACCGTAAAAGCCCTCCGCAAGAACGTGACCGCCAAATGCTACGGTGGTGACATCACACGTAAACGAAAGCTGCTCGAAAAGCAGAAAGAGGGGAAGAAACGGATGAAGCAGGTCGGACGGGTGGAGATCCCGCAGGAAGCCTTCCTCGCCGCGCTCAAGCTCGAAAAATGATCCCGCTCCGCTTCGAATCGCTCGGTGTCACCGATTACCTCGAGGCGCGGAGAGTTCAGGAGGCGCACCGTGACGAGCGGGTCGCAGGCCGTGGTCAGGATCTGGTCTTTTTCTGCCAGCACCCGCCTATCATTACTCTTGGAAAGAGAGGGGGACCGGCAGACCTCGCCATCAGCGAAACCGATCTTTGGCAGAGAGGGATAGCTCTGGAGCAGGTCACGCGGGGCGGAGAAGCAACCGCCCATAATCCGGGCCAGCTCGTTGTCTATCCCGTAATAGCCTTGCGGGAGCGTCATTTTTCAGTGCGCGAGTTTGTTTTGACGCTTCTCGAGTGCGCCGCTACTGTCGCCTCTCGTTTCGGCCTTACTGCGGACGCGAAAGCGGAGCCCGCCGGGGTGTATGTAGAGAACAGAAAGTTGGCCTCGGTCGGTCTGCAGATCTCGCACGGTGTTACCAATCACGGCATGTCGCTGAACGTCTCGAACGATCTTGAGATATTTTCGTTGATCGTGCCGTGCGGACAGCCGGCGGTACGTGCGACGAGTCTCGCGAAAGAGTCGGGGAGAGCGGTGGATCTGATTTCAGTGGAGAATTTGCTCGAAGAGCAGTTAAGCTCCGCGTTCGCTCAACCGGACGTTCAACAAAAACAGGGACGCGGGATAAAGTAGTACATGGCTGCATCGACAATCACCGAAGCATCAGGGAAACGAGTTTTCGTCGTCGGTGACCTACACGGTTGCGTAGACGAGACGGGGATCTTCCTCCGCTTTCTCGAGAGTGAAGAGGGATTGAGTGACGACGACTGCGTAATTTTTGTCGGCGACTATATTGATCGCGGCCCCAATTCGCGCGGGGTCGTGGACCTGATGATTGAATTTAAGCGGAAGTATCCCCGCACACGCTTTCTTAAGGGCAACCACGAGGACATGCTTCTCGACTTTCTCGGTTTCGGCGGAAGGATGGGGGAAGCGTTCCTCTACAACGGGGGCCTAGAGACAATCCAAAGCTACGGCATCTCGGTGTTTGCTTCACCCGAGCAGATGGTGAAGGCATTTCCGCCAGAGCACTTCCAGTTTTACAATACGCTCGAAAGCATCATCCGTGTGGATGACTTCCTCTGCGTTCACGCGGGACTGAATCCCTTGCGGCCGATCACCGCCCAGAATGACGCGGACATCTATTGGATTCGTGACGACTTCATTCACAATCCGCATCCATACGGAGTGACAGTGCTCTTCGGCCACACGCCGCACCAGGAGATTCTGCTCGACATTCCGTACAAGATCGGACTCGATACAGGACTCGTCTTCGGCAATAAGCTCACCTGTCTCGAAATCAAAACGAAGCGGGTGTACCAGATCTACCGGAACAGCACGGACGTGCATGTCGGACTTCTGCCGGATACGACGGAGAGCTGAGCCGGCGGAAATTACCGCCGATTAAGGCGGCAGCTTGAATCGCTGTATCCGTTAATGATACCTCTCAAAACCCACGGCGATGTAGCTCAGTTGGTTAGAGCACGAAACTCATAATTTCGGGGTCGGTGGTTCGAGTCCACCCATCGTCAGAGCGTCTCCCGCAGGGAGACGCGGACGATGTCTCGCCGAAGCTTTAGCGCAGGCGGACAGTCCTCGGCACTTCGGGACAACGTACCGGCGAGCGCCGGACAGTCACTGAGGTTCCACTAACAACCCCCTTCGAACAGGCAAGTGCGCTCGCCCCGTGTCTTCTCCACCCCCTTGATTTGTCTTCGACAAATCTTTCCCCCTGAAAGGGGGTTAGGACTCGGTTGGACTCGAACCCATCCGGCCAGCGGGAGGACTAACGACACTGCGAGTCCACCCATCGTGAGAGCGTCTCCCGCAGGGAGACGCGGACGATGTCTCGCCGAAGCTTTAGCGCAGGCGGACAGTCCTCGGCACTTTGGGACAACGTACCGGCGAGCGCCGGAGAGTGAAAAATTCTAAGTTCGATCCCCCTTCGAACAGGCAAGTGCGCTCGCCCCGTGTCTTCTCCACCCCCTGGTTTGTCTGCGACAAACCTTTCCCCCTTAAAGGTGGCATCTCCTCCATCTTGGTGATGCGAGGCAACGTACCGGCGAGCGCCGGACAGTTTGTCTCTTTTCCACCCCCTTGATTTGCATTCGCAAATCTTTCCCGCTGAAAGAGGAGAGAGACTAGCGAAAGCTGCCCGGCGCAGCCGGCGGTACTAAGTCGGTCGCCGTCACAGGAGTAAACCGCGCAATGAAAGCGTCCACCACTCCGTTATGCGTGGTGTCATATACGGTTGGAGTAAGAGGAAAGTCCGGCGAATTGACATCGCCGACGACAATCACTGTGCTGCCTGGTCCCAAAACTACCGCTCGTCCTCTATCTCCGAATCCCCCGTTTGTCCCGCTTCCGCCGAGGTATGAACTATAGCGAAGCGTTGATAGATCGGGAGCAAGCTTAACGAGAAATGCATCAGTGTTACCGCTTCCCCCTCGATGAGTTAGCTGTTGAGCACCGGCTGTTGTTGGCAGATTAACAGACTCCGTATTGCCGGAAAAATAGACGCATCCGTCCGGCCCAACGGCGATGCCTGAGCTCTCTTCCGATCCGGTGCCTCCAAACAGCGTCGAATGGAGGAGCTGCGATCCATCAGCGGAGAGAATTGCAACAAACGCATCGCCGAGATTTCCGCCCCGAAAATTCTTTTGAAAGGCGCTGGCAGTTACCGGAAAATTAGATGATGTCGTGTTTCCGATCACGATCGCCCGGCCTGATGAATCGATAGCAAATCCGTCATTCACGGAGAGTTCGTCGCCACTTGATCCTCCCAAGTAGGTGGAAAAGATGAGCGCAGTACCAGTCGAATTGATGCGTGCAACGAATGCGTCTCCGTGCCAAGAAAGTGCGTTCGTATCGCCTCCATAGGTACGTTGGAATGCGCTCGGCGACACCGGTAAATCCGTCGATCTCGTGGTACCGCCGAAGTAAACCGAGCCGTCCGAGTGAACCTGAGCTTTTGCGAAGCCCTCGTCGTTTCCGCTTCCACCAAATAAAGTGGAAAACACCAGTTGAGAGCCGTTGGGGGACAGCTTGAAGATAAACGCGTCGTGTCCTCCGCGAAGTGAGCGCTGGAACGCACCCGTAGTTGTTGGGAAATCGGGTGAGTTCGTGTAGCCGGTAGAGTACAGTGCTCCGGCCGAATCTACGGCGATAGAATTTCTGGATTGCTCGACGTTCGAGCCGCCGACGAAAGTTGAATAGAGAAGCCCGCTACCGTCTGCTCGGAGCTTCACATAGGCAACATCCATGATACCGGGGCTATTGTGCGTTGTGTCATACGCCCCGGGCGTCGTAGGAAAGTCGCTCGACGCAGTCCAGACGGCGACGTAGAGAACACCGGTACTATCAACTACGAGGTCGTAGGCACGATCCTCCGCGGCCCCCCCGAGGTAGGTCGCCCAAATGAGTTGGCGGAGATCCGGAGAGAACTTCGCCACATACCCGTCTGCATTACCGCCCCCAAAGCTCCGTTGAAACGCTCCTGCCGTAGTCGGCAGATTCGTGGAGGCGGTATTTCCGGCGATGTACACAAAGCCTCCGGCGTCCACCGCCACTCCCTGCGCGCGCTCAAACTGGCTTCCACCGAAGAATGTCGACGCCGAAAGAGATAGATCTGCCCGTGCATCCAACGGAAGGAGCATCACCAAAATCGCCGCAAAATAACGCATGAGAATTTACCGAAAATTTGTGTGAGCCGAGGGTGGAACTTGATCCGTCAAACCGCCGAGTTCAAACGCTCCAATATCCGGGAGGGTACCGGAGGTCACTCGAGGAATCGCTGTGTGTGCCTGAAAATCGGCTGAAAACCGAATCGGTGGAAGTTCAACCGGAAACAAAAGCGGCGATGGAATCGGATAACTGTTTGACCCCAGTGTCTGGATTGTCCCCTGGTTGATAACCGAGGACGATTGAAGTGGCCGCGGATCAAACGTCAGGTAACTCACCATGTTTTGGAGTCCCGGACTCGTCCCGCGCACTGAGCTTGTCAGTGCTGGAGCGATGTCCCTCACATTCTGACCGATCCAATTATTTCCCCCGGTGATGGTCTCGCCGTGTGTCCACGCGGCATCGGAAAGATTTACAAGTGAGGGAGTGCCGTTTAGGGAATAGAACACGTTATTCACCAACTCGATACTTTCGATTGTCTCGAACACTCTGATAAAATCCCGGGGGCTGGAGGCGAAAGAGACGAAGGTGTTGTTGACAAATCGGTAGCGGCCCTCACTATTGGAATGCCCGTCACTACCGAGCCGTACATTCGAACCAAACGTGCTGGCAACAAATACGTTACCGACAACATCGCCATCCTCTCGAATTCCCGGAACGACAGGATCTTCGGGTCCGTAGAGGGACATCTGGTAGTAGTTGACAGAACCGGGCGCACCTTGCACCCAGTTGTAATAGATCTCATTGCGGCGCGAGCGGGACTTTATTCCTTCTCCGCCGTTATTGTGATGAAGGTAACAATGGCTGATCCGGAGAGTCGCGTCGGGATATCGAGTCGAATCAGTTGCTATGTAAATCGGATGCTTCAGATTTTCACCCGGCGGGTGTCCGCCAGTGCTGTGAATTTCGACATACTCGAGCGTAATATTTCCCGAATCATTATCCGTGCCGAGAATCCCGTGATCCGAGCAGTGGTGAACCAACGTATCGCGAATCGTAATATCGGCGCCGTATATCCGGATGCAGATCTCGTCTCCCCCAGTAACCTCAAATCCTTCAAAAATGTAGTGCCGCATAAGCGTCCCGCTGTTCGGACGGTGCGATTCGAAGTGAACCGTATACATTCCACCGGAGATCACCGGACGATTGTTATTGACTCGCAGTCCGCGAATTCTAATCGGCTGGCTAGCCGTCCCCGGGCGATAAAAGGACACTGCCGGGTAGGTGGTGTTTCCGTCCACTTCTACCGTATCTCCGGGATTCAGAAGCCCCGCGACTTGGTTTAGATTAACGTATTGGCGTCCCGGCCCGACTCTGTAGACACTTTGACAAAGGCCGGTCGCTGGTAAAAACAAAAGGGTTACGAAGAGAACCAGAAGATATCTTTCGAAAAACATGTCAGCGCCCCCCCGAGATGGACGAAACGACTTGGATGCAGCTTCTCACCGAAACCCGGTAGGCGCGGACGGCGGAACGGTATCAGTCGGGTTCGGAGTCCCCCCCGATACAAGCGCGTGTCTTCCGTCATCGTAGAATGTCGCACTCGTCGTCCCGCCACCGATTGTTACATTCGCCATAAGCGACCCGGATGCCGTCGAGAGTGTCGCAGAAGTTACTCGGCCCCCGGCGTCCAGAACCTTCACCGAACGGTAATCCGTAGATGAATCGTTTTCGAACAGTCTTACGGCTCCGTAGGCGCCCTCCGTCCCCCATCCGCTACCTCCGGACGAGTAAAGATTTCGAACCCTGACCGTGGTGCCCCCGGTCGTGTATGTCGCGGTATTTCCGCTTATCGACGCGCCTGCCGGGAGATGGAGGCGCCACTTCTTTGCGGCAGGCGAGGTGACGTGATCGTAAATTATCACGACCTGAAGATCATCAAGCCAGACGTAGTCACGCCGGTAGTAAGAAGCCGAGTTCCAATAAGGTTGTGCGTTGATCTGAATGTAATAATGCGGTGAACCGCTTGCGGTATTGTTCTCCTGATAAGTGATTATCGGGAAGCCGCCGTTTTCTGAGGACTGTTGCCCCGCCAGGGTGACGATATTTGAAACGTCGCTGTAAACTCCCGACCCTGCCTCCGCCAGAATTCCGCTGCTATTAAAGTATTCCGGGTCGGTGACAAGCCAGTTATTTCCGGCTGCCCACTGGAACCCGGGCGCATCCGGGTTCGAATGGCTGTAGGCAGGGGAAGTATTGAATTTATGTGCAAACATCAACGCTGCCCTCGCCCCAGTCGAGAATCCCGCGGAAGATCGAAGTCCGATCAATCCGGAGCCGGGTGAGTCGCCCCGATAAAATCGCTCCGGCTTGCTGTTTGCACTGACCGTAGCGACGGAGCGAATGTTCCAATAAAAGTTCACAAACCCCTTCATCGACCGGGGAAAGAAGTTTTCATTATCAAGCTCGGCGATTTTCAGGATTGCCTTTGCGTGCTTTGCCTCTTCACTCTGCGGCGCTAGCGTAATCAAGTGATACCAGAAGCGCAGAGTGATATTCGTGAAAACCGCTAAGTTGTTTGAGGCCTCCGATCCGACTTCGAAGAACCGGGTGAGATTGGGGCGCGTCTGGAACATCACCAGATTCAATTGATTTCTCGGAGAAAAGCCGCTTGAAGCGAGAAGGTTCGTCCCCATGGCGTTGTCGTGAAGCTGCATCGCCCAGACCGCCCCAGAAACGAAGTTCGAATAGTAGTGACCTTCCGTCTGTACTGGCCCATTCCAGGTGGGTGATGCCGACGCCGCGCGGAACTTGTTCGCCATCGTCACGGTCTGCGCGCGCCACTGAGAGGCGTTTGCGTTCGGAATCCCCTCCATTCCGATCCCCGCCACGGCGAAAGCGAGAAATCCGTTCTGCCAATAGTTGTTGTGCGGATCGTCAAACGGCCAATACGTGGTGTTCCGTTGGTTCCAATTATTCAAGGTACCGGTAACCCAAGTGCCCGCAGCCGCGAGCTGTGCAGAAGTGAAGCGGGAGTAACAAAGGTCGACCACGCCGGCGACATCAAGTATCTCCTCCTCGATGTGCTGAAACGGACTGCTCGTCCCCTGGTATCCATCTGGGTCGGAAGCGACCTTCGCGTTCGTCTCCGAAACGGCAAGATTGCAAAGCGCAGTAGAGTTACTAATCCATCCCGCGAGCGCGAGATGCCAGGTCGGAAGGTCGCTATAGCTTGAGCGGTTCCCCAAAGCGGCGTTGGCCATAGTAATGAATCCGATCGGCTGCCCCAGATCGTTCGAACCAGAGCCGGTTGCCTCCGGATCATTTGCGGCGATGGATGCTAATAGGCGGGCACGGTCGGCTTGAAATAGATACGGTCTTGCTACAAAACCTGTCCCGGCCTGAGAGAGTGCCTCGGAAGGAATAGCTGCGATGGCGAGGAATAGGCCGCTGGCGGCGAATCCGAACTGTTTCTTAGTCGACATGAGCCCTCCGTTCGCTGCAACGGGCGTGATATACGGCCTATGGTCGGCAAATGAGTGCCAACGGCATAAATGCGATATTCAAGAAGGATCTGCCCCAACGCCCCTACCCATTGAGTAGAGGGGTTATGGCGACGATGGGGAGAATCGCACCATCTTTGTGTGAGATGTCGCCAAAGCTTCGCAACGAACCACCTCGAAACCGCTGACAACGCACCGATTCCTTCTAAATCATCCAGCTGTTTGAAGTCGTGCTCCCAGCAATCAGGTTCATCTGGCTCTCCTCGCCGCTTGCGAGGACGTGCGTCTATGCGATGTTAAATTCCTCGCAACAGTGAGAGCGCGAGAGCAGGCTGCTGATTTGCTTGCGTTAGGACGGCCGCACCGGCTTGCTGCAAGATCTCTGTCCGTGCGAGATGCGCGCTTTCCTCCGCAACATCGACATCGAGAATCTGACTTGCCGCGCTGGTGTAGTTCGCACGCGTTTGCTGAAGGACGTTACTCACAGCGCTCAGTCGACTTTCGTTGGCACCTAGCTGCCCCAGGGATGCAGTCAAGCGATCCAGGATTTGGTCAAACGCCGTCAAAGCATCGAGAGAATCCTGCTGCGAAAGCAATGAATGAGCGCCAACTGCTGGAGCAACGATTGCCTGCGCGGAGCCGTTTCCAAGAAAAACGGAAATCTGATCGCTGCCGTAATCAGCTGAAACCAGATCCGCTATGCCATCTCCATCGATATCTGTTGAAATGATACCGTAAGGGCCGCTCCCGGTGAAGTAAGTTTGAGCAATCCGAAATGATCCATCGCCATTTCCGAAGAAGACGCTCAGTTGATCGCTTCCGTAGTCAGCAGTCACCAGATCAACCACTCCATTGCCATCGAAGTCGGAAGCGACGATCTCAGAAGGACGATCACCAGTAGCATAGGTCAGTGCAGCTGTGAACGAGCCGTTTCCATTTCCAAGAAACACGCTTATCTGATCGGCCCCGTAATCCGCCGAGATGAGATCTACAATATCGTCGCCGTTTACATCGCCGGCCGTGACAAAGTTTGGCTCATCGCCGGTCGTGTAGGTTTGCGCGTGCTTCAGACTCCCGTCACCATTGCCGAGGAACACACTCAAGCGGTCGCTATTATACTCAGGCGAGACTATATCCAAGTTCCCGTCGTTGTTAATATCAACTGCTAACAGAGACGAGGCACCTGCATCTGAGGAGTATGTCCGAGCGGCCTTGAAGGTTCCATTCCCGTTCCCGAGAAACACTTCCAGCTCCGAATCAGTACTACTCGAAATAAGGTCCACGTTACCGTCGCCATTCAGATCTTCGGCTAGTATGGAGTACGGGCTGTTATTTGCCGCAATTGTTAGCGCACTCTTAAAAGTCCCGTTCCCGTTGCCGAGAAATATTCCAAGTTGGTCACCTGTGACGTCGGCAGAGATAAGGTCGATAGCGCCGTCACCATTCACGTCCGCGACAGCTGCTCTGCCTGGATTGGCGCCGGTTTCGTACGCCTGGCCCGCCTTAAACGTACCATTCCCATTGCCAATAAAGACACTGAGCTGATCATCGAGATAGTCAGCGGTGATCAGATCCGTAAGGCCGTCTCCATTCAAGTCCGCCATCGCCATCGCGCTGGGCGAGTCGCCGGTACTAAAAGTTCCGGAAGCGGCAAACGATCCCGTTGCACCTTCACCGCCGGACAAATTGAGCTCGCCATACCCGACCTGCACTCGCAGCGTTCCCATGCTATTGTCCAGAAGGTTCAGGCCATTGAATTGTGTCGTCTGAACTATCCGCAGGTATTCTTTTCGTAACGCCTGCGCTTCCCCATTCAGCGACTTTCGTTGGGTATGGGAGAGCACTCCGTTTGCGGATTGTTGGGCGAGCTCTTGTAGCCTCGTCGTGATTCCGACGAGTGAGGTCAAGGCTCCTTCCGCGATTGCATAGAGGCTGATTGCGTCATTCGTGTTTCGAATGGCCTGAGTGTAGACACGAGAATCGGTGTTGAGAGAGGACGCTATCGCAAGCCCAGCTGCATCAT
>CAYOAK010000016.1:0-27478 GCA_964401925.1 uncultured Bdellovibrionales bacterium | reverse complement strand
AGAGTCATATGGCCAAATCTACAAAGCGCTGGTTTGCAGTAAAATCCATTTACCGGACGACAGCTTCCGGCAAACCCAAGTGGAAGATTAAGGGCTATACTGACGATGCAACTCTCGTCGAAGAGCGAGTCGTTCTGTTTCGAGCTGCAGATCATGATCAGGCACTCACGCTCGCAGCGCAGGAAGCAAAGAAATACTGCCACCCCGTATTCGACAACCCATTTGGGCAGAAGATCAAAACGAAATGGCTGACCGGGCTTGATGCATTCGAACTGTTTGAAACGCCCGGTGACAAGGCCGAGATTTATAGTGCGACCGAGCTAGTCTCTTCAGCCGTCTCGGATAAAGAGGTTCGCGTGGCAAAGTTTGGAAAGCCGGAGAAGTCTCCCGGATCATCGGAGCGAGTGAAGTTTTGCAACGCTGAGCTGCTCAAGCGGCTTAGTGAGGTTTAACCAAAGCTCTCAAAAGAAATTCCGGACGATATCGATCTCCGCTTCTTCGATTGGCCGCAGATTTTCGGCCTCCTCCACCATCAGATGCGTGACACCTTCCTGCTTCTGCACCCTGCCTCGCACGAGGAGATAGACGCTGTCGTAGAGTATATCCCGATACACCCGGTACACATTCGGGCGGATGATCAGGTTTGCCGTTCCTGTTTCATCCTCTACGGTCACGAAGATGAAGCCGGCGGCAGTCGGCGGCTGCTGGCGGATGATGACGAGGCCCCCGAGTGCAACTCGCTTTCCATTCCGCGCTTCCTCTCTAAGCATTTGCGTTGTCAGGACCCCCCGTTTGTTCAGCTCCTCACGTAAGAAGGTGAAAGGATGCGACTTCAGCGAAAATCCCGAGGAGTAAAAATCGCTCTTCATCTCCTCCTCCTCCGAGAACGCCGGTAAAGAAGCTTCCTCCTCTCGGCTTTCGATCTGTTCCATCAACGGAAGGGAGTGATCCTTTAACCGCTGCAGCTCCCATTGTATCTGCTGGCGAGAGAGGCCAAACGATTGATAGGCATCCGCTCGCGCCAAAGTGCGGAGCGTGTGAACGGAAGCCAAGGTATCCCTCCACAACTTCATCACACTCTTAAACGGGCCCTTCAGCCGCACTTTCTCGACAAGTGCTTTGGCTTTCACCTCGGCGATCCCGCGCACAAGCCGCATCCCTGCTCGAACAACTCGCTTCCTCTCGAGCGTGCAGTCCCACTCGCTAAAGTTCACATCGATCGGCAGAACACTTATCCCATGCCGCTCTGCATCCTGGATAATCTGCGAAGGCTGATAGAATCCCATCGGCTGGCTATTAATCAGCGCAGCACAAAAAGCCTCCGGATAATGCTTCTTCAGCCATGAAGAAACATAGACGAGCAAAGCGAACGAAGCGGAGTGTGATTGTGGAAAGCCGTATTCACCAAAACCTTTGATCTGGTTAAAGCACTGCTCGGCATACTCCTTCGAGTATCCGTTCTTCATCATCCCCGTGATGATCTTCGCCTCAAACTGCCTGAGCGAATTCTTGTTCCGCTTCCAACTCGCCATCGCGCGCCGCAGCTGATCTGCCTCGCCTCTGGTGAATCCCGCGGCAACAACGGTGAGCTCCATCGCCTGCTCCTGAAAGATCGGAACTCCAAGCGTCGGCCCAAGCACACGCTCAATCTCCTTCGAAGGATAATTCGGCTTTTCCTTCCCCATTCTGCGACGGAGATAAGGATGAACCATCCCGCCCTGAATCGGCCCCGGCCGGACAATCGCGACCTCAATCACCAAGTCGTAGTACGTTCGCGGGCGAAGCCGGGGGAGCATCGTCATCTGCGCCCGCGACTCGATCTGAAAGACTCCAATCGTGTCTGCTTCGCAGATCATGTCGTAGACACAGGGATCCTCTTGCGGAACTTTGTGAAGAGCGAGCGCCTCTTCAGGACTGCGCTGCTCAAGTGCGTTCACCAGATCAAACGCCTTCCGGATGCAGGTAAGCATCCCCAATCCAAGGCAATCCACCTTGAGCATCCCCATCGCATCGACGTCATCCTTGTCCCACTCGATAACTGTCCGGTCGGCCATCGAAGCATTTTCGATCGGAACGAGCTCCGTGAGCGGCGTCTCGCTGATGACGAAACCGCCGACGTGTTGTGACAAGTGTCGCGGAAACCCGGCAAGCTGCTGAGCGAGCTTCAGCGCAAGGTGCAGGCGCGAGTTGCTCGAATCTAATCCAAGCTCCGAAAGCTGATCGAAGAGCGAGCGTGCCTCATCGTAACGTGTCAGGAGCCGCACCAGGCTCTCAACAATCTCAAGCTCGAACCCAAATGCTTTCGCGACCTCTCTCGTTGCGCTGCGTGTCCGATAGGTGACGACCTCCGCAACGAGAGCAGCCCGATGCCGGCCATATTTGTTATAGACGTACTGAATGACCTCCTCGCGGCGCTCGTGCTCGAAGTCGATATCGATATCCGGCGGCTCATTTCGCTCTTTGCTGATGAACCGTTCGAAGAGGAGATTGATCTGATCCGGATCGACCGAGGTTATCCCCAGGCAGTAGCAGATCGCAGAGTTTGCGGCGGCACCTCGCCCCTGGCAGAGAATGTTCTGTGAGCGGGCAAAAACAACGATGTCGTAGACTGTCAGAAAATACTTCGGATAGTTCAGCTCATCGATCAGCCTTAGCTCATGCTCAATCTGTCTCGCCACCTTCTCGGGAACACCTTTCGGATAGCGCTCCGCCGCGCCCTTCCAAGAGAGCTGCTCCAAGTACTGCATCGGCGTCAGCTCTTCAGGACAGATCTCCCTCGGATACTCGTACTTCAGCTGATCAAGTGAGAACCCCTTCGTCTGCTCCGCAATCCATGCCGTCCGCTCGACCGCTTGCGGAAATCTCCGGAAGATCCGCCGCATCTCATCGGGGGATTTGAGGAACCGTTCGGCATTCTGAAAAAGCTCCAAGCCGATCTGATCAATCGTCACCCCGCGCCGGATACAGGTCATCACGTCCTGAAGCGGCCTTCGATCCGGATCGTGAAAATAGAGATCATTCGTGACGACAAGCGGGAGAGAGAACTCCGAGCCAAAACCAAGGATCCGCTCCAGCTTTTTCCGTTGATCAGGGCCATAGGTATCGCTGATCGCAAGAGACAGCTCGAGAACTTCCTGCTGCAGCTTCTTCAGCGCATCAAAACTCCGCTCATGAAAAGGATCTGCGATGACGGCAATCAGCAAGCACTCTTTGAGATTCTTGAGCACATCTTCGAGGAGAAGATAGCAGCAGCCTTTGGGCGCACGTGATTTTCCGAGAGTCAGCAATTTCGAAAGACTTCCGTACCCGCTCTTCGAAACGGGATAGGCGATGAGCGAAAACGGCTCGAGCAGACTCTCCCACCTTCCAAGCAATGTCTCTGGAGGAACAGTCTCCTCATCATCCAACCGCTTCGGAATCTCGCGATAAAGTGCGAGCTGCGAACCGACAATGAGCTGGATGCCAAACTCCTTCGCTGCGATGTGCGCGCGCACCACACCCGCCAGAGTGTTGATGTCGCAGATACTGATCGCTTTGTAGCCAAGCTCCACCGCCCGCTCGACATACTCCTCCGGATGAGAGGCTCCGCGAAGAAACGAGAAGTTCGTCTTCACCTGCAGCTCAACATAGGAAGAGTTCGCAGAGCCCGATTCAGGCGGAACCCAATTCCGTTTGCCCGGATGCGCCCAAAATTTGTCGTGAGGATTCTCAGGCATCCGCTCTCCTTACGCTCGGGAGTGAGTCCGTTGGATTGCGGAGCGCAATGCCCCTAGGTGTACTCCACCGGGACCGCGGACGTCCCCGTCCGCTTTCCGGTGTTCTGGCCAGGACATGGTGACAGAATAGTGCCCCCTTTCAGGGGGCGAGTTTTGCGGAGCAAAACTGGGGATGGTGGAAGAAGGACCAATCACCACATCGAGTAGCTGCCGAGTTTCAACTGGCGACGTGATTGGTCCATGGCAGGCGAGACGCCTGCGGTCCCAGTATTGCCTCTCCTCAGATTCAAACTCACCCATCCTAAGCCCACATCCCTTGCAGAAACCACTTCGAGCTATCGAGCTCGCGATAGACCCAGAGCCATGCGCCGCTCGGGATCTGCACTTTGAAATAATCGCGGCCCCGCTGCTCCTTCCACCATTCAGCAGCAATCCGTTCCGGACCGATCGCGCGCTTCACCTCGTAGGTTTTATTCCGCCACTTCAGCCAGAACGGCGGACCATCAGGGAGCGCCGCCATCGCACGCATCGGCTGCGGTTGATTGAGCAGCAGTGACGGCCGGTCGGTCCTCGGCACGACAGTTTGATCACTCTCCGCTCCTCCGCCGATCGGCTCGAACGAAAAAGCCAGCTCGGGGATATGCGAAGCATGCGCACGGGGAACGAGGATCTGCTGCCGCCCAAGGTGCTCGATCAAGCTGTCGAGCAGCTCTGCGAGCTGCTTTGCTCCATGAGAATCCGTGGAGCGCACGGAAAGGAATTGCATCCGTTCGGCGTTGAACTGTTCGGTGCGATTCGCGAGCAGTGAGAGCTTCTCGACTCCGAACGGAGCGCGAACCGTATCCAGCCGTCGCTCAAGCATCCGGGCCAGATGCTTGTGATTATACGTCGGCATGCTCACGAAGATCTCGCGCAGCAGCGTTTGACCTCCAACAGTCTTCAGCTGTGCCGCGATATGTGTCGGCTGAAGATGGCGTTTCCGGAGCTTCAGCAAAAGTTCCCCAAGCAGATCCCACGCCGCAGCTTTAATCGTTTCATTATCGATCACCGCTCCGTTGAAAACTTTCTCCACGCGGGAGAGCGTTACGATTCTCACCGGATGAATGACTTCGTGCTGAATCCCATGCAATTGATCGAGCCGGTCGAGAATCCGTTTTCCAAACCGCTCAAGCAGAGATTTTCTCGGAAGACGCAGAATCTCCGAGATTTCCGACACGTTCAGCTCTTGAAGAGCGGCTTCCACTTGGGGAGAGATCCGTAGTGCCGCAATCGGCAGGGAAAGGAGCGCATTCTTAAAAGTGTCTTGATGCACAATCACGATCGGTTGCGGTCCATGGCGTGAAAGCGCCCACGCCGATCCGAGCGAGGGAGCAATTGCGAGCCGGTGCTCCAACCGAAATTTCGACAAAGCTCCGGAGAGCTTTTCAACGAGCGCACGCTCCCCCTGAAAAAGTCTTTGGCAGCCCGTGATGTCGATGTTCACACCGAAGAAGCGCTTATCTTTTTTCGGCAGATCTTCCGGTGCCGAATCCGGGGCGGTGATTGGCGAGAACCGGTAAGCCCACTGCGCAAGATGGGCGAGCGCGCTCCTGATATCTTCCGAAGGAAAGTTCTTCAGCTGACCTTCGAGCGCAGGAAAATAGATACAGAGAATCCGTTTCTCAGAGAGCATGGGCAACTTTCTCCGCCGGTTCCCCAAACGGCAGGGTCGTTTCCTGCGAAGAGAGCTCTTCTCCGAAACTTCTGAGTCCGAACTGCTCCTCATCCCATTCGACGAGCCACGAACGAGGAGCGATCAGCCCCGGCGCCCGCAACAAAGCCACCTTCCATTGCGGAGTGCCGGTATAGGCAAGCAGCCGATCTCTTCTTGCCGCTTGCGACTCGGAAAGATGGGGCTGAACCGACCATTTCGTCTGGGCGCATGAAGTTTGTGCCAGCTCTTCATCCGGACGGATGAGAAGTCCCAAGCTCGAGCCGGTTCGCACTGAGAGCTGAAGCTGTCTCGTTGCCGTAGCATTCAATCCCGAGCCGTCACCGATGACGGCCAGCACAGCAGGGGAGGCGAGCGCTTTTCGCAGAGCGTAGACTCGTTGATCCTTAGAGCTTGAGTTGATGAGAATCGAATTCTTTCGCCAGCTCCAGCCTGTCCCTTCGCTCAACTTCTCAAGCAGTGGGACAGTCGGCCAACACCGCTCGCCGATCCAAAGAATAGTTCTCCCTGCATTTTCTCTCTTCAGCGCGCTTCGCAACGCTGCGCAAAGGATCAGTAATGGCGGATGAAAAGAATATCTTCCGCCGAGTTGTTCCTTAAGACTCCATTCATGAATCGCTCCAAAGCTGAGCCCCGGAAGCTCTTCATGGATCATTGCGGAGAGAGGAGAGGAGGTCCGCTCTCCACTCCAAAGCGTGCCTTGATCGAGGAGCTCCTTGAGCTCCTCCTTTGCGGTTGGTGAAAGACTCTTCATGGGAGAAAGATGACAGCCGGGAAAGTATTGTTTCTAGTATTTTTCTATATAGTATGAAAATCGAAAGTAGATGTGAAGAAGAGCCTAGAAGTACGTTTTACTTCGCGAAGTTAGGGGCTCTTTGTTTAAGGCGCTTGAAGGAGGTTCTCTGACCCAAGAGGCTCGACGCGCCTGTAGCATTTGTGGGTAAGTGCCGCGCCGGCCATGGCGGTCGTTCTGCTGCTACGCGTAACGCAGCACTCATTCCCACCTCTGCCGAATAATAAGCCTTGTCTAATTATTAGCTACGACTTATATTAATTCTGGTGAAGGTTCGCTATTACTCCAGCTCTGCGGGGCGAAGCCCGGTTGAGGATTTTATCCTCTCTTTGCCGGAACCGGCCCGATTGGAGATATTTGATGCAATCAGCCTTCTGGACTCCGGCAAAACGCTCGAAATGCCGCTGAGTCGGAATTTATCGAGTATTTATCCCGGACTTCATGAGTTGCGGTTGAGGGATAAAGCCGGACAAATCCGAGTGATTTATTTTATTCGAAAGCAAGTGGCGATTTATCTTGTTCACGGATTTCGAAAGAAGACTCAAGAGATCCCGCGCAAAGATTTAGATTTAATTATCAAACGACTGAAGGAGATTTAAACCTATGGCATGGAAAGAAGTTACTCTACAGCAATTTGCAAAATCAATTGGTGCAAATGTCTCCGAGGTTCGCGAGAAACAGCGATTGATCGAAATGATTGTTAAGATTCGTAAAGCGCAAAAACTCTCGCAGGCATCTCTCGCAAAAAAACTTGGGGTAACTCAAGCTCGAATTGCGCAGATTGAGTCAGGTATTGGCACGGCCAAGATTTCGTTCGATGTGCTGTTCAATATTTTAGTGGCACTCGGCTACGATTATCGCGTCGTAACGACAAAAGCCGCATAACAGAGCGACCCTATGAACAAAATTTCTTCCGGACTTCCCGATATCGGTGGTTCTTCATCCTGAGGTTCGTGGCCGGGTGAAGCTCTGTGTAACCGCAGATACTCTGGCTTCGATGGCATCCCCGTAGCCCGGAGCGCCCCATCACGCAGCTTCTTTGACTGCACGTTCGAGCAGCTCGTGCATCAGAGTCTGATATGGACGTCTCCTTTTCTTCGCCATCAGTCTCAATGCGTAAAGAAGATTCGGGGAGACTCGAATTGCAATCAGTTGCTTCGGATTTGCACTCTTAGGACGACCAACTCTTTTAGCCCGTTTGAGTTGTGCACCGGACAATTCGGGTATATCGGTGAAATCAATCCTTTCGTTGCCGGTATTCGTCTCTTTCCGCTTGAGACGCGCGCCTCGCGCTGATGATGCGGATCCTTTCCTTGCCATCTCTCCACCTCCGAACACAGTTCCCGCTTCCTCAAACGAAACCCCATGCTTATCCAAGTTTTGCTGAGCTTTCCGGTAATCCCAACTAAACATATATGTATATACAATAAAGAGAAGAGATTGTGAAGAGAATCATTCTCTGCCCACCAAAAGTATCAGGCGGATTTCGCTTCGTGGAATATCGAGCGTTTATTAAATTTGTTACGTAAGCTGCGAAGGCACCCCATGGGTAAGAAACCGCTACATCCAAATTTTGGACGAAACCTCCCACCGGCGGGAACAGCTTCGGGCGCTCTGAGCCAGCTGGGCAATCAACGAGTTTGCCCGCATTGCAACCACTCCTTTTCTGTTCCGAGCCGCTCGTCCCTCACACCGGGTGCAGTAGTTGCTGAAGGTTCGATTATTCTCTGTCCCAGTTGCGGGAAGAACATTACGAAAATTTGAAAATCCCTTAGTTCGCGCAACGAAAACCGCTCTTTTCGCGGAACACAAAGCGATTGTTCCGTTTCACCGGAAGTGTAGTCTTTCGCTCGTTCGAGCGTTTATAAGCGGAGGAAACACCATGCCAAACGGCAAACCCGGCGATCATCCCATGACTGATTGGTTTAACCATCGCGCTTTCAAATTTCCCGGCGACATCGAATACGGCCTTCGAGAGCTAGACAGACAAGGGAGATTTGCCGAAGTTCCCGAGGAGATGTTTCTTCGCTGGTGTCAGGCGGTCAAAGACTTAGAGTTCGCCAGCGAGATGGTGCGAGATCTCTTGGCCAAGCGCCCGTGACGGTCATGATCGAGTTTGCCGAGAATACTTCGATTACCTCTCAGGAGCTGTCAGATCTGTTTCGCGCATCAGGCATCAGGCGTCCCATTGATGATCATGAACGCCTCGCGCAGATGATTGAGAATGCGGACCTGACCATCTGTGCATTTGACGATACGAAACTGATCGGAGTCGCCCGGGCGGTCACCGATTTCAGTTTTTGCTGTTACCTTTCTGATCTCGCGGTCGATGAGGAGTATCAGGGCAGGGGCATTGGTAGAGAGCTTGTTGCTCGAGTCCGGGCGAGAATCGGACCAAAGTGCAACCTTGTGCTGCTGTCTGCTCCGGATGCGATGGAGTACTATCCGAAGCTGGGCTTCGAGCGCGCCGCTCATTGTTGGATGTTCAAACGAGTGGAGTGACGGATTTCGAAACGCTTAAATCGGCACAATGGTTTAAATGCTATGGGGTCCTAGTTGCTCGACATACCAAACAATTTCGAAACGGGGATGCTCTGGCTGTTCGCACTCTTCGGCGTCGCGCGCATCCTCGATAAGCAAAACCGTCAGCAGCTCACGAAGATTCCTCGCATCCTATTCTCTCTATTTGATCTCGCTTTCTTTCTTTCCTTTGCACTGTCTTGGAGTTCGCGAAGACACCATGTGCTTTCCGTCTGCGCGCTGTGCATCGGCAGCGCATTCTTTCTTTGGTTCAGTTTCTGGG
Source organism: uncultured Bdellovibrionales bacterium (assembly GCA_964401925.1). GTDB lineage: Bacteria > Bdellovibrionota_C > UBA2361 > SZUA-149 > JADYYL01 > CAYOAK01. Next base: position 18,455 of record CAYOAK010000016.1, on the reverse strand, counting down.
TGCTACACTTTCGAAGTGCCATCCAATCTGACCTGATTCGTTCATCGGTTCTGGCGCGATCCGTGGGCATTGTCGGGTTTGTCGCCGTACTCCTCGGACACCCTTGGTATCGGGCGGACCTCACGTTATTCCTTCAGATTGACGCCTGTTTAGATCGAGGCGAGGCTTGGGATTACGATCGGAATGTCTGCACCGATGCCGCGGATTCAGAGAACTAACCTATGGACGGCTTCCGCAAATTTTCACGAAGGCTCGGCTTAGCAGTCGGAATTCCATCTCTCGCCCTCGGTATCTGGTCTCTCTGTTCCACGTCTCTGTTCTTACTCAACTCGACTAAAATGGAGGGTACCATCGAGGCAATCAAAACCTCCCCGGGCCCGACTATCGCCGTTGTGACGGTGAAAGAGCTAACGCTGCCCCTCCTCATACCGAGCAGCGCCGAACGCCGGGTTGGCGAGGCCGCAGAGATCCGAGTGCGCACGGGCTCAAAAATCGAAGCGCGATTCAATGATCTGGCGAGTTTGTGGGGCCTTCCGGCGATGCTTTTGTTTTCAGCCGCTGTATTGCTTGGATTTCTCCCCGCTGACCGCCTCCCGGACGAAAGCAGGCCGGCTGCGAATGACGAACAATCTTCAAGTTCCCGCGACAACGAAGAATCGGAGGTTGAGTCAACGGAGTAGATCCCTTCACGGCGAAACTAACGAAGTGAATCAGATTAAATGAGTTTCAATCCGCAAACGATATTCGAAGTACATCTCGGAGTGACCGATAGGCATGTTTCGGGGGAGTTCTACCAACGGGTGCTCGGCTTTGAAATCGCCGCCGATATTGCTCGCCGGGATATTTTGTTCATGTGGATTGGCGGGCGGGGTTCGTCGATGTTGGGGCTTTGGGGACCCGCGTGTCCAAAGCCGCCCATCACCCGAGGCCGGTCACATTTCGCATTGCAGCTTTCGGAGAGTGAGATCAAAGCTGCGCCGCAAAAATTGAAGGGGCTGGGTGTTACCCCTCTCGATTTTGACGGCGATCCGACTGATGAGCCGATCGTCCTCTCTTGGATGCCCGCGCTGTCCGTGTATTTCAAAGATCCGGACCAACATTCGCTTGAGTTCATCTGCATGCTGAAGGATGAGCCGGCCCCGGAGATTGGGAATGTGAAATTCAGTGAGTGGCAGAAAATACGATGATCAGTGGCGCTTGGCATCGATAATCGAAAAAGCACTTGGTTCAGAGTTTTCGAAGCTCCACCCTCAGATCCAGGCGCGCTATGTATTCTCCAGCTCCGATAGCCAGTGCGCCGTGGGCATTGGAACAATGGACAAGATCTGGAGCGGCTCCAGGCTTTACTGGCCGTTTCTCGCCATAGGCTCTCTGCGAAACATCATGTCTCCCGAGCTCGGCGAAAATATTCCGTTCCGGATTGAATCCTGGGCCTACAAGGATTCGCTTGGCCGGGAGACGTTAAGCCTGAACCGCATCTTTGAGTTTCCAAAACCCCGCCTGTTCGATGAATACGTCGTGGAAGCAGCCGACTCCCCGCATCTCCTCATTTACGTTGGCAGTCATCAGCACCTTGCTGTTGAGCTGTTTGTCTCTGTCAGCAATCGGGGCGGCTTGAATCTCCGTTCCGGGCGTCAGCGAATGTTCACCCGTTTTGGTTCGGTCCGGTTTCCACTTCTCCTGTCCGCCGAAGCATCGATCCACGAATTCTACGATGATGTGACTCGGCGGTTTAGAATTGAGGCTAAAGTCTGTAACCGCCTTCTAGGAGATGTCTTCTGCGCAACAGGCTCTTTCTCAAATTCGATTGAAAGCGTTCCGCCGGATGGAGTTCCGAAGCGTGTTCGTGCGATTGTTGAACAGTCCCGGTTTTAGGAAACCATCAAACGAGTATGAGTGACACCATCTACCTATTTACCGACATCGAGGCAGACGGCCCTGTGCCCGGCCTTTACTCGATGTTGAGCTTCGCCTCGGTCGCGACTTCACTGGACGGAGAGGTGCTAGGAGAGTTTGAGCGAAATCTTCAACCATTACCCGGTGCATCACAGCATCCGAAGACAATGGCATGGTGGAAGACTCAACCAGACGCGTGGGAATATTGTCAGACGAATGCACAGCCGGCGGCAAACGCGATGGAGGATTACCTTACGTGGATTACGAAACTTGGCGGAACACCGGTTATGGCCGCGCATCCAGCGAGCTATGATTCGATGTGGATGCACTATTACTGCCACGCGTTTCTCGGCAAGGCTCCGTTTCCGGATGAAGTGCTGGACCTTCGTTCGTATGCGATGGCCATCTTGGACAAGCCATTCCTGGAGTCCGGCCGCCGCAGCTGGCCGAGCGCGTGGCTGGGAGGACATGATCACTCGCACCGGGCGATCGATGATGCACGGGGATATGCGAACGCCTTTTTTGAGATGAAGCGAATGAACGATAGCCGGAACGTCTGATGTCGCGACTCGAACAACAGATCGAATTCTTAGCAGTCGCAGACAAGCTTAAAAGCGTGCTTCGCAAGACGCGGCCGATCGGATCGGACCGTTACGAGAACTCCGCGGAGCACAGTTGGCAGGTCGTGCTCGCAGCAATTGTTCTCCGTGAGCATGCGAACGTGGAGATCGATCTCTGTCGGGTTGTGAAAATGCTTGCGATCCATGACATTCCGGAAATCGTAGTGGGGGATACGTTCCACTATCTCAAGTCAACCGACGCCGCTGCACAGCTCTCGGAAGCGGAAGCGGCTCGAGAGCTGTTTGCAACCTTGCCGGAGGATCAGCAGGGGGAATTCCTGGAGCTCTGGCGGGAGTTCGAGGACCGCCAGACTCCGGAAGCACGTTTCGCCGCCTCCATGGATCGATTGATGGCGTTTATTCTTAACCCAAGGAACGACGGAGGCAGCTGGCAAGAATTTCAAATTACGGCCAAAGCTGCACTCAGCAAGAACTCTCATATTAGCGAAGGAGCGAAAGGGATTTGGGAGCTAGTCGAGAGGATCATTGCGGAGAACCGGGTCAAAGGTTTTTTGCGGTGAATGGGCTCTCATTAGACGTGAGATCTCCCGGACAGACTGGAATGATCCGGAGACAAATGGTGAAGTGTTGGAGGAGCCACCACCGCCTGAAGGAAATTGAGCCGTGACCGATTCAATCACTCTCGTCGCCTATGAAGATTTCATTCGCCGGGTCGTCGAGGAAGAGGGCGTGAAGTAGTTCAAATGAGTAGCGCAAGATCTCTTAGAGCCCGTATCCATGATCTGCGGGCGCAGAATAGCCTGGCTCTTCTGACGGCATTGAAGGGCAGCACTGCGCATTCTGAGGAGTCGCTGCAGAAGGCGTGGGTACGAGAGCTATCTAAGCTCCCGTCCCTCGCAATGGTTGGATGGTATGTGCCACCCCCTGATGGTTGCACTGTTCTCATCGGTAATGAGCCTGTGTATGAACGCGTCGCCTACAAGTCTATCCGGGTGGAAGAGAAGTGGCCGAGGGCGGACGTTTTGCTGGAGGATAATTCGCTCATTTATGCATTCTCCTCTCCGGTGACGAGCGATGGCTTGATCGGCGACTTTGGACTGCCATTATGCAGGACGAGCTCGGCGCCGCTTCGTTCGACGATCCGGGAGATCTTCTCGCTCGCCGTTTCTTCTGCACTACGAGCAGAAGAGGGGATGACGTTTCGTGAGCTGTACCATCAAGTCATCGATCTCTGCGCCGCGTCCGGTTTCGAAAACGAGGCCTATAGCATCACGGACTCCCGGGGGACGAATGTCGGGCACACACTCCCATGGACTTACGAAGCACTCTCGCCAGACGAACGGGGAATCTTCGAATCAGGCGCGCTGACGGAAAGACAACGGTTGATCAGCGAGAAGCGAATATTTGTAAATGATAGCTCCGTGTTTCGGATCGCTTCACCGGTTGCATTTACCATGGAGCCGAAGCTCGGCAGGGGAGATCTCCCTCCGTTGTCATTTCATCTGACCGTCGTCTTCGAAAACGGACAGCGCCACCTCCTTGCTGGGTTCAAACCGCTTCTGGAATATTTTGGAATGAGCACCTGGCTTGACGGTGCAGCATTAAGAGAGTTGGACAAGATTGCCGCGGCATAGTCGCACGCGCACATTGAGGGAGCTTCAGTGACAAACAGATACGCGGAAGGACAAGTGTGGAAGTATCGAACCCGTCCGCACGAGCGAGACTCGCGCGTCATTATTGTGAAGATCGAGACGTTTCATGAGAGCGAGCTCGCCTATCACATTGTGATCGAAGGGCTTCAGATCAAGAATCCCTACCTTGATACCGGGATTCAGACCGAGCTGCCGCACAGTCCTGTGAGCAGAAAGACGCTCGACGACAGCCTCACCGAGCTGGAAGGGATGCGTCATGATGTTCCGGATATCTCGGAAGGTTATGCCAATTGGTCGGAGGCTCGCGAGGAGCAGGGTGCCGGCATCTTTTCAATCCCGGTTTCTTCAATCGTTCAATATATTGAGGATATAGTGGGTGGCCAGACTCAGTAAGCTGCCGAAGCTCCTACAATCCAACGCGGCATGATGATCCAGATCCGAACTATTCAAATCGAAGATTACGATGTGCTTGTCACGTTTTGGCAAACCATTCAAGGTGTGCGGCTCGTCGACGCCGACTCGCGGCCGGCGATTGATCGATATCTGCGCCGAAATCCGAACATGAGCTTCGTGGCAGAGGACGCCGGAAAAGTTGTTGGCACGGTCTTCACCGGTCATGACGGACGACGTGGATACCTTTTTCACTTCGCTGTCGCCGAAGATTACCGGAATAGAGCGCTCGCTCGTGAGCTCCTGACCCGCTCATTTGACGCCCTGAAAGCTGAGGGGATCTCCAGATGCTACGGTTTCATTCTCGCAGGGAATGAACGGGCACACACTTTAGCCAAGTTAACCGGCTGGGAGCGAGTGAACGAGTTCGATGTCTATTCGCAGTGGCTCATTCCAGAAAGTTGAGGTGCCTAGCTTGAAGCTCAATCATGTCGCCAATCGGGTCACAAAAGGAAATTTGGAGCTCGTCATTGAGTTGTTTACCTCGCAACTCGGCTTCCAGCTGCTACGGCGGATTCCGACGGATGTGTGGTTAAGACAGCCTGGGTCGAATATTGATATCCAATTTTGCGAGACCGACTCCCCGGTCGTGGAAGGGGATAAGCATAATTCCCACATTTCGTTTCTCAGTCGTCAACCAGAGGTAGAGTTGCAAAAACTGGCGGGCTGGTTTCAGAGCAAAGGAAAGCAGACGAAGCTCGGTGCGTGGTCGGAGAGAGAGTTCTATCTCGACGTGCCGGAGGTATTTGTCGATTTCGCTATCGAGTCGATGACACCTGATCTGGCGGAGTATTAGAGAGAACGTATGAGAAATGCAGAGTCCAGATTTGTCGATCTCACGCACTCGCTTTCACCTGAGATCCCTTGCTGGGATGGCGACTGCGGTTTTCAGCTCCAGATCGAATGTGATTACAAAGACTGCACTGGATTGGATCTTTTTCGAACTCAGAAAGTGACAACGCGGGCGGGGATGGGAACGCATATGGATTCCCCGGCGCATTGTTTTCAGGGAGCGAACACCATCGATCGTTTGCCGCTTGAAGATCTCATCACAAACTGCGCGGTCATCAAGCTCGATGCGGTAGCCGATGAAAACTATCTCGTCATGCCGGAGATTATCTCCAAGTACGAGAGCGAACACGGAGCAATACGGCCGAATACCTTTGTTCTGTTCTCATTCGGCTGGAGCAGGCATTGGACTAACCCGGTGAAGTACCGGAACGATCTCCGGTTTCCGAGCGTGCATGAAAGCACAGCGAAGCTCCTGTTGGAGCGGAACATCGCAGGTCTTGGCACGGACACTCTTTCTGCCGACGCCCGAGGGGAAGCGTTTCCGGTGCACCGGGCCATTCTCGGAGCGGGAAAGTACTTGGTGGAGAATATCGCCAACGCGGACGCTCTGCCTCCGAAGGGCGGGAGGATTTTCGTGTTACCGATGAAGATTCAGGAAGGGACCGAAGCCCCGGTCCGATTGATTGTGGAAGTCTAAGGTGATCAGGCAAGCACGGAACGCCACTCCAGCGCAGGCGATACCGGCTCGCATGGCTTATTGGCTCGTTCCGGAGGATCGACAACTCGAGGAGCTGCAGCAGGCAGTTTCGAAATTTGCCTCAAAGTATGACGGTCCCGATTTCGTGCCGCACGTCACCATTTATTTCGGCGCATTTAATCCGTCCGATCCATTCGACGACATCGTAAACGCTTTGAGTTCGTATGAGCCACTTCATCTTCAGCCGGCTTCGCTGCTGTTCTCAGATCAGTTTACGCAAACCTGTTTCATTCAGTTCAGAAACTCACCCATTCTCTCGGAGATGTGTGAGAAAGTGCGAGCTCTGGTGCGGGATCCCGAAGGCTATACCGTCGTTCCGCATATGAGCCTATTCTATGGGTCGCTTGCCCCGGCGCACAGACGAGAGATTGAGGCAGCGCTTTCACTCCCGGAATCGATTCTTTTCACTTCCGTGAGAGCGATTGCAAATCCGCCGCAGGTATCTTCCAAGCAAGATGTTCAGTATTGGAATGAGCGTGCAAGGAGCGAGATGTCAGGCCGGCCGCTGGATCCGCGGAGTTGAAATGGTGAGAATGCAATCTGAGAGGGAGAAGTGGACTTTATAATCGACCTGCTGATGGGCTGGCCGGGGGCCATTCTCATGCTCGGGCTGCCGTGTGCTGCGGCCGTTCTCTGGATTTCGGCACTCGCTGAACGGACAGGCGGGACCATCCTGAAACTGGCGTCACCGGTGATTCTTCTCCTCGTGATTGTCGTTATGGGCTGGCTATCGATGAGCATGGAGCCCAATGTTTTAAACGCCCTGTCTCTCGTCGCGCTGTGTGTCTATTTTGCAGCGTCAGCTCTCGCGGCTGACACGGCGGTGCGAAGCCGTGCGACAATGACCTCACGCGGTTTCAGATCCGGTGTTATCTGCATGATGGCTTCGGTGGTGTTGGCCTCGCTTCGAGTCTTTCTCCGATGGTGACTATGAATCGTATATTGGGGAACCAGATAGTACGAGCCATCAGGCCGATGCTTTTAATAGCTGCAGCTTCTTTCGGAGCGTCGTCCGTCTTTGCAGAGCCGAAGCCCGTCGATGTCGCCTGCAATCTGCCATTGACCGGTCCGCATGCGATCTATGGTAATAACATTCGTGAAGGGATCACGTTTGCTCAAGAGCAGATGGCTCCGGGGCTTGCGGCCGGCGTTCGCTATCATTGGGACGATAACCGGAGCGACCCGAAGGAAACGGTTTCGGTGCTTCGCCGCCAGCTCTTAACGAACCCCGCAATCTACCTCTCCGGCGTCAAACCGGAATACATGGCGATTCACGATCTGCTTGCGCCGAAGCCAATGCCGCATTTCGTCTGGATCTATGACAATTATGTCCGCGGAAAAGGGGAGCGGAACTTTCGCACCTGGGTAAGTTTTCGCGCAGAGCTGCCGCTCATCCTTGACTACGCGAAGTCCGTGAAGCCGAAGAAGATTGCGATTCTTTATCCGCAGCTTCCGCATACCGATGAGCATTATTTGGAGAACGTCATCCCCGGGCTAAAGGCTGCCGGATTCTCCGAACCGCTTGTCAGGGCGTACCCGCTCGACAAGACAGATTTCAGAGACGAAGCACTCCGGGTGCAACAGTTCGCTACTGATCTGATCATCCTTTGCGGATTTCAGGAGAACTATCTCGGAATGGTTCGCGCACTTAATAATTTCAAGTTGATCCATGCCGGCAATACGCTTGCGAGTTACGATATGGCCGATGCAGCACCCCTCTTTAAACCGGAGGAGATTGAAGGAATTCGCGGAACGGCGCCGCTCTTCGACTTAGATAAAGACTCCTCGAAGAATCGGGCATGGGCTGAGAAATATAAGGCGCGCTTTGGTGTTGAGCCGTCATTCACCAATGCGTATGCCGCTGACATGGCGACGATTGTTGCGGATGCAATACATCGCGCAGAGGGCTCGAGCGATCCAGATGCACTTTTCCGGGCGTTGGAGGCGACAGATCTTCCGGGAGTGACCGGCCCTCTGCGTTTCGATGGACGGGGTGACCTCGTTCCTCAGGTTGGGATCGGAGTCTATAGAAACGGGAAGCTCGTTCGTGAATCGTCCAGAGAGAAGCAGTGGATCTATCCGAACTGATTAGGACGTATCTTTCCAGCGTTCCGCAGATCGCTGTTGCGTCATGTGCAGCGAACCGGCCCTGGATATGCACGGTTTATTATGCGTTCGATAGCGGGCTGAATCTGTATTTCGTTTCGAAAACATTCCGGCGTCACTCAGAGGAAATTCGACTGAATCCATCCGTTGCGGCGGCCATCTGTGAGCAACATCCGAGGCCGTTTGAGATGCCGTGCCGGGGCATTCAGCTCGAAGGAGCTTGCGAGCAGCTTGAAAAGCCAAGCGAAGTTCAGGAGGCGCTCGCTATTTACTTACAGCGATTTCCCGCCTCGGCACGGTTGCATCGCACCGCGGATGATCTTTCCGGTTCAGCGCTGCGCCGAATTTTCCGGATCATCCCTGAGCAGCTCGTATTGTTCGACGAAAGGAATTTCCCGGATTCACCACAACAAACGTTACGGGTGGAAAACGGCTGAAGGCATCGATGAGTGAGCACCGCTACTTCGCGCTGACTCAGCCGACGTATTGTTGTATGCCCGCTCATAGGAAGGCATTTGTGCGGGTTTGCCGTATAACTCGCTAAGAATTTCGGAGAGCTCTGTGGCGTTAGTCCCCGCTGGTTACATGGCAAAGCTGATGAGCGGTCCGCCGGACTGGCTCGAATGTCCGCAGCTTTCGGAGATTTATTCCGTCAGCGGATGCGTAAGTAAGTTCTTCACGGATTACGCAAAGCACTGGAAGCATAACGGCTTCTGGCTTTTCAACTCTCCGATTGAGATTCGCCAGATTGCGGATGCAGAGAACATAGACCTCACTCAGGCGAAGCTCTTCTACTACGAAATCTATAGCCTCCAATTCGAAGAGGAGGATCGCAGCTGGTCAGCGGTCGAGCCTGATCCGGCATTCCCGACCGCTGTCGAGATTCCCCCTGCAAAATCGCTTGAGGGATTCGATGTCGTTTCGGCTTCAGTTGGAACGGTGCCGGAATGTTCCCCGCTGTGTTGCAACTATCTTGCCCGAAGGACACCCGTGAACTCGCGCTGCTTATTAGCTTCGCTCGATGAAACGCGAGATCTGCTGGTGCGTGGAGTGTTCGATCATTCGGAGCCGGGTCCGCTCAGAATATTTGCCGTCTACTCATTACCGGCAGCGTAATGGAGATTCTTTCTCTGGCAGATGTTCCGGAATTCCTGCCGCAAATTGCGAGGTGGAACAACGAAGAGTGGCCCTCCTACTATGACGGCGAATTTGACAAGGCACTCGAATATCATCGCCAGACGATGACGAAGAACACCGTTCCCACCTGCTTTGCCGCGGTGGAAGGCTCGACTCTCGCCGGTACGGTATCTCTCCTTCTGCATGACATGGAAATCCGTGCCGGATATTCCCCATGGCTTGGGTCGCTCTATGTGTCCGAACAATATCGGGGCCGGGGATTGGCCCGCCAACTTATACAGCATTGTATGGCTGCGGCCGCACGTCAGAAAGTGGAGTCGCTCTATGTCTGGACACGCGAGCTTCGGCCGCTGTTCGAGTCGCTCGGATGGGACCACCTGGAGAGCGTAGAATTTCTCGATGAACAGGTCGATATTCTCCTCTTCAAACCGGCGGGATAGGTGATGCCTAGCGAAACTCTGTTTTCGTCCCGGCTCTCGATCGAGCTTCATCTTCGAAAGTCATACCTCGAGAGCCAGGGGATTGGCGTCCGAATCGAGCACGAAGAGCTGCTCTCTGCGCGTCCCGAGCTTCCGGCTTACGCACGGTTAGTTGCCGTCGATCCGGCGGATGAAAAAGCGGCGCTCGAGCTTCTCGCGCAATTTGAAAGCACGCTGGTATCACCGGCGGACGAGGCATGGAGCTGTTTGCGATGCGGTGAGCTACTCGAGCCCCAGTTCACGGCCTGCTGGAAATGCGGCTTCTCAAAAGCCGCTGCGAAGTAAGGGAGCACGGCCGTAGGATATAACGAGCGCTTCTCCGGATTTCTCCTTCACAGAAGGCGGGCGCAGTGCTGTATTGATTCTTGCGGGCCGATACAACAACGGCCGAGAGGGACGATGGCCGTTCAGTCGAGTATCGTGATTTTTGCTGGGGCCGTCACCGCCGTCGCCTGTGCGTTCGGTTCCGTTGTCGCGCGTCAATGGGCGCTCGGGCCGCTTTCGGCGAAAGAGAATGATGTCGTCGAGCAGATCGAAGCCGGTCACCGGATTCTGGGTTGGGTTATCGTGATCGTTCCGGCGATCGCAGTCGTCCTTTCCGTATGGCTGCTGAAGTTTCATTGGAGCGGGGCACGCTTCGTCCTTTTTGTTTTACCGGTTGGACTGCTGATGCGGTGGGTCCTGCTGAAGCGCTCGTTATTCGGAGCCGGACTTTCACAGGAAGCCGTGTCGCGTATCGGCCTGAGCCACCAGTTAGTGGTGCTGGGACTTTGCGCGCTCGGATTTGGCATCGCTTTCTCCCAGTAGCTCTCAATGCAAAAATTTCCGGCAGCACTCTTTATTCTCTCCCCCCAATTGTTGGCGAACGCTGTGGCGGAGCCCCTCTCGTGGGCCGACTGCAAGAGTACAGTGGAATGTACCGTCGCACTCGATCCATGCGGGTGGCCGGCCGGTGTGCAGAAGCATCGCCTTCGTGATTATGAAGCGTTCGTCGCAGAGACTGCTCCTCTCATTGAGTGCGCTCATTCGCTGCAGGTCTGCGTGGGATCGGAAGCGATCGCTTCCGAATTTTTGGCTCGGCTGAAGGCCGAGTGTATTAACGGACACTGTCAGATTATCGCTGCCCTTCCCGCCTCAGCTCGCCCGGATTGCCCGAAAAAACTCCCTCTTCAGTGACTCTTGATACCGAGTTATTGGAGTGAACAGGTTAGACCTACTGCCGTCCAATACGGCGAATCAGGATTCTCATGCAGGCCGCTTCATTCTTTTCCCGTCCGGTTTCGATACTGCTCGGTTTGTTTATTGTGTGCGGGGTTTTGCCGGGTGCCTTTTGTGCCGGCATAGCGCACGCATGCAGTTGCTCTGCGCCGGATGTCTTGGGTGCCCTCAACTCATCGGATGCGGTATTCTCGGGAGAGGTTAGCTCGATCGAACAGATGAGAGTGACGCAAAAGTTTGAAGAGTCGACGGTTATTGTTACCTTCAAAGTCGATCAAATTTGGAAAGGCGAGAAGGCGCGGAAGATCGTGCTTTACACCTTCCTCAACCAGTTCTCCTGCAATGGATATCATTTCAAGGAAGGGACGCGGTACCTTGTCTTTGCTTCGGCTTGGGATGCGTCGTCGAAATTTCCGGACGTGTCCCGAGCGCTGGGAGTTGATCTTTGCAGCGGCACTATCGAGTTGGACCGGGCAGATCAGGAGCTGAAAAAACTCGGCCCGGGGGCCAAACCCGAATGAGAGCCTCTGCCGAGTTTTCTCTCAGCCATTCGGCCGTGATCTGCAGTTCATGCCGTTATGAGTTTGCCTTACCGCAAACATTGGAGGCCAAGGGAGGCCGGACTTCAGTCTCGGCTGCGGCAGTAATCCCTTGTCCTCACTGCGGAAAGCGTACCGCGTTCCGCTTGGCCAAAGCACAGGAAGGAGTTGGCATTGCCGCGCCGTTAGCGACATTCCTCCTCGTCGTTGGCCTCGTACTCGCTTTGTTGCTGATTCAATGACTCTTCTTAGGAGCCCAATCGATTTTCCGACGGGCCTTTCTGGTGGACCTTTACGCTGAACCGCGTAAAACAGCCGAATCATCCCATCGGAGCGGCTGCGAGATCAGTGGAACCTTTGAGGGTAGCAATTCAAGGTGGTGCCGGAAGCTTCAATGAAGAGGCGTTTCTCCGATTCGGCGCGGACTATGTCCCCGAGTACCCGAAGCTCCTGTTTGCACTTACCAGTGAGCGCACTTTGGGGATGGTGCTCGATGGCACCGCCCGATTTGGTCAATTTGCGGTTTCAAGCAGCTCGACCGGTTTAGTTGCAGAAACCACCGCCGCCAAGCAAAACTTTGAGTTCGATCGGCGCTGCCGGAAGGTTGCGAGCTATCTGCTGGTGGTTGAATTCTTTCTGCTCGTGCATCCGGATGCCGAAGTTGAGGAGATTCGCGAGGTGATCTCCCATCCTGTTGTGATCGGCCAGTGCCGCGGTCAACTTGCCGCACTTCTGCCCGATGCGAAGGTTGTGGTGGGTGAGGGAGATCTGATCGATCCCGCCGCGGCCGCGCAGCAGATCGCTTCCGGTGCATTTCCGCGTTCGGTGGCAACCGTCTCCTCGGCCCGGATCGCCGTTACGAAAGGCCTCAAAGTAGCATCCGGCTTGATGCAGGATAAGGGGAAGAGTCAAACGACGTTCGAGCTGTTTGAGAAGACATGACCATACTTCCAAAAAGTTGGATTGAGCCGGAGGGGGTGCGCAGATTCGTGGAAACGGCATTGAACTCCTCGCCGTCCCGGCTCGTCCACGTATTGGAGATCGCCCGTCGCGTACGCGAGAGCGCAGCGCTTCTGAACCGACTGGGTTGGCATCCGCCGATTGACCTGGAGATTGCAGAATGTGCAGCGTTGCTCCATGACATCGGGTACTGGAAACCGATTGCCGAGACTGGCTTTCATCCCGTCGACGGTCTGCGATTCCTCTACGGCCAAGGGCAGAAGGAGCTCGGCGAGTTGATTGCCGGGCACTCATGCTCTCCGGAAGAGGGAATGCTAAGCGGATTTCCGGGGATTGAACCCTCCCCGAATATTATCGCGAGGCTGATCACTTATTGGGATCTCCAGGTAAAGCAGGGTGGGGAGGTTGTTTCCTATCAGGAGCGCTTGCGAGATATTCTTTCGCGTTATGGTCCCGATACGATTGTTGCGAAGGCGAATCTGGCGGCTCAGCCGCGGCTCGAAGCATTAATGCAGGATGTTTCCACTCTCTTAAATGGCGCTCCCCGATGAGCGACTGGTTCGTCCGGAGCACGAAGGTGCTCATCGATGATCAATGGATGCGACTGCGCGCCGACTGTTGTGAGACAGAGGATGGTGTCGTTGTCGATCCATACTACGTCCAAGAGTCGTCCGATTGGATTAGTGTTGTCGCGTTCGACGATAATGAGAACGTTCTCGTCGTGGAGCAGTACCGGCATGCGTACGGTGCTCGAGTGGTGGAACTTCCGGCGGGTTGTGTGGATCCGGGGGAACTCCCCGATGCCGCCGCTCGCAGGGAGCTGCGAGAAGAAGCCGGCTGCACCGTCCGGACACTGCAGCCGCTCGCAGTGCTTTCTCCAAACCCCGCCCGGATGAATAACCGGCTTCATCCTTTCGTTGCATTCGGAGCGGCGTTAACCGCGGTACCTTCGCCGGATGCCGCGGAATCATTGGTGTGTACTTTCATTCCACTTCGCCAGCTGCTTGAATCAATCAAAGAAGGCCGGTTTATCGATGCACTGCATATTGCAAACATCTTTCTGGCTTTGGAGCAGCGCGAGGGGGGAGCGGAATGAATTTGGGACTGAAAGATAAAGTTGTGATGGTTGCCGCATCGAGCCAAGGGATCGGTTTCGGCGTCGCGGAGGCCTGCGCGAAAGAAGGAGCCCGGCTTTCGATTGCAAGCCGGAGCGCCGAAGGCATTGAAAAAGCCGCGGCAAAGCTGAGGTCGAAGTACGGTGGAGAAGTACTCGCATCCACGTTCGACGCTTCGAACAGAGAATCCATCGAGCGATGGAGCGGTGCGACCCTGGAGCATTTTGGAGCCATCGATTCGCTTCTCGTTAATGCGGGGGGTCCCCCGGCCGGAACGTTTCTGCAGAACGATGACGCGGTTTGGCAAAAGGCCTTCGAGCTTACGCTGCTTTCGGCGGTCCGGATGATTCGGAGCGTTCTTCCGCAGATGCAGAAACAGCGAAGCGGCTCGATCGTCACGGTTACTTCGACATCGGTAAAGGAGCCGATCGAGATTCTTCTGCTTTCGAATGTGTTGCGCTCCGGGGTCGTCAGTCTCGTAAAGAGTCTATCGAACGAGTTTGCCGGCCAGGGGATTCGCATCAATAATCTGGTTCCGGGAAGGATCGAGACCGATCGCGTCAAAGAGCTCGATCAAGCGAATGCAGAGCGGAGAAAAATCAGCTCGGATGAGCAACGTGAAAGCGAGATGCGCACAATTCCGCTCGGGCGTTACGGAACGATCGAGGAATTCGGGGCGGCCGCAGCGTTTCTGCTCTCCGATGCTGCAAGCTACATCACCGGGGCGAATCTGCTTGTTGACGGCGGGAAGACCAAGACAGTCTGGTGACGGAGAGAACGGCTAGAGCGGTACTAAGTTCGTTGTGGCAGACGAAACCGCTCTTTTCGGAGCGAAACAAAAGCCGAGAGCCGTCCTCAATAGGAAATCCTGCCGGCCCTCTGGGCCGTCAAAATCGTACCGGGACTAAACCAGGACGGCTCTAGGTTGAGCGGTAAGCTTCCAATTTTGTTCCGCTGGACACCGAGATCTCCGATCCTTCAGCCAGAAAAACCGACGACGGCGGAGCAGAGAGCGCGGCAGCAAAATCAGAACCGTAAAGCTCCTGAAGATCGCAATCGAGATTCGCGCTGCACTCGTGCCAGATTCTCCATTTTGGATGGGCAACTTTATACTCGGTGGTTTCGCTCCGGCGTTTTGTGTAACCCCAGTAGTGCTCCGTGATGAATTCTTCATGGGATCCCTCGGCGGCGAGTCTCGGCTCGCTGCGTGCATCGAGCGAGAGTTTGTTCCATCGGCTTCGATCTTTCCATTCGTATGTGAGGGTGAGAGGAGCTGGAACGAACGAATGTCTTGTCGGCATCGCTACGTAGTTCTCTCCATAGAGGACTCTGGCGACGAGTGCGATGGCTGCTCGTGGAACGATCTCTCTTACGAAAACGACACCGCGGCGCCAGCCATCGGGCGCTTTTCGACGCACATAGAACCGAAGATTGATCTCCTCGAAGTTTCGATGGAATGGAATCGGAACACCGATGACTCTTGTATCGAGAAACCGAAACGCTACGGGACTCGCAAAGTACTTCCCCTCGAAACTCTCCAGCTCCGTTCCAATTGGACAGAGTGGCTCAAGCAATGCGCTATCAACCTCATAATTGAGCATGGCTAGATAGCGCCACTCGGCTGTGAGAAAGGTTCCCATACTGAGATAAATAGGCCGGGCGGCTCGGAAAGAGAAGTTTGCAAAGCCCTCCCTCTTGATCAGTTACGTGTGAAGCTATGATTCCGAATAGAATTGTCGTCCTCGGAGGAAGCTCCGTTTACGGTGAAGGTGATCCCGCGGGGGGAGGATTTGTCGGCCGGTTTCGAGCGTGGTTTGAGCCTCGAGACCCGGCGAACCGGGTCTTTAATCTCGGAGTCGGTGGCGACACGATCGGCGATCTTGCACGGCGCGGTCCCAAGGAAGTCAGTGTCCGCCGTCCCGAGCTGATCGTGCTCTATCCCGGTTTCAACGATATTCGCCGCATGAACTCGCCGGAAGGAGCTCGGACTGAGGCGGGGTTGTTTCGCGAAATCCTTGTTTCACTTTTCGCAGACCTCCGTGAGCACGCACCGGTGGTCTTGCTCACGGGCGTACCGCCTGACGAGAAGAGAACGTTGCCCTTCCGATCAGAGATGTATTTCTTTGAGAATGAAGCCGCGGAGATAGCTCGAATAGAGGTGGAAACCGCCGCCGAAGCAGGAGTGCCGTGTTTCGACATTTTCGGGTCATGGTCGAAAAAGCCGGATCGGCGGGATTTGCTAATAGACGGTCTGCACTGTAATCCGCACGGTTATTCGATTCTCGCGCTGGAGCTTCAGGAATTTCTGCTCCGGACATTTGATTGAGCTCCTATGATCCAAATCGATTACACAGAGCGGTTGCGAAGCACATTGCCCGGCGGACTTGTCGGCGTCATGGCCTTAGCAGATGTTTCGGGAGCCCCTACCGCCGCACTCGATGCGAAGAAGCGTGAGATCGAAACTGAACTGCGCACAAAGTATGCCGGATTCAGCCGCGGAGATTTTCTCGCGCTTGAGACGATGCAGGCTTACGAGCGTTATTACAAAAAGTTCGACAAGACCTACCACGTACAGCTCCAGCTCGAATCAGTTGTGCTCAAAGGGAAGAATTTTCCGAATGTGCATCCGCTGGTTGATGCCTATTTCATGGCCGAGCTGCAGACTCTTGTGCTCACTGCGGGCCATAATTTGGACACGATTGAGGCTCCGTTGCGGATCGATCTGACGCAAGAGGGAGACGAGATTGTGCAGATGAACGGCACGACAAAAAAAGTCCGCCCTGGTGACATGATGATGGCGGACGCAGAGGGGATCATTTCGACGATTCTTTACGGTCAGGATCAGCGGACTCCGATTAAAGAGCCGACGTCCCGCGCGCTCTATGTTGCGTATGCGCCTCCCGGAGTCGGCGAAGCGGTGGTCCGGCGTCAATTCGAGTTACTGACAGAGTATGTCCGCCTTACTGCGCCTGCGGCAGCTGTCGAGAGTCTCGAAATTCTCGGCTGAGATTCAGATCCTTCTTCAGCCCCCCGATTCAGGTAGGGGATTCAAGTAGGGGTCATTTTCGATCCGAGGATCGCCAGACAGAGCAGCAATTGAATGACTCCCATCGCGAACCAGAGGAAGGCGATTCCGAAGTTGCCTTTGCGAAGGTGGCCGTAGGCATTGATCAAGTTCACGACACCATACAGCGTAAAGACGACGGCCAAACCCCAGCCTGCGACCGCTTCGAACGAATTCCCCCAACCGTCGAGCCGCGACCGCGTTTCCGGACTGAGGTCGTCCGAGTAAAGTCCGGCGAGCACCGCGATCGTTAAAGCCACTGCAGTTATGGCGCTGACGATAATGATCACGGTCTTTTTTGAAGAGTCAGCCGCTCTCGCCGCCTTCCGATCCTCAGCGAAATGTTCGACGAGAGCCGGTGAGAACTGCCGAATCGTATTCAGGAGCTCGCCGTGCTCGAACCACCAAGCATAAGGCTCAACGGGAACATACCGTCCCTCTGCGATGAGCTGCCGCTGCTCATCGTTGAAAAGGGGAGCTCCAGCCATCGTTGTACCTGCCCAGTTCCGGAGCTTGTTTGCGAGGCGATCTTCCAGCGGGTTTCGCAGGATTAACGCTTCAGTGGCGGGGCTCAGACGAAGTCTTTCGATATTCTCCCATGGCAAAACGACGGTCGAGAACCCCAGGCAACCGCGGACGGTCACGCCCGCAGGTCCGACAAAGAGTGTCGGGTACCAGACACAGAATCCGAGGAAACCTGCGAACGGAAGCATGATCACGGCCAAGATTCCCGCCGCCATCAGAAAGTTCGACTCGGGATGGAGGATAGCTCCGATCACGAGCAGGAATGGGATCGCCGCGAGGAACACAACAACCGATCCGGCGAACCAAAGCCGGATCGGACTGAGTTTGAATGAACGTGTTTCGCCCATGGGCCTCTGCTGCGTTGCGATCGAACGCGTAAGTAGCTTGAAAAGATAAGAGAATCCAGACTCGTGAAACCGTAACGGATTGTTGGCGAGCGTGTTTTCCCACACGAATCTCGCAATTTTATCCGCCGCTATGTTAGGTTCGCGTCGCCGCCGGAGATCATTCCGCCGACTTGGAGAACGATAATGAACCTTGTTTCCCCGGCCATTTTTTCGACAACTCTTGTCCTCGTACTCACGCTCACGCCGCAGACAGTCCGGGCGCAGGATCTCAACTCACTCGCGCAACAAAATATGGCGTTTGATGCGCAAATGGGTGCACAGCTGAATGGCATGATGATGCAGAATCAGATGCAGCAACAGCGTATGATGCAAAGCTACATTCAGCAGAACGGTCCGCAGCTTCAGATGGAATATCAAAACTACATCCGGCAGACGGGCATGCAGATTCCGTTCGAGCAGTTTGTTTATAGTCACATCATGACTCAAGGCGGACGAAATCCTGGACCGGCGCTCCAACAGCAACAGGATAATTTCCGGGCGCTCCAGGATGCGAATCGTACGGTTCAGCAAGGCTATGAATCGTACAACCAGGGTTGGACGGCAAATCAGCAGCGCCTCGACAACAGCTTTCAGCGCTACGGCCAGCAGGCGATTCAGGGAAACCAGTACTACCGGAACTCAGAAACGGGAGAGGTCACCGAATTGCCTTACGGCGGCCAACAAGGGGTGTACCAGAACAATCAGGGCACCTGGGCGAACGATTCTATGGGGCAGTATCACCAGATCGATCCGCAGGGTTATCAGCAACGCATGGACCAGGTCGATCCCGGCGATTTC
>CAYOAK010000015.1:0-27810 GCA_964401925.1 uncultured Bdellovibrionales bacterium | reverse complement strand
TGATGTCAATGGAAGCGCACCCGAACAAAGCGGCCCGGAACACGGGGAGCGGCCTATCAAGGCAGTCGAGCTTTTTGGGCAACGAGGGCGGATCCGGCCCCGACCTTGAACGGAAAAACGTGCCGTTAGCGGAGCGGATGCGTCCGCAGACGCTCGACGAGATTGTCGGCCAAGAAGAGGCGGTCGGACCGGATTCGCCGCTTGGCCGGATCCTCCGGACACCCGAAGCGCTCGTTCCCTCGATTCTTCTCTGTGGTCCGCCCGGTACCGGAAAGACAACGATCGCCCGTGTGATTGCCGATACCTCCGGATTTCATTTCGAACGGATCAGCGGAGTGCTCGACGGCGTGAAGGAGATCCGCGAGGTGGTCGAGCGCGCGAAACTTTTTCTTAGCCGCGAAGGAAAGCCGACGCTGGCACTCGTCGATGAGATCCACCGTTTCAATCGCGCGCAGCAAGATGCGTTTCTGCCGCACCTCGAGGATGGGACGATTACCCTCGTCGGAATGACGACTGAGAACGTGAGCTTCAGAATTCGTGGAGCGCTGCTCAGCCGCCTTCGCGTCATTTTGCTTGAGCAACTTACTCCCGAATCTCTGGAGCAATTGGTTGACCGTGCCTTAAGCGACGCCGAGCGCGGACTTGGCTCGCTCAATCTTGAAATTGAGCCCGCCGCGCGTAAGTTGATCGCGAGCCTCAGCATGGGTGACGCCCGCCGCGCCCTTACGGCGCTTGAGTGGGCAGCGCTTGATGCCTCCTCGCGGAAAGCGAAAGCGATCACCGAGGAATTGGTGCGCGAATCGTTCGGCGCGCAAGCAGCACCGTTCGATCAGGAGGGGGATTATCACTACGATCTCATCTCCGCGTTCATCAAATCGATGCGCGGATCGGATCCGGACGCGGCGATGTATTACCTAGTCCGGGCGCTCGAGAACGGAGAGGACCCGTTATTTCTCACACGGCGCATGATCATCTTCGCTTCTGAAGATGCGAGTTGCGATCCGCGCGCACTCGAGCTCGCGATGAACGCGGACCGCGCAGTCGAACGAGTCGGAATGCCAGAGGCGAAGATCATCATGGCTCACGCTGTGTGTTATCTCGCCGCTTGTCCGAAATCGAACGCCACATACGTGGCACTCCAAAAGGCGCAGGCCGCATATGCTGTCGCGCCGAATGTTGAGATTCCGCGTAAGCTTCGAAACGCTCCGACTGAGCTGATGAAGGAGTGGGGAAATCACAAAGGCTACAGCTACGCGCACGATCTTCCCGGCGGCTGGTCACCGGAGCATTATCTGCCGGACCAGCTTAAAGGGCAGATCTTCTACGAGCCGACGGATCGCGGGCTGGATATTCAGATTGGAGAGAGGCTGCGAAAGCTTCGCGCTGAGCGGGACAAGCTCGCCTGAAAGGAGGTCCCGCGTTAGGAAACGCGCGATAGCCGAAGCTCGACCTCGAGTCCCGAGCCTTCGAGCGGGCTGTGAAACAGAAGCCGGCCGCGATTATATTTCGCGTAGTGACTCGCGATGGTGAGGCCAAGTCCGCAGCCTTGTTGCTCCAGCTTATCGCGATCGATCTGCGCAAAGAGCTCGCAAGCGTTGTTGACGAGGCCCTCGGGCAGTCCCGGACCGCGATCTCGAATGACGATAGAGGCGGTGTCCATCGTGGCGCGAACGATGACGGCGATCGGCACGTTGCTGCCGGCGAATTTGTGCGCGTTCGCGATTAATCGGGAGATGATGTTGTGGACCTGGGCGTCGTAGACTTCGACCCAGATTCTGTCCTCACCAACTTCATTCCTGAACTCGATCAGCTGATTTGGATCTTGGGAGGTATCCGCGTGATGATCGAGCGCCTCTTTCGCCAAGCTCGCAACAGCGACTTTGCGCTTCAGGCGTTCGGCGACTTTCGCCGCTGAGCCGGTTTCAATCTGCTGCAGTGACATGAAATCTTCGACCAGGCGTTGCAAACGCAGGCCGCCTCGATGAATCGATTCGAGAAGCTTCCGGAAATGATCTTCGTCGGTTCGGGTGGCCGGATTGTCGAGCAGAAGTTCTGTGCCGGTGTTGATCGCGACGAGCGGGGTCCGGAACTCATGTGAGAGTGTGTGGATGACCCGTTTCCGATAGCCGTCGAATTGCTCCTGGTTCTTGGTGCGCCGCTCCTTCGAAAGCATCGCCTTTCCGCGAATGATCGCTCCAAGCTCTGCGGGATCGAATGGCTTCGTAAGGTATTCGTCGCATCCTCGTTCGCGCGCCGCGCGTACATCCTCCGGCTCCGAGAGTGCGCTCAGGAAAATGAATGGAACATGGCACCACAACGGGTGAGTGCGCAGAGTATGGTGAAGCATGAAGCCGTCGGTTTCCGGCATCATAATGTCGGAAACGATGACATCCGGAGTTTCGCGCTCGAGAAAACGCAGCGCTTCGCTCGCACTTGCGGCGACACTGACCTCGAAGCCGTGGGATCGGAGCACTTCCGTCAGAACTGTCCGCAGCTGGGGGCAGTCGTCGACGAATAGAACCCGTAGTTCGCTACAGTGCTCGCGAGTCGGTGTGAGATTCTGAATTTCCAATGAACTACAACTACTTACGCCACCCCGGAGGTGTGACTGGTACTTCCGCTCTAACAATATCGGAGAAACTTCGATGGTTCTTGAACAAAATCCGGAGGTCAGGCTTCTTTCAATTCCCTATTTTCACAGAAGAATTTCCGTGAAACGAGGGTATTAGCCCCACAAACGGACCTAGATCATGAATCACATCGCCCTCTTTCCCGGCCAGGGATCGCAATCAATCGGGATGGGAAAGGCCTTTTTCGATGCAAGCTCCGAGGCACGTGACCTCTTCGCGGAGGCCGATGAGGTGCTCGGCTTTCCTCTGTCGCGGCTCTGCTTTGAGGGGCCGCTCGAAGAGCTCACACTCACCCAGAACGCACAGCCGGCGATTCTAACGGCGAGCATTGCAGCCTACATCCAACGGAAGCTGATCCCAACGGCGGCTGCCGGGCATAGTCTCGGAGAATATGCTGCGCTAGTCGCGGCCGGTGCGTTGCAGTTCGGAGACGCTGTTCGGCTCGTCAATCGGCGCGGACGTTATATGCAGGAAGCTGTCGCGCCCGGCGCGGGAAAAATGATCGCCGTGCTCGGACCGGCGCCCGAAGAGATCTCGGCTATCATCGCCAGCACACCGGGCGGGGTGAAAGAGATCGCAAACTTGAATTGTCCCGGTCAGACAGTTGTTGCCGGTGATGTTGCGGGGATAGACGCGCTCTCTGAGAACCTGGTGAAAAGCGGCGCTAAGGTCGTCGCGTTGAATGTCAGCGCACCGTTCCATTGCTCATTGATGAAACCCGCGGCTGATCGGCTTTCCGCTGACCTCGATTCGATTGGAATTGGCGCGCCTGCGTTTCCTGTTTACGCGAATTTCACGGCGAAGCCGGTTCGTTCGCCGGAGGAGGTTCGGGCTGCCCTGAAGGCGCAGGTATGCGCTCCGGTGCGATGGACTGAGTCGATGCAGCATGCGCTCGCCGATACTGGGTCGAGAACAGTGGTCGAATACGGCGCGGGAAAAGTGCTGAGCAACATGATGAAGCGGATCGACAAAGAGGTCGCACGGGTAGAGATCTCAGATCCGGAGAGCCTCTCGAAGCTGCCGGCCTGAGCTACTGAGGTTGATCCTCTTTTCCAAACACGAGTCGCTTCGCCGTGCAGCGGGCATAATTTTCGAACCGCTCTCGGAAGTTGAAATTATCGAAGCGCGTTTTGAACATCTCGGAGCCGAGAACACCCCGGTTCCATGCGCGTTCATTTGAATGAACTTCTGTCAGGCCTGACCACACAGTAGTATTCGCAGCGGCATCGATGAGCTTGGTCTGAAACCGCAGCGTCGTGTCGTCCGTGATCGGCTCGAGCATTCCGACAATTAGGAAGTCGTAGCCGGCCGCCCGTGCCTGTTCGATCGCGCTGTAGTTCCCCTTAAAGAACTCATCGCGCTTCCCCTGCCAGTTAAAGCGATTAAACACCTCAACAATTCCCAGCTCCTGTGTAGCGACAAGCGCGGCCTGCAAACGTCGCGCGAGCTCTTGGGAAGTATCGTTTGCGCTGCTGCCGGGATTATTTACCGGTGGGAAAAAATTATCCGGGACTTCAAAGGGGAAAATCGCGAAGCGCTTCGGGCTTTCTCTGTCATACCGGAGCTTTATGTAGTCGAGCAGATCCTCGTCGATATCGGCATGGATTCTGCAACTCTCTCCCACCCAAGGAAAGGTGCGCACGCTGCAGGACGATAGCAGGAGTGCCAATCCGAGAACGAAAAGCAGTTTCAAGTTCTGAAGTCCGAGGTTCCGCAGTTTGAGGTTGAGGGGCAAGGAGCGTCCATTAGAGAGCTGATATGAAAAATTTCGAATCACGTACCGTCTCCACCGGAGAGAAAGGGCTCGTTGCCAAGGCGCAGTACCTGGCACTTGCTGTTCTAGCAATGAGTGCGCCGGTTCTGACAGGGTGTGCTTCATCGAAGCGCTATAGTGACCTCCCGGCCTTCTCGGCATACGATATCTACGACTCGGAAAACCAGTCAGTTGGCAGGTTTAAGACCAGTTACCTGGCGGATCAGATCCATGCCTACTTTCGGGGAAATGCGGCCGGTCCGGTAGCCGTCGCCACCTTTGTCGACCTCGACAATCTCTACGGTACGTCAACTTTTGGACGCGTCCTTGGCGAACAGATGATTAGCGAGCTCGCGATGAAGGGCTACAATGTCCGCGAGATCCGCCAGTCAGAAGCGCTGCAGATTATGTATGACCAAGGGGAGTTCGGCCTCTCACGAGACCTGAAGCAGCTCCGCCAGGCCCAAGATCTTTCGGGCATCATCGTCGGCACCTATACGGTCTCCCCGGTAAGAATTTATGTGAACGCGCGATTGATAGATCCAAACAGCGCGCTCGTCCTCTCGGCCGCGAGCGTCGAAATGCCGAAGACCCAGGAGATCGCAAAGATGCTCCGGAACAACTCGCTCCCCACGAGCATGGAGCGAATCCCTGTGCGCAACGTGGCGTTCGCAAATTACCCGCTCCCCTACTATTGGCCCGCGCCGAAGCTCCTTCGCTTCCGCGACCCGGAAGAGGATGAGCCGGTCTCGGATTCCTTCGAGCTGAAATTAAAAGCCGACAAGCATGCGAATCAGCTCCCGCCCGTAAAGGTGGCACCACCTGAACCGAAGCTCGGTTCGTAACGAAAAGGGGGCGACAGGCCCCCTTCCTCATTGGGGGGTCGGATACACACCCGGGACGCGGGTGTCTTCGACCATCGGTCCGGTTTCGCCGTCACCCTTGCCGAGGAGGATATCCGGGATTGCCTTTCCGCTATGAGCGCCTTCGCGCTTGATTCGATCGGCGAGCTGCTTGATTGCGGCCTCGATCTCGGGAGTCGTGTAGCGTTCCGCCGCGTCGACGGTCCTTCCGGAGTCCGCATAGAGATTTCCATCTGCGTAGCGGACCTTGAGATACGGCAGTGTCTCTTTCGCCGGACCACGATGGACGTTTCCGAGATGATCGAAAACTGATCCGCAGCACATGCAAAGGAAATACTTATCTTGATAACTGAGCGCGCAGCCATCATGGCTGCATTGCGTACTCATCGCCGCCCAACCTTTCGCATCTCGAATGACGAGCATCTGACGATCGCGCACAATCTGTTGGCCGTAGAGAAGGTCCTGCACCGGTCCGAGGTTGTGATCGCCCGCGGGCCGCCGGTAACTCTGTTTGCATCCTACCTCGAGCGTCGAGAGGACCGGCGCTGCGATCAGGAGCCTAAGAAAGCTCCGTCTCTCCGAATTCGTGCACCGACAGTTCTTACTCATCAAAATCGCGCGGACGCCTAAACAGATACCGCCCTAAACAGTTACGAGCGAATACTAGCTTCAAAGGTTATGCTAGGACCAGTGCATGTTGAATCGTGCTGCGCTCGCCCTTTCTTTTATTATCAGCATTGCCTTCGCTCAGACCGCCTTTTCGCAGCCGGCGGAGCCGAAGATCGGATTGTTGATCCCGTTGACCGGTGCGTATCAGCAGATCGGAACCGAATGCCGTTGGGGTTATGAGCTCGTAGAGATGTTGCGTCAGAACGGACGCACGGTATTGGCAGACAGTCAGTCGGATGGAAAAACTTCTACGGTGGAGTTCAAGCGCCTCGCTGAGATCGAACACGTCGATTCGGTTGTCACTCTGCGAAGTCCGGTCGGCATGGCGGTCAATCCGCTCTCGAAACAATATCGAATTCCAGTATCAGGTCTCGTTGCAAATCCACGGTTCGTGATCGAGAACCCGTATGCTGTGCAGTACTGGCCGGACATGAATGACGAGGGCTTGCTGATGGCAAACGCGGCACTCGCCCAGGGTCGGAAAACTGCGGCGATATTCGCCACCGAAGACGAGTGGCTGCTGCCGTTTGCCGAGGCGTTTCGGAAAGCGTTCGAATCGCAAGGCGGAAAGATTGTCTTCAATGAGCAGTTTGCGCCGACTGAAGTCGAGGCACTCGCTTCATTGCTTGCGCGCGCGCGACGGAGCGATCCGGGAGTTCTGATGTTCTTCACCTCGATTCAGCAGATCCCCACACTGATCCGCCGCTCGCGTGAGATGGCGATGAATCAACCCATCATGACGCTGTGGTGGGCGCAGAATGCCGAGAGCATCGAGGCGGCAGGCGCCCACCACATGCACGATGTGTTCTTCACTGAAGTCGATTACTCGGTGCCGGAGTTTGTCAGTGCGTTTACGGCGAAGCACGCGGTGCGTCCGAATCCGGCAAGCTTCCTCTGCTATCTGCAGGCGCGCGCGATAGAGAAAGTATTTCCCGGACCCGCAGCAGAGTTCCGCGACAGGCTGTTAGCGCTTTCGTCAATCAAGCTTGAGTCGAGAGAGTTTCCGATAGACGGCCGCCGCGTGAAGCTGCCGGTAAAGCTCCTGCGTGTTGAGGTAGCGAAGCCGGAGAGCGCTCCCGCGCGGTGAGTTCATCAGTCCCGATGTTCCGTTGACTCGCAGATACGCGGGTGTTAGCGGATCTCCACACTCGCAGGATGTACTTCGATGGTGCGAATTTTCGTTCCACCGAGGTTAGCCGGATGCTGCACTTGTGCCGCCGCCGGTTAAGGGAAGTCAGTGAAAATCTGACGCGGTCCCCGCCACTGTAAGCTGATGGAGAGTTCCATCCTCCGCTGCGCCACTGAAGCAACGTCGCTTTGGGAAGGCCGGAGCCCGCAATGAACAATTGCGGTGAGTAAGCCAGGAGACCTGTCCAGCAAGTGCGGAAATACAGCTCTTCGGAGGAAAGAAGCGAAATGAAACGTACCTGCGCGGCTGCGCTTGCCGCTCTCACTTTAAGCGCACTCGTCACCGTATCCGCCTCAGCGGAAGAAAGTCAGACCGCTGCAGAACCCGCGAAACCGCCGGAAACCGCCACGAGGATGCCGGAACTAGTCGTGACTGCAGATCGTATGGAGGTCCGGCGCGAAGATGTCGGGCGTTCGATCGATTCTCGCACGAGTGAAGACTTCAAGGAGCAAGAGAGCTCTTCGCTCGTTGACTCACTGCAAACGATCCCCGGAGTGCGCAGCCAGAACCTGGGCGGTCCCGGCTCGCCCGGAACAAGTCTGGTCGAGATTCGCGGATTCCGCAGCTCGGGAACCCAACTGCTGTTGAACGGTCTGCGTTTGAACGATCCCAGCTCGATCAGCGGAATCGCCGATACATTCTTCGCGTTCCTTACGACGAACGACCTTCGCGGAGTTGAAGTTCTTCGCGGTGGAAATGGGACGCTTTACGGATCAGATGGTCAAGCCGGCTCGGTCAACATGCTTACAGAGATGCCGAAAGCAGGGGTGAATTCAAAGCTCCTCTTTCGTGGCGGCAGCTACAGCACGTTTGAAGAATCCGCGCAGATCAGCGCAGGAGGAGAAGACGGCGGGATGATCACAACGGTTACGAGAATCGATAGTGAAGGCCTAAACCATGATCGGAATTATGAGAACACGACTGTCAGCTCCGTTGGTGAGTACAAGCTGAGCGAAGAGATCAAGCTAACGCCGATCTTTCGAATGGTCGTCGCGAAGAACAGCCTTGATGCCAATCCGGCGCTCAGTTCAGACGGCAAGCTCGTAACGAATCTGCCGAGCGAGAACAATCATTCAACAGCGCAGGCTTTTCATTACGGCCTAACGACCGAGTACCATCCGGCGGAGGAGTTTACGTCGAAGCTCTCGATCTACGCGAACAACACGATCCGGAGCTACTACTTCGAGTTCGACGGATTCGGCTCCGATTCTGACTTCAAAGGAAACTCGTTTAATATTGATTGGCAGAATTCGCTGGCGATCCCCGAGCTCGCATCTACGCTGATCGCCGGCGCGGAATACGAGCATCAGGATTACCGGACAATCACCGGAAATCCGGACGATGACGAGGGGACACAAGATCGTTACGCCGTCTTCGTAAAGAACCGGGTATCGCTCCTTGATCGAATGCTTGAGCTAAATGCCGGTGCGCGATTGACGCACATCAGCGCAATCGATCGCACTCTTCCCATCTTCGAAGCCTCGGGCGTATTCAAATGCCCGGTGGTTGGAACGAGAGTGCACTCCAGCGTGTCCCAAGGTTTCCGTGCGCCCTCGCTCTTTGAGACGCAGGGTAAGCTCGTGAACTTCACCACCGGAGTTGTGGATACAGTCGGAAATCGGAGCCTGAAGCCGGAGGAGTCACTTTCATTCGATGCGGGTGTGACCCAGCCGCTCTTTGATAAGCGGCTCGAGGCAGATGTGACCTTCTTCAACCTCGCTTCGGACAATACGATCCTCTTTGACTTCTCAAAGCCGGCGTACCTCAACGGCGGCGGCGGCGAGACCCAAGGACTCGAGTATTCCATCGCCGCTCTACCAGTAGATTGGCTCAACCTCCGTGCTGCCTACACCTACCTTGGGAAGGCTGACGTCGGTGGCGAACGCTTACAACGCCGCCCGCACAACGTCTTTGCGATCGCCTCGACGGTTAACCTGGGCTTCGCCAATTGGTACACAGAGCTGCGCTACAGAGATTCCCAGCGCATCGAGTTCTTCGGCGCCGAGGACACCTTCAAGGAGGACCCCTTCACCATACTGAATACGGCCATCACCGTGCCTGTTAGCAATAGCGTAGAACTCTTCGTCCGCGGCGATAACCTGTTCGACACCCAGTACACCGACGCAGGCTACCGTATGCCCGGCATCTCCTTCTTCGGCGGAATCCGGCTCAAACTCGGCGCGTAGCGCATCCCCTCCTCCGCGAACGCAAATAATCATATCGCGTATAATTATTTGTGCGTCGCGGCTGAGGAGTTCTGTCCCTTTTGTCTCGGGGTGGAAGTTGCGCTACGAGCCGGGCGTGAGTTCGGACACTGCGGCAGAGAATTTTCGGAAGTTCGTTGAGATCATCGCCCGGCTGCGTGATCCGAATGGCGGATGCCCGTGGGATATTGCCCAGACGAATCAGAGCATCAGGCCGTATCTCGTCGAGGAGACCTATGAGGTCCTCGAGGCGATTGATCGGGCCGACGATGGCGAACTAAAGAAGGAGTTGGGCGACCTGTTGCTGCAGGTCGTATTGCATTCGCAGATCGCGGCCGATCGCGGGGCGTTTCAGATCGATGAAGTCGTCGCACTGATCACCGAGAAGATGATCCGGCGGCATCCGCATGTCTTTGGGACCGCCGAGGCATCGACCCCCGAAGAGGTGAAGACCAACTGGGAGCGAATCAAGCTGCAGGAGAAGAGGGCCGACGGGGAACCGGAGACGATTCTCGGCGGTGTTCCGAAGGCCCTCCCGGCGCTGGTCCGGGCGCAGCGGCTCGGGGAGAAAGCAGCGAAATTCAATTTCGACTGGGAATCGATCGACGGTGTCTGGGCTAAGGTCGAAGAGGAGCTCAAGGAGCTGAAAGCCGAGACCGCCCGCGTGGAGAACGATCCCGAACGGCAGCAGCGAATCTTCGAGGAGCTTGGTGACTTGTTCTTCGCCCTCGGCCAGTTGGGGCGCTGGCTCAAAGTGCACAGCGAAGACACTCTCCGCGCTGCCTGCGATCGCTTTACGACCCGATTTAACCGGGTGGAGGCGATGGTGGAGAAGCCTCTTACCGAGCACACCGTAGACGAGCTTGAGGCGCTTTGGCAGAAGGCCAAGCGCGCAGAACCTTGACGGAACCTCGCTAACGCGCGCTTTCCGCGCCTTGATTTTACATAATCGGCGAATTTCCCTATAAACACCGGCCTTATTGAGGAATTATCGCCATGCCGACCCACAAGTCAGCCGAAAAGCGCCAGCGTCAGAATGAAGTCCGCAAGCTTGCAAACCGTGAAGCTCGCTCGACTATCCGCACCGCTATGAAATCAACTCTCGAGCTCGTCGAGAAGGGCGATAAGAAAGGCGCGACGACAGCAGCCAAGAAGACTACCAGCCTGCTCGGGAAGGCGGTCTCAAAAGGCCTCCTGCACAAGAACAACGCCGCCCGCAAAGCATCGCGCTTGAACGCCAAGATCGCGAAGCTCGCAAAAGCACCTGCTAAGTAGATCGGCCCCCAATTATTTACCGATTGGGTATTTACTGATTGGGCCGAACTGTATCCGCTGATTGCTTTCGCAGACGGGCCTCTCTTAAGGTGCATTCCTTAAGGAACGCTCCATGAACGACGACAGCTCCCCACTCTTTAAAATCCGGCATTCGCTGGCGCACGTGCTCGCTCAGGCAGTGCTTCAGCTCCGTCCTAACTCAAAGCTTGCTTTCGGCCCCCCGGTCGAAGATGGCTTTTACTACGACTTCGAACTGACGGAGCCGCTGACTCCGGAAGATTTCTCGGAGATCGAGAAGCGGATGCGGAAGATCATCGGACAGCGCCAACCCTTTCAGCAATCCAGCCAATCTGCATCCGATGCGATCGCCGCCCTAGAAAAAGCAGGTGAGAGTTACAAAGCGGAGTATGCCGCGGAACTAGCCTCCCGCGGAGAAACACAGCTCGGCTTCTTCACAAACGGTCCCTTTACGGACATGTGCCGCGGCCCGCACGTTGCGCATACGGGCGAGCTTCCCGCCGACGCATTTAAGATCGACACCATTGCCGGGGCCTATTGGCGGGGCGATGAGAAGCGGCCGCAGCTTACACGCATCTACGCGCTTGCCTTCGAGAACCGCGCACAGCTCGATGAATTCACCGAGCGCCGGCGCCTTGCCCAAGAGCGGGATCACCGAAAGCTTGGTGCGGAGCTCGATCTCTTCAGCATCAACCATGAAGAGGTCGGGGGCGGACTTATCCTCTGGCATCCGAAAGGCGGAAAAATCCGGCATCTAATCGAAGAGCACTGCAAGAAGCGCCACATCGAAGCCGAGTACGATTTTGTTTACACACCGCATGTCGGCCGTTCCACGCTTTGGGAAACAAGCGGTCACCTCGGCTTCTACAAAGATTCGATGTTCCCGGCTCTCGAGATGGAGGGGCAGGAGTTCTACCTCAAACCGATGAACTGCCCCTTCCACTGCGAGATTTACAAAAGCTCGATGCGCTCTTACCGCGAGCTTCCGAAACGGTTCGCGGAATGGGGAACGGTGTATCGCTTTGAGCGAAGCGGAACTCTCCACGGGCTGCTTCGCGTGCGCGGCTTCACGCAAGATGACGCACACCTCTTCTGCCGCGCCGACCAGATGCCGCAGGAGATCGACCGGGTCGTCGACTTCAGTCTCAGCATCCTGCGCGATTTTACCTTCGAAGACTTCAAGCTCTATCTCAGCACTCGTCCGCAGAAACGGGTCGGTGAGGATTCACAGTGGGATGCTGCGGAAGAGGCGCTCAGAGCCTCGCTCAACCGCTCGGGTCTCCCATTCGCGATAAACGAGGGAGACGGCGCGTTTTATGGGCCAAAGATCGATATCTGCGTCAACGATGTGCTCGGACGTCAGTGGCAGCTAAGCACGATTCAGTTCGACTTCAATCTGCCCCAGCGCTTCGATCTCTCTTACATCGGAGCCGATGGTCAGAAGCATCAGCCCTACATGATTCACCGCGCGCTGCTCGGTTCGATGGAGCGATTCTTCGCGGTGCTCGTTGAGCACGTCGGCGGAGCGTTTCCGGTTTGGCTCGCTCCGGTGCAGGTACTCGTGGTCGCGGTTTCGGACAAGTTCGCGGCTTACGGCGAGAAAGTTCGGGAAACGCTGGCGGAAAGCGGGCTGCGCGTTGAGGTCGATTCTTCGAGCGAAACCTTCAACAAGCGTCTGCGGCATGCGATCAAGCAGAAAATCCCGAACATCGCGATTGTCGGAGCGAAGGAGGAGGAATCTGCCACCGTGACATTGCGCCGCTACGGCGTGGAGCAGCAGTCGACCCTCTCGCTCGAAGAGCTCGTGAAAGAAATTAAAGAGCGAGTTGCTTCGCGAAAGTGAGTTCTGATTCGAGCAGGCTCAATGCCTGCGCGCGCCGAAGAAACTCCTGAGTACCGGCGGCGATCTCCGGCGTGATTCGATAGCGCAGACTCTGCGTGACGTATTCCGCCGCAGTTTCCGGATCTGCGCCGTGACAGAGCGCCCAACGGCGTGCGAAGTCGCCACCACGCGCTACTCCGCTTTCCAGCTGGTCGGCGAGCATTTCGATGACACCGTTTTCGCCGCTGCTCGTACCCCGGTGCGCCCACACTGCAAAGCAGATCGGCAGCCCGCTCAGCTTCTTCCATTGCTCGGAGAGGTCGTAGCGAAAAGAGAAGCTCCTCTCCGCTTCCAGGGCATGATCGGCGATGAGCAGACCCGCTGTTCGTCCGCCAATGAGCGATGGAATCAGCTCCGGACGCACAGGGGTGTAAGTGATTGCCCGTTTGCTGAGAGAAGCCAGAAGCACCTTCAATAAAACGATTGATGAGCGCGAGGTCGTATCGACAAGCACTGTGTCGATCTCTGGCAGCTCGCTCTCGGCCAAGAGCAGCACCGATCGAACCGGCCCGTCACCGCAGATCCCATACCGGAGAAACCGGTAACCCGGCGGCTGGATGGCCGACACGATCGGCACAATCGCCATGTCCGCCTCATTTCGGAAAAGCCGGTCTGCGCACTCGCCGGTTGTATGCTCGGAGTACGTAACGTCGGAAAGCTCCGCCAGCGCCGCAAACGGCGCGCTGTTCAGAAATCGGGCATTTGCGACTTTCACTTCGAATTCAGGCTCCCGAACGTATCTGCCGATATCCTCTCTATGCAGCGGAACGGCAGCTCTACTACATCTTTTCCCAATGCTCCCGCTACGCTCCCGAACGGCGGCCCCCGAAAAATTCTCAGCGATCTGCTCTCTTTTCTGACCTTCGAAGCCCATGGCATGCGGCTCGGGCTGGAGCTCACCAGTTGCTTCATCCTGTTTGAAATCCTCGCCGCGCTATTCGTCCACCCACAGCACCCCGCGGCTCAGACTCAGCTCGTTGCGGTGTGGCTCCTCGCCTGCTGTTTTTTTGCCGTGGTTGATCGGCTGCTCTTCGTTCCGCCACTTCGTGCTCTCGATGATGCGGTGCGGTTGGCTGTCGCTCAACGGGTCGAATCGGCGCTCCAGGCTTTCGAGGAGCTGAACCCCTCCCTCGGACGGCTGATACATTTTCCTCGCGATCGCTTCCATTTGCAGCGGGCCCGTTTCATGGCTGACGCCGGCCTTTTCGACGCAGCCCGAGATGAGCTTCGCTACTCGTCCTACGTCCGACGCGCAGAACGAATCGAACTAGAGCTCGAGATGCTTCGCGGCGCTGGAGAATTCGACGCAGCACTTGCGATCCTATCCGCGACGAGCGAGCCGACTCCCGCCGTGCTACTGGAAAAGGCGCTCGTTCGCTTCGAGCAGGCCTACAGCAGCAAAGGTTTTGGCGTTGACCGGGCCGCGATTACTGAAGCATCGAAACTCTTCGAACAGGCTGGTGAAAAAGCGCCGCAGCTGAAGATGTTCACTGAGCTCTACCGGGAGGCTTGCCGGCTGTGGCTCGGTCACGCTGAGGAGGCGTTCGATGCTCTATTACGCGGCCTGCGCTCCCTGCCCTTCGCGCCCTTTGCCCAGAACAATTTCTCCCGGCACCTCGGCAGGCTCTACCTAAGCCGGTCCTACTACGCCCTGACCCACCGGGAGCTCGAGCTAGGGAGGTCCGACTTTCGACTCGGATCGGTGCTTTTACCCCCCTCGCAACTGAAGCAGCTTCGGCGTAAGATCCGAGAAGAGTTGGGAGAACACTCTGAGGCCTCCAGTGAAACAGCTCATCATATTGATTTTATTGATTCTTCCTCTCAACGCCCGAGCTGAGGATCTGCCCGCCGAGGCAGCTGCGACCGCTCAAACAGGCGATCAGGCCACCGAGGACTCCGATCGGCAGGCGGGATATTTCGACGAAAATGTCACTCAGGACGGATTTTTCACCGACGACCAGGCGGGGATTCCTGTGAAGAACGCCGCTGGGAACACGACCACGCGACGGGAAGACTCCTTCAACCTCTCAGGGCGGAACCGCCGCGGATCAATCTCCACCGGCCCCACTGGCCTTCCTGCCGGCTTCAAATTACGAGGACGCGGCGGGCTCCGGAGCATGGGAATTAGCACGAACAGCCCCTACTCTCGCGGAGCTCCGGTTCCTCCGCCTGCTCCCCCTCCACCGGCCGGCGGCGCGGGCAGACTTGGAGACAGCTTCGATATCAGAGGACCGCAGAACTAGGGCGGCACCGAGATGGCAAAGATTACAACCAGGAAATCGACCACACTGATCCATGTAGATCGCTCAGGCGTTGATCGGTCGACCCCTGCCGCGCCCGCGCCAAGTGAGCTGGCCCCCAAGCAATCGGTCCTGGGACACTCGGCTGAGGCACCCGCGCAAGAGCCCGAAAGAGGAGTCCAACAAACCACCCCGGAAAGGACAACCAGCCCGGGTAAAACCAAGAGTGCCGTTGCTCCAAAGATCGACACCACTCCCGTCGTAGGACGCCGGCCAGCCCCGGATGCCCAAGCTGCTGCTCAGTCAATGCCGGAAGTAAAAGTTGAAAGGGCCCAACGGGGGCCAAATGCGCTGAAGCCCGCCACTCAGCCGAAGCCGCTTTTCGAGCCCGTTCCGCGGAACAATCAGCTGTTTCTGCGAGTCGTTCTCGCCGGCATCGGCCTGGTTTTCTTTTTCCAAGCCATGACCGGATCGCTTCTGGGACGCTCCAGAACAGTGCAGCCGCTCGCGCTCGATAACTCTTCGGAGCTGCCGAGCGATTTCCTCATGGAGAACGATGCTGCGAAGACCGCGGGCTCCCTCTGGAAGAACGATGAGCCGGGCTTCTTTTCGAAGCCGTTTCGAAAGCTCTGCTTGGGGCATGCGAAATCAGACTCCTGTTCTGAGGCGCCGTTGCACCCATTTCGCACTGTCTATGAGCAGGTTGGAGTGGAGCTCAAATTTCCGAAAGAGCGCCAACACGTGATCGAGCAGACGATCGAATATCGTTCGAAGGCGTTCGCGCTCGAAGGGAAGTAAGAAGCTCTTTAGCGCAGCATCGCGAAAAGCAGCAGCGACAACACAAAACAAACCGTTCCGGTTCCGGCGAAGGCGATGAGGAGGAGCTTCACCTTGTCCGTCTCCGGCGGAATGTGCGGCTGCTTAGCCGTCATCATCGGCTGAGGCATCGCTGCTTTGTACTCGGACGAATCGGTTGAAGGCCGCAGAAGGTTCGATAAAGTCCCCTTCTTCGCCTTCTTCGTCATGCCGGCTTCGCCGTGGCCGAAGGCCGTTTGGTTGAATTGTCCGGGCTGAGTGGGCGGCTTGTTGTTTGTCAGCTCCGCCGCAGCATCGACCGTTCCGAAGATTCCGTACGCCGAGGAGTTCTTGCGTTTACGCGGCTCGCGTCTGGGCTGCATGCCGACTGATTCCGGCTCGACGCCCATTTTCTCGAGCGCTTCGAGGATCTCTGCATCCTCATCAACCGGGTCAACCCAGCCCCGCAGATCGGGAGCGAGAGTCTGATCGTAAGCGGCGCGTTTCGCTGCGTTGGTCAGCGTGTGATAGGCGGCGGTGATCGTTTTGAAGACGTCGATCTGGTCAACGTTAAGATCCTGATCGGTGATTTCGGAGTAGTAATTCGAATCCGGATGATAGACTCTCGCGATCTCCTTATAGGCCTCCTTGATCTGTTCAGGAGTGGCGTCACGTTGGACACCTAAAAGCGAGTAATAGTCCTTCTCATCTACGGAATTCATCGATCCACTATATCGATGAAGATTAAGATGAACTTGAGACGCAGAGAGATGCGCCTTTCAAATGGATTTTTATGCAGAAAATCCAAGTAGTTAATTACCGCAACTACGCCGCGGTATCACTTGCGTGTCCTTGAAAATCGCACGCCGTAACTGCCCGTCCCCTCAGGGGACGGCTTTGCAAAGCAAAACCAGGGGTGACAAAGACCAAGCGTTCACAATATCTGCCATCCCCGCTGTAGTTCATCCCCGCTGTAGTTGCAGAAACTTTCCGTGAACGCTCATCCGCGCTGGACGAGCTCTTTCATGTAGGCTTTTAACCGCGGCGCAATATCTCGCCGCTTCAAGCCATAAGCGATCCCCGCCTGGATGAAGCCGAACTTGTCGCCTGCATCGTAGCGCTGCCCTTCAAACTCGTACCCGGTGAACCCTTCCACCTTCATCATCCGCTCCATCGCGTCGGTCAGCTGGATCTCCCCGCCTTTGCCGGGCTTCTGCTCCTCAAGATACCTGAAGATCGAGGGCTTCAGGATGTAGCGCCCGACAATCGCAAGGTTCGAAGGAGCTTCGCTGAGCGACGGCTTCTCCACCATGACATCCAAGTTGTAGACACGGTCTTGGATAGCGTGGCCCCCGCAGATCCCGAAGCGAGGCACATCTTCATCCGCCACCCGCATCAGCGCGACCACGGATTTTCCGTGGGTCGCAAACACATCCATCATCTGCCGCGAGCACGGAACTGTCGAATCAACGAGGTCATCGCCAAGCAGAACCAGAAAAGGCTCATCACCGATCAGGTCCTTCGCGCACATGACCGCATGGCCGAGTCCGCGCGGCTCCGGCTGGCGCACGGAGACCACTTTCACCATTGTGCTCACTTCGCGGAGCGTCTCTGCGAGCTCGTGTTTTCCCTCTCGATCGAGCTTCTCTTCGAGCTCAGGATAGCTGTCGAAATGGTCAAGAATCGCGTTCTTTCCGCGGCCCGTAACGAAGATGACATCCTCAATCCCTGAATCGACCGCCTCTTTGACGATGTATTGGATTGTCGGAGTATCGACGATTGGAAGAAGCTCTTTCGGCACGGCTTTCGTGGCCGGCAAGAATCGGGTTCCGAGCCCGGCTGCCGGTATCACTGCTTTACGAATTTTCATGTAAGTCCTTTGTGGAAAACGGCCGCGGTCTGAACTGTCCCTGCGTCTGTGCTCCTTGCGTGTGCGTCGCGCGCTTAATTACTTCAGCGCTCTGTTTCCTTCAATCTCGGCGTTTCCTTCAATCTCAGCCGTATTTGTTCACGGCTCCTCTCCAGTCTGCAGGCCGATGCAGCCCCCAGGCGATAATAATCCTCACTCGCTGAGCCGTTCGCCAAGCAAGTCGACAAAGATTGCGAGCTCGCCGAGTTCCGCAGGCAAAATCGCTTTGCAACGGCCGATTGTCTCGGCCGCCAGCGCCTGTGCTTTCTCGAGTCCGAGAAAGCTCACCGCTGTCACCCGTCCCAGCTGACGGTCCAGATCTGAGGTTTTACCGAGGATTTCTGAGCTTTTTGTCGCGTCACGAATGTCGTCAACCAGCTGAAAGAGTAGTCCGAGCTCGCTGCCAAATTTACGGAGCGCGGCCTCATGTTTCCGATCTTCACACAAAAGCGCTGGAGCCGTGAGCGCGAGCTCGATCATCGCACCGGTCTTTTTCTGGTGCCGATCCTGCACTCGCTCCCAGCTGTCTATCGTGACATCGAGATCGAGAATCTGTCCCTCGCAGACCGTGCGATAGACCGCTCCAAATCGAGCAATCAACTCCGCCGGGAGCTTTGCATCCGCGAGAATCCGAAAGGCTTCTCCGATGAGAGCGTCTCCGACGAGGAGAGCTACCGCCTCGCCAAATTCGACGTGCACAGTCGCGCGCCCCCGGCGAACCGAGTCGTTATCAAGCGCCGGAAGGTCGTCGTGGACCAAAGTAGACGCATGTACCAATTCGAGCGCAATAGCTAAGGGTTTGATATTATTAATATTTATGCCGAGAAGTTCTCCGGTTACCTGGCAGCAGCCTGCTCGAAACCGCTTACCCGGGGTCAGGAATGCGTAGCGCATCGCCTCGACGAACTGTTTCGTGCCCTGCACCTCCAGCTCCTCGAGCCAGGAATCCGTTGTGCGAGCGAGCTGGCGGAGCTTATCTCGATTCACGAGTGTCCCACCGCGGGACGTCGTTCTTTATTTTGGGGATCCTTCATTTGGGGATCTTTAAATTGGGGCTCTTTCATTTGAGGGCCTTGCTCCTCCGCTGTCAGCCGGCGGACGAACGTTTCCAGATCAGACGTTGTATAGAATTCCAGGAGGAGCTTCCCCTGCTCCGGCTTCTGAGTATTTCGCTGAAGCTGCACCCGAGCTCCGAGATGCTGTTGGAGCATCGTCACGAGCCGCTCATCCGAGGCGCTCAGCCGAGACTTCGGCTCTGTCCCACGGTGGGACACCGGCTTCTCCTTATGGAGTTCTGCATCCAGGGTCTCCCGGGAGAAAGAGTCGATCTTTTCAAGGAGCTGGGCGCGTACCTTCGGATCGGCGACCTGGGCAAGAAGCAGCACCTTACTCTCCGGCACCCCATTTCTCAGGGCGATGCGAAGGTCTTCCGGGAGAGTTTGAAGGTCCAGAGAGCGCTGCACAGCGCTTTTTGAGATTCCCAGCCGGCCCGCGAGCTCGCGGATAGAGAGATTGTGCTCATCACGCAGCCGGACGATCGCATCGCTCCGCTCGAGCGGTGAAAGATCTGTGCGCTGCAGGTTCTCGACCAGCTGCTTCGAGAGCACCTCTTTCCCCTCTTCCTCTTGGTCCAGAACCGCGGGAATGGTCGTCCGTCCGAGGAGCTTTGAAGCGCGCAGACGGCGCTCGCCGGCGACTAGGCGATAGCTCCCGCCGGGAAGCAGCCGCACAAGAATCGGACTGATCAGTCCGTGTTCCTTAATCGAGGCGGCGAGCTCTGCGAGCCGCTCCGCATCAAACTCGGTGCGGGGCTGGGTGGGATCGACGTCTATCTCCGAGATGTTGAGCTCTCTGTAAGGGCTCCCGGATTTGGCACGGGCCTCTAATGTCGGTCCCGAAAGGAGCGGGTTGATGTTGAACTGAAGGGGCTTCCTAGACATGTTTTCGATCCGAGATTCAGAGTTCCAACCGGAGTACTACTTTCCGGGCGCGCTCGCCGAGCCAAGGATCTCTTGTGCCAAAGCACGATAGTCCTCGGCGCCGCTCGAACGGGAATCATATCCGAAGATAGAGTCACCGCTCGCCGGCGCTTCGGCCAGCGCGACGTTCGTCCGGATAATAGTCTTGAAGACCAGTTCTCCGAAATACTCCCGAACAGTGCCGGCCACGCTTCGAGCCAGCCGCCGCCGGGAATCGTGCAGGCAGATCAATACGCCGCCGATCGAGAGGCCCGGATTATAAGCGGTGCGAACCTGGTCGATTGTATCGAGGAGCTGTCGCACTCCGTGCAGCGCGAGGAACTCACTCTGGACCGGCACGATGACGCGGGTCGCAGCGACCAGGCCGTTCAGTGAAAGGAGCCCCAGGCTCGGCGGAGAATCGATGATGATATAGTCAAAGTCATCGACGACATCGCGCATCGCTTTTCGGAGCAAGCTCTCTCTTCCGATAACACCACCGAGCTCGAGATCTGCTGCGCTAAGCAGGAGACTTGCCGGTGCTAGGAAGAGGTTGTCGCGGATCGGAACGATTACGTCCTTCAATTTCGCGGCGCCCTTCAGCACCTCATACATTGTAGCGCGCGCGACCTCTTCATCTGGAATCACTCCAAAATGTGCGGAGAGATTTGCCTGCGCATCGAGATCGACGAGCAAAACACGGCGATTTTGGGAGGCAAGAGCAGCGGCGAGATTGGCAGCGGTGGTCGTTTTTCCGACACCGCCTTTCTGATTAACGACAGCGTAAACTTGCGCCACAGGGTCCTGAACTATCGGGTACTGGACTAACTAACCTTTGTTCCACCTTGCTTCAAGCACGCGATCTTGGGGAACGGGTGGGGGATTCGAGCTCGATTCTTTAGCAGGAACGCAACGGTACCGAGCTGGGCAGCGGAAGTAAAATGCGCAGAGATGCCAACAAACACATCTCTTTAAAATATTTGCACACAGCATGAATCTGGGGTTAATCGGCTTCATTTTCGTCCATGCTCTCTCATTGAATGCCGCTTGCTCGTGATTCCAACTAAGGCAAAATATCGTGCATCGGCTTAAGAGAATGCATCGTGATTCGGGATAAGAATCCTTGGGCCGGTTCACGATAGGGACTTCAGGTAGAGTTCTATCGTGCCTGAAACCCCAATCTATTGTGTCTTGAGGTAAGGATCATCGTGCACGGGGGGTAAGTTTCTCGTGCATTGAAAGAAATTATCGGGGGCAACCCCCTTGTACCCCTTCTAAATTTTCCCGGTTAAGTACGTACTCTTCCTAAAAAAAGTACTTTCTTTAATTCGATTCGTACGGTGTACGCGGTGCGTTAGTTAAAACTGGTTAAAGTAAATGAGCGCACTGCAGAGCACGTTGTTCAACCCGGAAAATCAGGCGAAAAATCACTACCTGCCCTCGGGACGTGCCTACGCCGGAGTGATCTCCCGCGACGAGATGAACCTGGCAGAGTTCCCTTTGACGGTGCTCTCGACCCGGGTGAACACCGAGGTGAAGACTCTCGAGTTCAAAGATTCCATCCGCACGAAGAACGGCGAGCTGATCGAGCGGGAATGGGTGATCACCGGCGCTGCAAAGTTCGGCCTGCCAACCGCCACCGACGATGACGTGATCCTCGGGCTGATGTGTCTCACGATGGACCAGGGCTACCGCGAACGGAAGGTGTTTTTTTCTCGCTACGAGCTGCTGAAGATCCTGCGCTGGAGCACGGAGGGACGGAGCTACATGCGCCTTTCGAAGTCCCTCGATCGGCTGAGCGGCGTGCGAATTCGCGCCTCAAACGCGTTCTTCGACAATGCCGCGAAAGGCTTTCAGACCTGTAATTTCGGCATCATCGACCAGTACGAGATCAACGATACGCGAGGCTCGGGCGAGAAGAGTTACTTCATCTGGAGCGAGATGTTGTTTGATTCCTTCCGGAGCGGGTTTATCAAAAAGATCGATCTGGATTTCTACTTTTCGCTCAAAAGCAGCGTTAGCCGCAGGCTCTACCGCTATCTCGACAAACACTTCTACCACCGGAGCATCGTCGAAAAGCCCCTTCTGACTCTCGCGTTCGAGAAGCTCGGCCTCTCGCGCAGCTACCAGTACGTCTCGTCGATCAAACAGCAGCTCGAGCCCGCGGCCGAAGAGCTGAAGGAGCGCGGATTTCTCGAAAGCTTCGAGTTCCTCGGACGGGGCGCAACAACGCTCGCGCGTTTCACACAGGGAAAAGAAGCGCCGGATGCGAAGCGTTTGCCGGCGGCGCCGGCACCGGCGAATCCGTCAGCCAATGTGATTTCAATTGCGGACAATGGCGGAGATCGAAAACGCCGGATCGGCGAAAAGCTCGAACAACACGGACTTTCCAGCTTCCAAGCAAAGCGCCTCCTCGCGAAGAAAGATGAAACGGAGCTTCGGCAAGTCGAAGAAACAGTCGAGCGCTTCGAGACCCTGCAGAGCTCCGGATCTGCAAAACCGCTCGCAAATCCGGTCGGATTTCTCTATCGCGCCGTAGAAGATTCAGAGCGCTACCCAATCCCGAGCTCGTTCCAGCCCGCAAAAAAGGCCGCGGTCAACAACCGGCCGGAGCGGAAGCTCGTCCGCAGCAGCCGGCTTGCTCCGCAAGCGCCCGGCTCCAATTCGGACACAGTCTCCGGCACTGGGCCAGGGCAGGGGACCGATCCAGCGACTCGCGCAACGCTGGAGCTCAGCCGCCTCTCTGCAGAGGAGCTCAAGCAACTGCGCCAGCCCATCGAATCGAAGCTCCAAACCCTCCGCGGAATTCTCAGCCCCGCACGCTTCGAGGAAGCCGTTCAAGGATGCCTCCGCGACGAAATGATCCGGCGCCTCACTGCCAAGTAGAACGGCAGCAATCACATCAGGCGGGTTCGATCTGCCCGCGTGCGGCCGGCCGGCGGATCCTCCGACACCTCTCCGCCACCGCGGAATTAATTCTATCAGGTATGATTATTTGCAGTGTTGAGGGGAGTGCTGCGCTAACTGGCTACAATGCACCCCCTCCTAGCGGCTTAGCGAACTGTCAGGTAAGGCCGAGCAAATAATCATACCTGATAGAATTAATTTTCGGCCCGGATTTGCGTCAGCGTTTTGACGAATCGGCGCCGCGGCCGCGGCTAAGTTGCTGGAATTATTCTCTGGTATGGCTCGTGCCCAAGCAGTGTCGGGGTACTCCATTGCGGGGGGAGCATGAGCACTATCTTTAATACGAGCTACCTGGAGTCGCTGCGGCGCATTCAGGGAGAGCGGCGGGAAAGCCGGCCCAAGGAGAACGCCACGAAGGGGTTTCCTGAGCTGCTGTCGCAACTCGAGCAGAAGATCGGGGAAAGTGTGAAGGGGACACAGGAAACTGTTGTTACGCCTTCTGAGAAGAGCGCACGGGGCTCTCTATCCTATGACTCGGCAGCTGATGGCGCCGGGGAGGCGATGTCGACCCTTTCGCTAACTGAGACGGAGCATTTTCTCAACATCCGCCAAGAGGCCGCGATGGACAGCTACCGGCTTACGCCTCGGGATATCTCGCTCGATCCGAAGCCTGTAGCCGTCGACATGCCGGTCACCGTTCCGGCACCTGCTCAAACAGCACCCGTGACGCCCGCGCGTAAGGTTCCACAAGCGATGTTGCCGGTCAGCAACATCGATAAGGGGGGCATCGACAAGCTGCCACCCGCCCCAAAGCTCTTGAGCGTGAAACGGATCGATAAGGAGCTCGCTACCGTTTTGACAGAAGCCCTCGCTGCTCCGGAAGCTAAAACGCCCACGGCAAGCGACGAGTTCCTTCAGGGGATAATTACCGGCGCGGGGAAACGG
Organism: uncultured Bdellovibrionales bacterium; assembly: GCA_964401925.1. Classification (GTDB taxonomy): domain Bacteria; phylum Bdellovibrionota_C; class UBA2361; order SZUA-149; family JADYYL01; genus CAYOAK01. The sequence continues at coordinate 4,573 of CAYOAK010000015.1, read as the reverse complement.
TTTGGCGTTGACCCCTCCCTCTCTATAGCTGTCGCGAAAGCGGAGTCCTCTCTGCGTCCGGATGCGGTCAGCCGGGACGGACATCATTCAAAGGGGATGTTTCAGCTTCTTGATGCAACCGGGAAGGAGCTGATGGACCGGCTGAATGTCGACGGCTCCTATACTCCGTTTGATCCGAAGCAGAACGCACACCTCGGTGTCGCTTACCTACGCCGTCTCCATGATCTCTTCAGCGAGGAGAATATTCTTGCTGCAAATTTGAAAACAATTCCGGTGAAATCTGCCGCTGAGCTGGAAAAGTTTGCCGTCGCCGCATTCAACGCCGGGGAAGGAAATGTCGCGCGAGCACAGCGAGAAGCGAAAGCTCTCGGAAAAGATCCCACGCGCTTCGACGCGATAAAGGCGCATTTACCGGCTTCTACGCGCAGTTACGTGCAGCGTGTAGCCAATCTGAAAGCACGCATGGGCGTCTCCGATGATGAGGACACCCTCGCGTAAGGCACGGGTTGGTACACCTTGTGCTCTCCTCCATAACAGTCGGGTGTGGTCTCGCTCGAAGTGTACAAGAACGGTGCCAAGTAGTTTGCCACTCAGTTTCGGCAAGGCACGTGAGCTGAGACCGGTTGTTCCGAGCAGTAAAACCCAAAGCAGTTAAGCAGTGACGCGCGCCAAGAGCGGATTCTGGGCGCATGTGGTGGGGGACGTCTCTCAGGGATCTGCCATTGAGCAGAAAAGAGGCGTGCAGGAAACACGGAGGCTGAGTCATGGGAATTAACATTCGGACTAACATTGAGTCGCTCAACGCGCAGCGACGGTTAGGTGAAACCACAGATCGCTTGCGGACGGCATACGCCCGCCTGTCATCGGGTCTGCGGATCAACCGCGCCGCTGATGACGCTGCAGGTCTCGCTATCGCAGAGTCTCTGCGGGCGGATCAGCGGATCGCGACGGTGTCAATCCGAAACGCGAACGACGGTATCTCGATCATTGCCATCACGGACGGCGCGATGGACCAGATGGGGAACGTCCTCACCCGGATGGCCGAGCTTGCCGACCAATCTGCAAACGGTGTTTACAGCACCGACCAGCGTTCTGCTCTCCAGTTGGAGTTCGCGGCGCTCGGTTCAGAAATTCAACGTATCGCGCAGACCACGTCATTTAACGGTTTGAACCTTCTCTCCGGCGGCGGCAGCGTCACACTGCAGGTCGGATTCGACGGATCGAGCCTTTCGCAGGTCACTTACTCCGGGGTCGATGCAACGCTCGCAACACTGAACCTCTCCGGTCCGACAACTCCTGGCGTTTTGACCTACTCGATTAACGCTACGACAGTTCTCGATGCGCAAGACGCCGCTCGCTCCGCCCTTGATGCTTGTAAGATCGCTATCACATCGCTGACCAGGCAACGGGGAACACTCGGTTCGGCAGAAGCCCGGCTGAATGTCGCCATCACAAATCTTCAGGTAGCGCGGGAAAACTTCGCTTCCGCAGAAAGCAGAATTCGGGACGTCGACGTGGCAACAGAAGCTGCGGAGCTGACTCGATTGAACATCTTGCAGCAGGCAGCCACCTCGGTTCTTGCTCAAGCAAACCAGCAGCCGTCGTTGGCACTCCAGCTGCTGCGAGGATAGTTCACCTTCGCCAAGGCTACGGCGGACTAATCATCCGCCCGCACCATGGCCAGCGGTGGAACTGGGGCTTCGGCGGAAAGGGCCCCGGTGGAATAAAAGTAGGTATTCGGACAACTGGTTCGATAAGGAGCGGCTTCCAAAACCTTCCTTTCCACGGCTGATGGCAGCCGTAGAATTTGGCAGCCACTCTTTCTCGGTTAGGCTCACGGGGGGTCGGAGAAATCCGACCCTCTTTTTTTGTTTTTTCCTTGAGAAAAAACAACCCGTCGAAGCACCGAGATTTGCTTTTGCAAATCGAGGGCGAAGGAGGGTTTCCACTCTGCTTCTCGATTCGTTTTCCAGTGGACAACTTCGCAAGCTTCCTGCATCGCTCACTAATTAATTCCACCTGATATAATTGATTACGTTCGGAGAGGCGGGGACCTTGGATCGCGCTAGTGGTGCAACGAGGGATTGGGAAAAGGGCACCTAAGAACCATGCGCCTTGTGGCTGAAGTGAAAGATTGGAGCTTTCATTGGGCGGGCGGCATTTCGAGAAAGCTCGCAATATCGATCGCCATCTGAAGCCACCGAAGAAACGTCTTGTAGTCATCCGGAACATAGATCTTCTTCTTGTTCTTGTCCCAGTTCGCATCAAGCTCCCGTCGCAGTCGTTCGCAGAGTTGCCGGCAGTTTGTCGGAAGTGAACCTCCCTTCAACTCTTCCTTTGCCTGAGTAACCAATGCCGGAAGCTTGGTAACCTTGAGCATGTCGAGTCCCTGGATCTTGTGCTGCTTCATAACTGCTTCGAAGTTTCCCTGCGTAACTCCCAAGATATTCCAGAGTTGAAGGAGCAGGATCCACCTCACGTAGCTCTCACCGTGCTTTCCGATAAGAGAGGCTGCGTCTCGAAGCACATCCGGAGTCAGCCTTGCCAGTGGACTCATCCAAGTCCGATTACAGAGCGCCAGATACCCGACGACCAGCGGCCGAAGCTTGCTCTTCCGGGCATGAGCGAGCTGCGACCGATGAAATCTCTCCATGAGACAGGCAAGCGGTGCACCGGCCTCGCTCAACACAAGAGGTGCCTCAACGGGCTGCGGCTTTTCTTCGGCGCCGCCGCGAACGGTTAGACCGAAGAACTGCTCCCACGCGGGCCGCTCCATCTCGTCGATGATAAGCGCGATAGCCTCGTCGATTTCGCCCGACTCGCCAGAGGAGAGAAGCTCCACTCCCGGCGGAAATCTCTTGCTTTCACCGAGCTCAGCGATCTCCATCAGTGCGTACGAAACATCAATTTCCGGCGGCACATTCGGAAACGGCGTCTTAAGTGCTCGGTCGAGCTTCGATCTGATGTGACTGAGCTTGGTTGCCGTGGCCGGAGGAAGCTTCCATTCCGCACCCGCCTTTCGCTGTTCGACGAAAGCAGTGAAACTTTCGCGCAGGAATTGAATGAGCAGCGTACGGAAGATCCCTGTCCCTACCGGGCCCTCCGCTCTCGAAATCGCAAACGGCAAAATCGAACAGTTGCGCGGGTCACTTTTTGCGGCCACTTCGATCGGCGCACCGATAGAAATCGGCGGTCGAAACGGCGCAAACATCGACGCAACCGCTTTGATCCGCGGAATCTGATTCGGGTCGGACAGAAACTTCGCGTGTCTCCCGATTATGTCTTCAACCAGCGGCCCCTGCTGAAGCAGAAGCTGATCCGAAAGTCCGTACATCTCGACCTCCAGCCCGCGAATTTCAAACCCGCCGGCTCAAGGCCTCATAAAGAGACAAAAAACATCTTGGCCCTTCTTCCCGCTTCCATTCTAACAGACGGCGAGACGAGATCTAGGTTCCGGCGTCTGCGGGTAGGCCGACCCTCCTTCGCCTTCGATTTGCCTTCGCAAATCGAAGTGCTTCGAAGGGTTGAGTCTTTTCTCGAAGCTAGCCCGACGCGGTCGGCCTAACGTTCGGAAAGAGGACTCAATACTCACCCCACCTTCGGTCCACCAGCGCCTTGGTCGCGGCATCGCACTCGAGCTCCGCCGGATACCAAGGCTTCATGCGCGCATCGATGACGATCGGTGGCTCGAGTGCCGGGTGGAATCTTCGAAGCTCCGTGCTCTTTGCGAAAATATCCGCAGCAGGCTCGAAGCGGGTGAAGACACTCCAGAGGAAAGCGGGGGAGGAGACCGCTGTTTTCTCTGCATCATCGCAGAGAATAATGAGCGGAAACGCTTCGAAATCCGGATGGGCGGCGATTCTTTGGGGCAGCTCTTTATCGCTGTAGCCGACTCCGCTTACCACGAGGCAGCCCGGTGAGAAGACTTTCGCGCGAGTTACTCCCGCGAGGAGCTCGCCCCGAAATTCACGCGGCAGTTCCCGGATCGGAGGTCCGACTCCGAGGAAGATCCCCTTACTGCCCTCGTTCACCTTCGGGCCGCTGTAATCCAAGGTGTCCATCGAGAGATTTGAAAAGACATAAAGATCCGACCGCAGATCCGCGCGCTCGAGCACATAGGTCAGCACCGCCGTGAAATCCCGGAGATCCATCGGACGATCGACCAAGAAGAGAAACTTCGTCAGCGAAAGCTGGCCCTCGCCGAGGATCCGAAATCCGGAAACGAGCGCCTCACGCTTGTAGCGATCTTTCACAACCGCGGCCGCGAGTGAATGATACCCGGTCTCGCCGTAGCTCCAGAGATCGGACACACCGGGCATGACCACCGGGAAGAGGGGAGAGAGCAGCTCCTGGAGATAATCGCCGATGTAGAAATCCTCCTGCCGCGGTTTCCCGACGACAGTTGCGGGATAAATCGCATTGTTCCGATGATAGAGGTTCTTCACGCGAAGTACCGGATAATCGTGCTTCAGCGAATAGTATCCGTAGTGATCACCAAACGGTCCCTCGGGAAGAAGGTCATCAGCTCTCACAGTGCCGGTCAGAACGAACTCTGCGTCCGCAAGAAGCGGCA
>CAYOAK010000014.1:0-28627 GCA_964401925.1 uncultured Bdellovibrionales bacterium | reverse complement strand
CTGGCCGAGCATCGCCGCTTCAGCTTCGATCCCGCCCACACCCCAGCCGGCGACCCCCAGACCGTTGATCATCGTCGTATGCGAATCAGTTCCGACAAGCGTGTCGGGATAGAGAACTCCGTCCTTCTCGAGGAAACCACCCGCAAGATATTCGAGATTCACCTGGTGGCAGATACCCACTCCCGGAGGAACAACACTGAAGCTCTCAAAAGTCTTCGCGCACCATTTCAAGAATTGATAGCGCTGGGCGTTTCGCTCGAATTCCAGCTCCATGTTCAGGCGGAGCGCATCTTGCCGGCTGAACACATCCACCTGCACGGAGTGATCGATAACGAGGTCGACCGGAACCAGCGGCTCGATAACGCTCGGATCCTTTCCGAGCCGGTTGACCGCGGAGCGCATCGCCGCAAGATCAACTCCAAGCGGAACGCCGGTGAAATCCTGCAGCAGAACACGTCCGACAACAAACGGGATCTCTTCGGTGCGGGGAGCGTTCGGCTGCCAAGCGGCAAGCGCCTTGACGTGGCGCTCTTCCACCCGCTTGCCATCGCAGTTCCTGAGCAGCGACTCCAGAACGATCCGGATGCTCACGGGCAACCGGCTCAGATCACCGAGCGTGCTCAAACGGTGAAACCGCTTCTTGGTCTGCGGCAGATCGCTCAATGAAGCAAACGGTGCGCCCATGTTCCTCCTTACCGGATAGAAATCTTCTCTTCTAATGATCTGATTCGGTCGCCGAGCCGCTTCTGCTTAAGCCCCATAAGCAGGCAGAAGAGGACGACGAGCCCCCAAATCACACAATAACCGATAAACATCTCCGGATACGTATCTGGCGTCGGCATACTCTTTAGCTGCAAGCTCTCCGTTCGATCTCAACCAGTCGGCTCTCAAGAACGGCCAGGCGGAGCCGTTGGAGGAGCAGCATGATACTCATCATGAAAATACCGAGATTCGCGGTCAAGAGCGCCCACACGAAGCGCGGGTCCTTCAACCCCTGCTGCGCCACAACTTCCGGGTGAAGCTGCTCCTGCGGCGCGAGCAAGCGGATTGAGAAGATAACGATCGGCACATTCACGGCTGCGATAATTCCGAGAACCGCAGAAAAGGCACCAAGGCGTTCGTCCTCGCGCAGGATGACACGCAAAAGCACATACCCGAGCAGGATCAACCAGAGGACCAGAAACGATACGAGGCGCGGCTCCCATCTCCACCATGTATTCCAGGCGGAGTGCCCCCAAATCATTCCGGAGAAGAGAACGATGGTGCAGAACATAACCGCCACCGCACCGCCGGCCTCCGCAACCTGATCCCAAAAGACCCGTTTCGTCGCGAGATAGACGATCGACCCGGTGAGGAGCACCCCGATCATCGCGTAGCAGCTCATCGCGGCAGCGACATGGAAATAAAAGATGCGTTGAACCGCCCCCATAACTCGCTCGTTCGGGACGACAAGGAACACCTGATAGATCGCATAAAACACTGCGGCGGCGGCGGCTGCGATGATGGCCGGCTCGATTTTTCTACCTTTCAACAGCCAGAGCTGGAAGCGCTCTTCAAACATGCCGGGAGAATACTCCTTTCACCCCTCTACTGCGCAACCTCTTCAAATAAGAGCGCGCCTAAGGCCGTATACAGAACCGCACAACCCGCCAAGAGTTTGGCGGGGAATCCCGCGAGCTCGAGCGCCCCGCTGTCAAACAGCTGGTGCAAAATCAGGATGGCCGCGCCGCAGATCGGGATCACCAAGGGGAAGAAGAGAATCGGGAAGAGAATTTCCCGCTGCGGAGCGAGGGCCGAGATCATGGAGAGCAGCGTCCCCAACGCGCAGATCCCGGCACCGAAGAGCAGCTCCAATAAAAAGATCTCAAAGCTGAGCCGCAAGATCGTCTCCTCGAACAGTAAGGCGAGGGCGAAGGCCAAGAAGAGCTGAAGCACGACGAAGAGCAGCAGATTTGAGAGCAGCTTCGAAAGGAAAAGACTCTGCGGGTGAAAACCGGCCATCCTCAGCCCGCGGAGCGCCTCGCCATCTCTTTCGAGCAGTGCCGTCTGCGCGAACAGTCCTGTGGCCACGAACAAGCCGCCCGCGACGAGCATCCCGGGGATCAAGAACTGCCGCTCGGATAATGGACTGCCGACTCGCCTGAGCGCGTAGCTCAGGAGAACCGCAAGGACGAGGGAGAAAAGTGCCAGTGTCACTACCAGCACACCATTTGCCCGAAGCAGCCTCAGTTCTTTCTGAATCAGCGCTATGAACACAGCTCACCTCTCGTGAGGCTGAGAACGCCAAAGTGCATTGGGGAGAAAAATTCTGTTTCGTGGCTGGCCGCGATTATCGTGCCCGGGAAGCTCTCAAAAATCGCGGCAAGCGATCGCCGCGAAGCGGCATCCAAGAACGAAAGCGGCTCGTCGAGCAGCAGCACCTCGGGATTCTGAAGCAGTGCGCGGAGAATTCCGGCGCGTTGCCGCTGACCGGAGCTGAGCGATCCGACCGGCGAATCGAGCTCTGCGTGGAGGCCCGCCTGCTCAATAAGAGGGACAAGACGCACGGAGCCACCCGGCGATGCCACGGCATGCAGATCCAGATTCTCCCGCAGGGTCAGCTGCGGATAGAGCATCGGCTCCGGACCGGCGTAGGCGACTCTGCTCCGGAGTGATGCGTCCAATTTCTTGCCGTCATAAAGGATTCGTCCGGAGGTCGGCGCCGAGAGGCCGGCGATTAGCTTGAGAAGCGTCGTTTTCCCGGCACCGTTATCGCCCGTAAGGAGAAACCTTGAACCGGCGGCAAAGTCACGCGTGATCGAAATGAGCACCGTGCGGCGGCCAAAATGTTTCGCAATGGAATGAAGGGCGAGCAGCAAAGCCTTCCTCGAAGTAACGATCGAGCAAGCGCTGCTCTCTAAACAGCGCCGCTGGAGCACCCGCCTTTCGGAGAGTCATCGATCCGGCCCAGACGATAGTTCTTCGTGAAGCAGGCGTCACAGAATATTTTCTGCTCGCCTTTGACTGCGCGGTAAACCCCTTCGATCGAGAGGTATCCCAGGGTATCGGCATCGATGTACTCGCGGATCTCTTCGAGGTTATGGGTGTTCGCGATCAGCTCATCCGAACTCGGAGTGTCGATCCCGTAATAGCAAGGGCCGATAGTGGGAGGTGAGCTCACACGGAAGTGGACCTCTTTCGCTCCTCCGGCACGGATCATCTTGATAATCTTCCGGCAGGTCGTTCCGCGAACGATCGAGTCATCGACCACAATCACCCGCTTCCCGTCGAGGACCTCTCGATTGGCATTAAGCTTCACCTTCACACCGAAATCCCGAATCGACTGTTTCGGCTCGATGAAGGTTCTCCCCACATAGTGATTTCGGATGAGTCCGAACTCCATGGGGATCTTCACTGCCTGCGCATAACCGATCGCGGCAGCGACTCCCGAATCCGGAACAGGAATCACTACGTCGGCTGTCGCCGGATGCTCCTGCGCCAGCTCGGCGCCGAGCCGCTTGCGGACGTTGTATACATTCTGGCCCCAGAGCACGGAGTCCGGCCGCGAGAAGTAGATATGTTCGAAGACACAGTGCGCGCTCTCGGCGGGACGGGGAATTTTCAAGCTCTCGATCCGTCCGCCGGCAGACATCTCGACGATCTCTCCCGGCTCGACGTCCCGGAGAAACTCCGCACCGATCAGATCGAACGCACAGGTCTCGGATGCCGCAACGAAGCTTTGGCCGAGGCGTCCGATTGAGAGCGGGCGAACTCCGAACGGATCGCGAATCGCGATCAGGTTTTCCTTCCAGAGCATGACGAGCGAGTAGGCACCTTCGACGCGCGCGAGAGCACGAGCAATCGCCTCACGAATCGAGCCCGCGTTCTTCTCTCGCGCTATCAGATGAAGGATCACTTCGGTGTCGGACGTTGACTGAAAGATCGCCCCGGTGCTCTCAAGCTCCGCGCGAAGCTCAGCTGCATTCGTTAGGTTACCGTTGTGTGCGATGGCAAAGCCGTGATTCTTGAAGTTCGCCACGAACGGCTGGAGATTCACCCAGTCCTTTCCGCCGAAAGTCGCATAGCGATTATGGCCGATCGCGCTTGAGCCTTTCAGCAGATCGAGCTCACTCGGCGGAAACACCTTTTCGACATGGCCCATTCCTTTGTGCCCGCGCATCCCTTGGCCGTCGAAGCTGACGATGCCGCTGCCTTCCTGTCCTCGATGCTGGAGAGCATAGAGGCCGAGGTAGCAGAGATTGGCTGCTTCCTCGTGCTCACAGACGCCGACGATTGCACACTCTTCGTGAAAGTGATCGTCCTGATAAACAATGGGTAGACCCATACTCCTATGCCGGTATGAAACTCATTCGTGGTTTTATCGCGAGAATCGCTTCGGCGATAAGTTTCGCCGCGGCCTCTAGATCGCGGAGGTCGATCACTTCGACCTGGGTATGCATGTAACGGTTCGGAACGCCGATCAGCGCGGCGGCGACTCCCGCACGGGAGACCTGAATCGCGTTTGCATCCGTTCCGGTGGCCCCGGCTGCGCCGATGACCTGGTGCTTAATCTTCTTTTTCTTCGCCGTCGTTACGAAGAGCTCCTCGACAACGGAGTTGATGTTCGCGCCGCGGAAAACGACCGGCCCCTCGCCCATCTTGATCACGCCGAGCTGCTTTGCCTCAGCTGAAGGGTTGTCAGTCGAGTGGGTGACATCGACGGCGATCCCCACAACCGGGTCAATTCCGTAGGCCGCTGTTCGGGCGCCGCGCAGGCCGAGCTCCTCCTGAACAGTGCTGACCGCAAACAGCGCGACCGGGAAGCTCTTCTTACTGCGTCCGACTGCTTTCGCGACGAGGCGCAGGGCCTCCATCACGACAAAGGTGCCGATCTTATCGTCGCATCCGGGAGAGGAGATCCGGTTCGCGCCGAGCTTCATCACTCCGAGCTCATAGACTATCGGATCGCCGATCCGGACGAGCTTCTTCGCTTCCGCGCCGTCACGAGCGCCGATATCAATCCACATCCGGTTGATCTCGAGCGGCTTTCCGCGATCGTGCGCTGCGGTGAGGTGCAGGGCGCGAGCTCCGACAACACCATTCACATTTCCATCTCTCGTAAGAATCGTAACGGTCGATCCAGGCGTGACCGCGGCATCGATTCCCCCGATTGCGTTGAACCAGATATAGCCCAGGTCATCGATATGGGTGGTCATCATCCCGATCTGGTCGCAATGCCCCGCGAGCATCACCCGAACTTTTCCTGTGGGATTAAAGCTGCAGATCAGATTGCCGTGGTGATCGCCCGCGATCGCATCAGAGAACGGCTTCATCCGTTTCCGGACGACTCTCTGTACAGGTTGTTCGAATCCGGAAGGAGACGGGGTGGTCAGGAGGTCTTCGAGAAAACCGTAGCTGTCTTTAATCATCGGTCCGATGGGGTAAGTGGAGTTGTTACCAGTTCAGTTCAAGCCAAACAAGCTGAGCCCCGGGCAAGCCCGTCTGCACGGGGAGCGTCCCTGCAATCGTGCGCACAGGATCACCATGGGAGCGGAGCACATATTGCAGGTCGGGTTGAGCGAGATAATAGCCATTCGTCAGAGTCCGTTTAGACAACGGAACTTTCAACTCGGATTCAGAGCGGGAAATGACCTCGAAATAGCGCTCCGGTCTGCCGGGCCGCGCCGCGCAGGTATAACCTGTCTCCAGATGCTTCACCGGCTTGGGGGTCTCCTCCGCCTCCGGCGATTCCTCCGATTCTTCCTCCCCCTCTTTCCCCTCTTTGGGCTTCTTCACCGGCTTCTTCTTCGCGAGGGCCGGCACGGTCTTCACAAAGCTGCAGGATGCACCGGGCATAAAGTCGTCAAGCAGCAGCCGCCCTTCGAGGATCTGCTCAACCGCGCCAAGCGGGCTGTCAAGGCGATCGACCGTGATGAGGTTAATCGGCTGATCGGAAGGGGTGATCTGGCGCTGCATCTCGGTTCCGATCCGAATGGCAGCATCGGCGATCTGCGCTCTGAGCATCGGATCCTCGGGGCCGAAGGGGATCAGCGATTTGGCGATGATCCCATTCAGAATCTTTACTGAGCGGAGCGGCTTCGGGCTTCTTCCGCCCATCGGCTCGTCCACGAGATCGACACTCCTCACTTGGAGGGTGAGCTGCAGATAGTCCCGGGGAACGATCGCAATTTTCTCGGATTGATCGCGACGGCTGCGTTTCGGCGGCCCGGGGACTCGCAAAGGATATTCGTTGAGGGTCTCGGAGCGGAACCCGGCGATGCGGCCCCCCTCGGTGTTTCTCACCAGGAATGCTTGAAATCCGGTCTGTCTCCGGGAGTCGGCGATGCGGAAGCTCCACTTCGAATCGAGCCGCTTCTGCAGCTTCTTGACCAGCTGCTCCATGCCTTTCGTCGCATAGCTAATACTTCGGCCGACGATCCCTTGAAGCGCGACGACGTCACATCCGGCATCCCTGATTGCATTTATCGCTGTGCGTTCGGTTGCAATCAGCCGTTGGACTCCGAAGGCTTTAAGCAATCGCTGGACCTCTCCCTTCTCGCCGTAGCCGTTTAGATTGACGCTGCAGACTCGCAGCTCCGGCACACCGCGCGGATCTTTCTTCCGGCCCGCGACCCGCGCCTCGAACTCTCTAATCGCCTGTGCCCGCACCTTCCGCTCGATCTTCTCCACCCTGCCCCGTTGCGTCTTCGTCAGGGTCACCACCTCCGCTCCCGGTAAGATCGCTGAGATCGGTTCAGCTGTGGGAGTGACCTCCGGAATCACAGTCGGCTCCGGCGTCGGTGCCGGCGTCTCAGGGGTAGGCTCCGGCACCGTGCTCCAGTCATCGAGGGGTCCGACTGTCTGGGATGCGGCAATGGTGGTGGTCGTCGTCTCGGTTGTTGTCGTCTCCATTTCCGGGGCATCGGGCACGGGCCGGAAGTCCTCGGCTAGAACCAGCGCTGGCGAAAAGGTGAGAAGCACGAGTAAGATGCCGGAAATCACACCCCCTATGGCACCCATCGCCAGACATTCTGAGCAGTCCCTGGTTCTCTCCCTGGACGACGACCCCGCAGCACAAGGTTCGCCCGAGCTCATCGCTCTCGCGCTTGAAGCATCCCGTGTGGCTGTTGAGGTCGATCTAACCGACATATCTGAGCGTCTCTCCGCCCCTCCGTATTACCCAAACATCTGGCCAGGTGAACACTACCGGTTTCTTGCCGGGTTGGTGCAGACACTAAAACCGAAGACGATTGTGGAGATTGGCACCGGCGCGGGCCTCTCCGCTCTCACTATGGCGAAATTCTTGCCCGCCGGGGGACGGCTTGTCACCTTCGATCTGAATGATTGGCGCACAGACCCCGCGACGGTCCTTTGGGAGGCGGACCTAGAGGGTGGTCGAATTCACGCCTCAACGGACGACCTCACCGATACGTTGTTGATGGCGGTCTACCACGGCTTACTGAGCGAGACCGACCTGTTCTTCATTGATGCGTCGAAAGACGGCGTAACCGAGCGGAAGCTGCTCGCGAATCTCGAAACGATTCCGTTCCGCCGTCCTCCGCTCCTCGTCTTTGATGATATTCGCCTCATGACTATGATACCGATCTGGCGAGCGCTTCGTTATCCGAAGCTCGACGTAACTTCGTTCGGGCATTGGTCCGGAACAGGGCTCGTGCAATTCGCGCCAAGTCAAAGAATCTAGGCTTATCGATCTAGGATGGAAACGTCGTTCCCGAGAGAGAAGATGAAGCTGGTGCTGATCGAAAAGATCCATCCAGCGGCGCGTGCGCGTCTTCAAGAAGGGGGTTACACGGTCCTGCAACATGAAGCGGCCTTGGAAGGTGCGGCACTGATCGATGCGATCAAGGACGCGCATGTCATCGGCGTGCGTTCACGAACGAAGCTCCGCAGGGACATTTTGAAAGCGGCTCCCCGCTTACTCGCGAGCGGGTGCTTCAGCGTCGGAACGGATCAAGTCGATCTAGAAGCAGCGACCGAGATCGCGGTGCCCGTTTTCAATGCACCGCACAGCAGCACCCGGAGCGTCGCCGAGCTGGCAATCGGGAATGTGATCATGCTCGCCCGGCGCGCCGCAGATAAGAGCCAAAAACTGCATCAAGGGGTCTGGGATAAGAATATCGCCGGCGCGGTCGAGGTGCGCGGAAAGACTCTCGGCATCGTCGGCTACGGGCACATCGGACAGCAGGCTGGATTGCTCGGCGAAGCGATCGGCATGCAGGTCCTTTTCTTCGATGTGCAAAAGAAGCTGCCCCTCGGAAACGCAAAGCCTGTCCCCTCTCTCGAGTTCCTTCTCGAAAACAGCAACTTTGTCTCGTTGCACGTCCCGGGAACGGCAAAGACGAACCGTATGATCGGCGCGGCTCAACTTGAGCAGATGCGCCACGGCTCCATCTTGCTGAACCTCGCCCGTGGAGAGGTAGTGGATCTGACGGCGCTTCGTTCAGCCATCGAACGCGGACACATCGCGGGGGCTGCGCTCGATGTCTATCCGGAGGAGCCGACGCCGACCGTAGCGGAGGTCAAGCTTGAGCTCGCCGGCTTACCGAACGTCATACTCACGCCGCACATCGGCGGAAACACCGAGGAAGCGCAGCGAAATATCGGAGGGGAGGTCGCCGAATCGATTCTCGCTTACATCGAGAACGGAAGCACCGAGGGTGCGGTCAATTTCCCGTGTGTGAATCTGCCGACATTCCCGGGGGCGCACAGGATTCTGAACATTCACAAGAATGTCCCAGGCGCACTGGCGGAGATTAACCGGATTGTTTCGGAAGTCGGTGCGAACATCGACTCGCAGTATCTGAGCACTTTTGGACAGCTCGGCTATCTGATTATGGATCTCAACAAAGAGGTCTCGAACGAGGTGAAAACCCGAATCGAGCGTTCTCCCGTCAATCTCCGGACACGGGTGTTGTATTGACCCGCAGCAATATTCTCGTTGCTCGACCAGCGTGCGCAGCTCCGGTTAACGGCCCGGCCGCAGAGGTCGGTGAGCAGTATTTACACGATGAATCAAAGGTTCGCGCTCGAACGGCACTCGGAATCTGCTTTCCGAGATCCACCGATGAGGTGAGCAGCCTGCTGCAGCACTTCGATTCGGCCGGCGCAAAGGTGACGGTTTCAGCGGCCCGGACAGGATTGACCGCCGGAGCCGTCCCGCCGGAGGACAATTACATTCTCTCGCTTGAGAAACTTCGAGGGGTCACTGAACGAGCACGGCGAGCAGGCGCTTCGGCGGAGATCTCGGTCCTTGCGGGAACAAGTCTCAGCGAACTGTCCGAAGCGGTTCGAAATGATCTTCCCGGATATTTTTTCCCCGTCGATCCGACGGAGCAGTCGGCATCCACGGGCGGCGCTGTGGCATTAAACGCTGGAGGTGCTCGCTCGCTTCGCTACGGATCCATGCGGAATTGGGTACTCGGCCTGTGCGTTGTGCTTCCGGATGGTGCAGTGCTCCGGCTTCGACGTGGCGAAGCACAAGCAACGGGCGGGAGGTTCGTTCTCAGATCTGGTGCTTCAGAGCGAACTCTTGAGGCCGCTGCGATCAGCAAACCGAAAACGAAGAATACTATTGGCTACAGTTATTCCGAGACAATTGATCCGATCGATCTGTTCATCGGTTCAGAGGGAACCCTCGGCATCATCACCGAAGTAACACTTGGGCTGGAGCTTCTGCCCCCGCTTCAGCTCGCGCACCTCCAAGCCTTCACTTCGGTGGAGAAAGCTCTCGCAGCGGTCAAATCGATCCGATCAACTCTTCACCCACTTGCTATCGAATTGATGGACGGACGATCGCTCTCCAGAGTTGCAAATATCGCCCGTGCAGATCTGCAGCGCTGCTCAGCGCTCATGCATAACGCTGCTGCGGCGCTCTTTATCGAGCTGCCGGTGGAGGACGAGGAAGAGCTGCTCACCATCTCGGAGCAATTGATCGAGATCCTGATTGAGCTGGGGGAAGACCCCGATCGTTCGATCTCAGGTGCGGACGATCGAACTCTCGCAGAAATCAAAGCGTTTCGGCACGCAATTCCGGAGACCGTGAATGCCACAATCGCCGCCCGCGCTCGCGCACATCCCGGCCTTCATAAATTGGCAACCGACATGGCCGTGCAAGATGATGCCCTCGAATGGGTTTTTCAGCTCTACGAGCGCGAGCTCACCGCGTCCGGTTACGAATTCTGCATTTGGGGCCATGCTGGAAACAATCATTTTCACGCGAATATCTTGCCCCGGGATATAACCGAGCTCGAGCGCGCGAAGGAAACCTACCTCGAGCTGGCAAAGCAGATCGTCAAACACGGAGGGGCGGTGGCCGCGGAGCACGGGATCGGGCGGCTGAAGCAGCGCTTCTTGGAGATCCAATACTCGCCGGCCGAGCTGGAGAATTTCCGCCGCATCCGCCGCTTTTTCGATCCGAAAGGAACACTCAACACCGGCGTGCTCATTTGACGCCGCTCCAGGCTGCGTACTAAAGCTCCGCCCCAAATCTGAATGTGCCGCAGAGATCTTTTCGCAGGGATCTGGGTGCACATTTCAACAATAGTTTTGAGTAGATGATCGGCAACCTCTTATCGGCTCCCCGAGCCGGAAAGAGGTGGAAGCGTGAAGGTTGCAGCAATCGGAGCCGCTGTACTCAGCGGTGTGTGTTTATTTCCGTTCTATAGGTTTTTGTGGGGAGCTATTCATTGTGATGACGATCGAGCGTTCTCACGCAGGAGCGCCGCGCTCGGGTGGATGTTCTACGGTCTCTGGATCATTCGGGCCCTCGGACGCAAAGAGGCAGATCTCGGCGGACTCGTCCTCGCTCTGCTGATGTTCCCCGGACTTGCGTTACAGCAGACTTTGATGATCCTCGGCCATGCCAGGGGCGTGCGCGCGGCAATTCGGTCGTTGGCGCTTCTCCTATCCATCGGAACGGCCATCGGATTCGGGGCCCTTTGGTACTTCGATCTCTACAAAGTTTCGGGGATTCAACCCGCCTTGGTGATCGGCGTTCTGATCATAACGATCGGATCGGTCGTGACACATGGTCTGGTCGATAACACCACATTCCTGAATCCGCTCACGAACAAACTGTTCGCGTGCAGCGGGCTCTCCGCGATCTTTTACTCGGTTTACGGATTTTTGATGGACGACTCTCTCGTCGGGTGGATTCAACTGGCAACCGCGGCTGCTTGCTTCGTCCTCTGGCAGATCTCCATGCGAAAGGATCCGGTCGATGAGGTTGTCACAAAATGAGCCGGGCAAGAGTCCATTACTCTCTTCCGCCCCCTCAAGAGTAACGCTTTCGCCCTTTCAGTTTGTCCGCTTGACCTGCCAGGTGCCGCGCAGCGGCTGTCCGGCGGCGATGTATGATCCACGGAGTGCAGCGTCGCCTTTTCCGGACGTGAGCCGCAGCGAGATTTTTTCACCGCGCAATGTCACTTCATAGCCTCGGACCAATTCTTTACCGGTCGCGATAAGCTCGCCAAATCCGTCGATGCTTGCCGTGCCGCTAATCTCAGGACCCGTAAATGTCAGGTTCAGACTCAACGTACGGCTCGTCCGGCCATCCTCTCCGGACAACTCGATCGTTCCGCTGTATCCCTTCGTCACCGGAATTGCCGCCTCGGTCGGAGGGGGTACGGGCGTTTCCTCTTCAGCTCCGGCAAGAGTCGCTCGAGGTGTCGGCACTTGAGCCGGCGCCTCCGTCGAATCCTCGACCGAGAAACGCCGGGACGCGAGCAGCTCCCCGGCGCGACTCACATCCAATCGGTAGTTTCCTGCGGCGAGAGCTCGCGCGGGGCCTTCGAAACGCCCTTCGAGCTGCACGCCGTCACCACGCACACCTGATTGATTTGGTTTCAGACGAGCAATCACTCCACGACGGTCCGCATTCAACAGATTGACCGAGAGCGAGCCTGCCTCCTCCAGCCGAAGTCCCTTCACGGCGATCGTCCAAACGGCCTGACGCACCTCATCTGCGGGGATGTCGCTCGCATCCAACCCGTTATTCTTGAGGCGAACCTCAGCAGAGATCTGGATCTTCGTTGGGACAGGTGTGGGCGGTTGAGTCGGCACCGGAGTGGGAGTCGGAGTCGGAGGCACCGGAGTTGGAGTCGCGGTGGGCTCCGGCGTCGGGGCGGGCGTCGGCGTTGCGCTCGGCGTGGCGGTTTCCACCGGAGTCGCGCTGGCAACGCTTGTCGGAACGGCAGTTGGAATTGCGGTGGGCGCCGGAGTCTTGTCGACCTTCGCGAGTTGATTCGCGATCTCTTCGGTCGTGAGCTGATCCGGCGGTGTCGAGACGGGACCACCGGTCGGCAGCAGCTTGTCCCGGAACTTGAAGAATCCGAACCCGCCGGCACCGACGACCAGGATGAGTAATAACGGGATCAGCCAGCCGCCGCTTTTCTTACCGGTCTTTGCGCCGCCCGCCCCCCCGCCGTCTTCGAGAGATCCGAACTGCCAATCTTTCCCCGAAGCGGAGGTAGCGCTCTCTCCCATCTCGAAGCGGGCACTATCGTGCGCGAGACTTCCCGGGGTTGTGAAGAAACGGGTGCCTTGAATGTCGGTCTTTACGTTCTTCTGAAGATCATTCAGCAGCTCAATTCCGTTTTTGTAACGATCGTTGCGGCTCTTCGACGTGGCCTTCACAATGAGGTCACGATACCAGGCGGGAACGTGCTTGAGCCGCTCCGGAAAGGGTGGAAGCGGCTCGCTGAGATGCTTGAAAGCCACAGCGACAGCAGAGTCTGCGATAAACGGCCGTTCCCCGGTGATGAGCTCGTAGCCGATAATCCCCAACGAATAGATATCGCAGGCGGCATCAAGTGCTTCGCCGCGAATCTGCTCAGGAGACATATAATCCGGTGTCCCTATCACCTGTCCCGTCTGCGTCAGGCTGGTGTCACGGCCGACAATCCGAGCCGTCCCGAAGTCGGCGAGCTTCACTTCGCCCCGTTTCGAAATGAGCACGTTTCCCGGTTTCAGATCGCGGTGGATCACCTCTTTCGAATGGGCGTAGGCCACTCCATTCGTAACGTCGGAGAAGATCTGAATCGCCTCTTCGAAGGTGAGAGGCGTGAAATTCATCTGCGTCGTCGAAGCCGCGGACGGATCTCCTTCAGGAGCGATGCGCTCCTTTAAGCTCACGCCATCTACATACTCCATGGAGATATAATAGTAGCCGCTCTCGGCCTTACCGATATCGTGCAAACGGCAGATGTTCGGGTGCGATAGCGACCGCGCGACGAGGACTTCGTTGAGAAAGCGCTTAAAGACCTGCTCATCGGATGCGAGATGCGGAAGCAACAGCTTCAGAGCAACGACGTTGTCATTGAGCTCGCGGTCGATGGCCGTAAAGACCATTCCCATCCCGCCGGCGCCGATCCGTTTTACAACTTCAAAACGTCCGGCAATGACCGCCCCTGGGCTAACCTCCATAACGAACCGCGCGCGTCCTTAGTTAACGGCCGTAGACCAGTTTACTTCAGTAGCTCGTCCAGGAGCTTCTCTCTCTCCAGATCGTCCGATGTCGGACCCGGAGTCGCTGTTGGAACCGGTGTCACGTCAACCGGTGCTGCCGTAGCCTCGGCAAACGGTGTCGGTTCTATCGGCAACGCCGTCTCCTCAAGAGTCGATGGTGTCGGTGTCGGAGCTGCGATCGTCTCGCCGTCAGCCGGTGCCGGTGTCGGCGTCATCTCGCCCCCTTTGTTGGGGTTTCGCTTAAGAGCAGCTTTGGTGAAAGGGCGATCGTTGATGACCAGCGTCCGGGGGACGAGAATCATCTGGCCGAGTCTTAGCCGATCGGGGCGGACGGAGGGATTTGCATCACGAATCGCCTGCCAGTTCGTCGCTTTTCCGGTGTACCAAGCCGCAATGTCTGCGAGGGTCTCCCCCGAGAACGTGATCGTATGCTCCAGATAGGAAGGTTGGGGCTCATTCATCGGCCGTTGCGACGGGCGCGTGGTTTGCTTTTGCGGTGCGCACCCGCCGAACAAGATCCCGAGCGCAAGCGCGATAAGCGGGAGAACTGCACATTGCTTGTATGACATGATCCTCTTACCTGCTCTTTCGCAGCGTATCCTCAATTAGTTTCTTCACTTTGGCATCCGTCTCTTTTGGTAGGTGCGCTTCGAGGAGGCGCGTGCCGGCCTCGTTGTTGAGCGAACCTAGGAACTTCACCGTGAAACCGCGGACCAAAAATTCGCTGTCATCCAGCCGATCGACGATTTCGCGGAACACCTCACGGGTCCGGAACTTCTCCGAGCTTGTAAAGATCTTCAGAACGGCGATCCGCACTTTGAAATTCGGATGCCGGACGAGCTTTAACAGGACGGGGGCGACCGCCGGATAAGGAATATCCGAGTATTTCGCCTCAGAGAGCTTATTGACCGCGGCGATGATCTCCATGTCGGAAAGCGAGCTGTCGGAGAGCCGGCCGATGAGCAGCGAGTGCCGCTCGTCGATCACCGGTGTCGCAGCGGGGGTCGGAGAGATGGAACAGCCTTCAGAGAGCAGGCAGTCAGGCGTCGCATCCGGAGCTGCAGTCGGCGTCTGAAGCGCTACAGCGATCGCCGGAGTTTCAACCGGAGTAACAAACACCTCCAAGGTCGCGACGGGTGTCGGGATCTCGGTTGGGAGGTCCGTGGGGAAGGGAGTTGGAACCGGTGTTGGAATCTCAGTTGGAAGATCTGTTGGGAGGTCTGTTGGGAGGTCTGTGGGGAAGGGGGTCGGGATCTGGGTCGGAAACGGAGTCGGGAGGTCTGTTGGGAAGGGGGTCGGAATCTCCGTCGGGGCGATCGTGGCGATCTCAGTTGCGATCAGGGGAACGGTTGTCGTCGACGAATCAGAAGCGAGAACAAGCGCGGTCGGAGTCGACGTCGGGGCTGAGGTCGGGTCGACAGCGTCGTCATCTTGCCGGCTCAAACGATTTTGGTTGAGCATCGCCCAACCGCCCACACCCATGCCGAGGATCAAGAGCACTAGAAAGAGCGCAAATACCCAACGCCCCGATCCGCCGCCCTGCGGCTCGACGACTTTATTGTCCGGTGACGAACCGGGGGCCTTTCCGTCCCCCTTTTTGTCGGCTGAAAAATCGGGCGCCTTGCGGACCATCGTCGCCCCAACGTCGGAATGGGCATCGGCATCGCCGCCCGCAGCAGCTTTTTTTGCCGGCTGGAGATCGGCGAGCTTCATTCCTTCGCGGTAGCCCACGACGCCGGAGGAATCGACGGTCACATTGAAAGGCTTTGCAAGGGCGCGGACAAGCTCGAGACAGCTCGCGTACCGTTGGCTCCGATCTTTACTCAGCCCTTTTCGCAGGACCGGCTCAAATTCGACCGGAGCAGTCGTATTTGCCTGGGCAAAAGGAATCGGCTCAGTGTGAATGATGTTGCTGACGACCGTCATGAAGTCGTTTCCGGGGAAAGGCCGGGAACCGACGAGCATCTCATAGGCAACGACGGCAAGCGCAAAGCGATCGGTTGCTCCATCGAGCGCTTCGCCCCGAATCTGTTCGGGGGCCATATAGCTTGGCGTGCCGACGACGGTGCCCGCAGGCGTCAGAGAGGTATCGTTCAGCTTCGCTACTCCGAAATCGAGGAGATGCGCTTTCGAGTGAGCGTCGATAATCACGTTGCTGGGCTTGATGTCCCGATGCACCATGTGGAATCCGTGCGCATAGTCGATCGCGCTGCCGATCTGAGAAAGAAGATGCAGGGCTTCGAGCGGCTCGATCGGTTTGCCGAGACGAGTCTCGAGACTATCGCCGCTGATGTACTCCATGACGATATACGGGGAGCCGGACTCAGTGCGGCCCGTCTCGAAAATCGTGACGATGTTCGGGTGCTTGAGCATCCCCGCGGAGCGGGCCTCCTGCCGGAACCTTTGGAGTGCCTCCTGACCGGCTGCGTCTGCTCCCATGTAAACAGAGCGCAAGGTCTTAATGGCGACGATTCGGCCGATCTCCGGATCTTCGGCACGATAGACCATCCCCATCGAGCCTTTCCCCAACTCGCCGAGAACCCGATATTTTCCGATCTGCTCTTCCGCCATCAAACCACCGGCTCGATTTACCCATGCCCCAGACCGGATCGCCGGAGTGGAGGGGACCGCCGGTTCCCGTCAAGAATTCCAAAATTAGACCCTGAAGAGTATCTATATGAGTCATTTCACTGCAAGGCTCCACTTGGGGTAAAACCACCCCTAAATAGCCCCACTTTCGAGATTCTTTCTGATGTCCCGGCCCCTGATCCCCTGCCCCTATTGCCGGAAGGCTCTCTCGTCGACCGTGCAGGGAGTCTGGCCGTTCTGCACTGAGCGCTGCAAAGCACTTGACCTCGGCGCATGGGCAAAAGAGGAATACAGGGTGCCGGCAGCCAAGGATCACGAGATCTCGTCCGATCTGGAGTCGCAATTGAAGGACGATTACGACTCTTCGGAGAGCTGAGTCCGGACCTGCTCCAGCAGCTCCCAGCGGACCTGCTTTGAACTCTTAGCGAAATCGAGCATCGCATAGCGCGACGGGAGATCTGTGTCCGCGACGCCGCCGGCACGAAGGAGCGCCGTATAAGTCCAGAGTTTGAGATGGCGGCTACTCTCGTCGTCGTCGAAAAGATCAAACAGGAATCGCACCACTTTAGATGCGCGCGGCGACCATCCCCCGCTTTTCGACTCATCCTTTATGAATTCAGAGAGCAGCTCAATCGCATCCTGCTGCACATCCCCTTCGGAATCCCAGGCCGATCCGAGTCCGAAATTGATGAGCCGCTCGACGTAATCGCTCCGTCCTTGCGGAGTTGCACAGAGAGTCTTTGCAACCAATGACGCGGTCGTCGGATCTTGGAAGTCAAAGAAGCGCTCGAACAATTTCTCGTCGAATCCCCGGCGGTCACGCGAAAGCGCTGAGAGCAGTAAGTAGATATCGTCGGCACTGAGTTTCCGGCCGACCTCCTGAAACTCGATCGAGCGGAGGATGTCCGAAACTTCACGCAACTCAGACTCCTTAAGCTTCTTACCCGAATGAATTCGTGAGAGGAGCTGTTCAAGGGCGGTAGTCACAGGTTAGAGCGCAAGAAGTGCATCGGTGAGGAAGGAAGCCACAAACGTAAAGCCAAATTATTCCGAACGGCGCGTATACACCAGCTCACCCTGCCGAACGAGGGCGGCGAGCGGGTCTTCGGCGGCGGGATCAATCCGGATCGTTCTGAGACCGAGCGGATCAGGAGCAGCGGATCGGATCTCGTCTTCAATCTTCTGCAGCAGCTCCGGCCCCCGATCCTCCATTTCGAAACCGAACAGGACAAGCGCGCCGTCTCCCGCCGGACTTTGGACAAGCGCGCAGTAACCGGCTGTCACGTCCGGATAGCTTTCAAGAATGCTCGCCCAGCGGGGCATCGCACTGCGCAGATCCTCCGGCAGGGCGCCATGCTCCATCGATCCGTCACCGGTGTCCTCACAGATCTCGAAAAGTAATTCATCGAGAGCGTCCTCTCCGAGCGAGAGCTTGCTCAGCTCCCAGCTGTTGAACTCCTTTCCGGTCTCCGCACCCGGGTTGAGATGGATGGTGAGCTGTGTCGGTGCGACTCGAGCAAGAGCGAGAAATGATCTTTCCTCGAAGGGCAGCTCTTCCCCGCTCCATGCGATGAGCCTTTCGAGAGAGGTGAAAACCGGAAGGACGGGATGATCCGCTGTGCCCGCGATGAGAAAACCGAAAGCATCGATTGCGCCAAGTTGAAGCGCCGACGATGCCACTGGGCTCTTTGGCACGAGCACCTCGGCGCTAAGCAGCTCGCGATAGAAGGCCAGGATCGTCTCGGGCTGGGTCTCATCAGCCGACTCAAGAAGCAGCTCCAATCTCATCCTCAACGCGCCCCCGGTCAAACGTCGCTACCTTGACACCCTACCGAGATTGATCGAAAAGGCGAGCCTCCGTAAGAGCTTCCCCGATAGCTCAGTTGGTAGAGCAGGTGGCTGTTAACCACCGTGTCCGCGGTTCGAGTCCGTGTCGGGGAGCCAAATTTCTAGGGACTTAGGCGTTAACCGTAGAATAAGTGGTTGTCATAATGCCGAAGGAATCTGAGGAGTTTGTCGACGTACTCGAACATCTGGACGAGAACGGAGCGAATCTGGTCCGCCTGTCTGAGCAGATGGGGATGTCACCGAGTGGACTGAGCTCGGCGAAAGCGCGGGGGATTATCTTGGGGGATATCCGTCGGCTGGCGAGCATCATTCGGACGAAGTCGAAACTGTTCAAGCGCTACTCTCCGGAACGGTACTCTATTGATTATGTTTGTCGCGAGGGGTTGGTGAAGCAGGCATACATTGCACGGCGGATCGGAGTCACCAAGCAGGCGTTGAATCAGGCACGTGGTGGAATTCCCGAGAAGCGGCGTGAGAAGATAACCAAGGAGATCCGATCTTTAGGAGATACCTACGAGACGCTTGCATCGCGGCTTGAGAAAATCGCGGGGTAGTCCCTTTTTTTACTTGCGATATTGACGACGTCCTACCAAATAAAAGTCCCCTTCACCGGAGGAGATCTTGAGCCGGTTCAGTTTTTCAGGGCGGCGCCAGGGCGCCGGTGGCTCATTCCGTTATGTCGACTCACCGGTGGAGGGGAAATATTTCGAATACCCCATCGTCGTTCGGCAGATTCGAGGAAACGACTTCCATCTCGTCTTCACGAATACAAGCTTTTGATTTTCCCCATCTGAGTTCAGGGGGCCGGCTTTCTTCGCGTTGCGCCGTCTTTTACCTCGTAGAGCGTGATGCCGCGATTGAGCAATCTATCCGATTCAAAATGGTGCGTCTCCCCGCTGCTGCCCTGGAATTGAATCTTTCGAAGGGCCCAGCGCACTTTCGCCGGATCATCAGTGCCGGATTCCCTCACTGCAAGAATCAATGCCAGCGCGGCATCATAACCGGTGTCCGCAAATAATCCCGGCGCCCTGCCCCAACGCTTTTGATACCGCGCCTTGAACTCATCCGATGGCGGAGAAAAAAGATACACCTCCGTTCCTTCAAGTCCGCCTTCGCTCCCGGTCAGATGAGAGTCGTCCATACTGGAGGCGAAACTGCGTCCTGCATATTTTAACCGTTTCAACGCGGACGCTGCGGAGGCAACGTTGTTATAGATCGCGAAGAACACACCGTCCGGATTGCTCTTCACCACTCTCAAAGCCTCAAGCCGAAGGTCCTTCTCATCCGCAAGCGGGTAGACGGCTTCCGCAATGCTCGCACCGGGCATCTTGGAGAAACTATCGTTAAACGTCTTTCCCTGCTGCTCCTCCCAAGGTTGCAGCGTTCCAAAAATCGCGACTCTGCGCGAGCCGAGTTCATACAGGCGCTTCGCCGCGGCGATTGTCGTCACAGCGTTGTCGCCGCCGGCGTTAAAGAAATTCTCCGAGGCTTGCTGATAGGAACCGGTCGCCGTTGGCTGAACCAGGACTATATCGTCGTTCTTCGCGATCGGCGTGAGCGCTAGAATTCCAGGCACTCCGCTCGGGCCGATAAAGAGCTTGATGCCTGTGCCTCGCAAATATTTGTAGCTTGTGACAACGCGCGCACCGGATTTCTCCTCATCCGTATCTTGGAAGTCGAAGGTGAATTTTCTACCGTTCGCTCCCCCTCGCTCGTTCATCTCCTCACCTGCCATCAGAATTCCTTCTTGGAAGTTCTTGCAGATCTCCGCCCAATTTCCGGTGAGCGATGCGAGGACGCCGATACGGATCGGCTCTTCGGCGGATACGGGCGGGGTGATGAGGAATAAGAGCGGCAGCAGGAGGAGGCTGCGCAGGCGGGAAAGCGATGTATTTTGCAGAATCATGCTCACTTCCGGTGGGAGGTTTTGAGATGAAGCTAGCTGGAAGGTGAGCGCGGGTCCAGGCTAACCCCCTGGAACGAGGCGCCCCTTAACGCCGTATTCCGGGGAGTGAAAACAGGAATCGAGCGAAATCCATTCTGGTGCCTCGTTTGAACGGCACCCCGAAACGCAGGCGAGCATAACAGATAGAGAAGTAGCTCTTAAGGATGCAGGGTGTGGCCGATCTAAAGATCGCAGCGAAACTTCCTCCACTATCGGCCGCCGAGCCGAAAGCCGTTCTACAACCTGTCTCAAGCGCCCAGCCCCCTGATCTCGGCATTTTCACAGCCGAAAAAGTCTGCCGGAAGATGCATGAGCTGACGGGATTCCAAACCAATCGGGCACTCGACCGCCAGGGAAACTATCAAATTACGTTGCGTGATGCGGATGGCGTGCTTCAGGCGACATTTCTCTACGAACCGAAAACTGAGAGGATCTCACTTATCGACCCGAACTCCGGAAAGAAGATCTTTACGTATGACGTTCGTGAAGCGTTTCGTGAAGACGCACTGCCCGCAACTCGCGCAGCCCGCCGAGCCTCGAAGGTCTGACTACGCCGGGTCCCCACCCTCTGGACGGAGCATTCGATCTGAGGAGATGCTTTACTGGGACCGCGGACGTCTCGTCCGCTTCCAAGTAAGTGCAGCCGCACGATGCCCGACCAATTTACAGTTGCGTAAACCGGCAAGCAGGCGAGACGCCTGCGGTCCCAGTGAATTCAGTCAAATCCCTCGACCGATTTTTTTGATAAGTTCCCCCGATGTCCCATCAGCGGATCAACGACATTCTCGTCTTCGGAGAGCCGCAGCAAAACGCCGTGGCTCAGATCGAGAATTGCATGAAGAGTGCCGCTCATGGCGCGCTCATGGCAGACCATCACCTCGGTTACGCGGTACCGATTGGCGGAGTCCTCGCGTACGAGGATGCGATATCCCCGTCTGGGGTCGGATACGATATCGCCTGCGGAAACAAGGCTGTTCTGCTTGACCTCTCCGGCGAAGAGCTCCGGCGGAACATTAAGCCGATCATGGACGATCTCTGGAGGAGTCTCTCGTTCGGTGTCGGCCGATCGAATAATGAGCAGGTCGACCATCCGCTGTTCGATTCGCCGGTCTGGAACTTGAAGCCGGTGAACGGGTTGAAGCAGCTCGCACGAAAGCAGCTTGGTACAATCGGCAGCGGAAACCACTATGTGGATCTCTTCACAGACGAGTTGGACCGCGTCTGGACAGGTGTTCACTTCGGCAGCCGCGGACTAGGTTTCAAAACAGCGAGCTTCTTCATTCATGCTGCGGGTGGGAAGGACGGGATGTTTGTCGATCCGGTGGTCCTCGATGCGGGCAGCTCGCTCGGCGCGGACTACATTGCATGTATGCAGCTTGCCGGAGACTACGCCTATGCCGGCAGGGATTGGGTCTGTTCGAAAGTTGCGGCGCTCTTAGGAGCGGAGATCCTGGACGAGGTGCACAATCACCACAACTTCGCTTGGAAGGAGCGGCATGGTGAGCGAGATCTTTGGGTTGTGCGCAAAGGAGCGACACCTTCGTTTCCGGGTCAGCGTGGATTCGTCGGCGGATCGATGGGAGAGGTTTCAGTGATCCTTGAGGGCCTTGAGTCCCCCCTTTCCGAGCAGGCATTGTATTCGACCGTGCACGGAGCCGGACGTGTCATGGGCCGGCGCGAGGCGACGGGCAAGCAAAAGTGGGTCTACGATCCATCACTTCGCAAAAAAGTGCTGCAGGTGGTTCGTGAAGGAAAGGTAACGCGCGAGATGATGGACGCTTGGATCAACCGTGAAGGTGTTGAGCTTCGCGGTGCCGGGACGGATGAGAGTCCCCACTGTTACAAACGTCTGCCCGAGGTTCTCGCCCATCATGGAGAGACAATCCGAATTCTTCACACCTTAAAGCCGGTCGGAGTCGCCATGGCGGGCGAAGGCGAAGAGGATCCGTATAAAGACTAGAGGCGGTTAGTTTGTGTAGCCGTTCACACGCTGTCTTGATTTCGACAGTTTGAAGCATACTGAGTAAACCCCGGCGCCACTTTGAATCTCAACGGTGCCCTTACCGCCACGAAGCGCGGGCTCCGCCACAACACGAGCAAGTGAAAGTCCGCGATATCCGACGTAATCTTCGACGCGAAGAGTCTGCAAGGAATACTTCGCCTTTTTCCAGCGAACGACTGTCATCTTCTCGCCGGTTCCACCCCACCCACCGGTTGTGCTGAGAAGGAAGAGAGCGCGAGGGGCGAACTTTCCGTCCGATGTCGGCTTCAACGTGCCGGCCTTCTTTCCGTAATACTTGATATCGAGCGCACCAACGCTCAGATCATAACCAGCGGCTTTCGCTTCAGCGTTCACGCTTGCGAGAGAGATATCGAATCGCACGAGGTGGCTACCTTTC
This sequence comes from uncultured Bdellovibrionales bacterium, assembly GCA_964401925.1. Taxonomy (GTDB): domain Bacteria; phylum Bdellovibrionota_C; class UBA2361; order SZUA-149; family JADYYL01; genus CAYOAK01. The sequence continues at coordinate 6,382 of CAYOAK010000014.1, read as the reverse complement.
GCTTTTGTGCCGCAAGTATCCTTGTGAAGGATCAACCCCGCAGAACCGATACCGCTTCCGTACGCCGGACCAGCACCTGATCCGCCGCCATTTCCGCCGCTTGTCCCGCCACCCTCACCCGGTATGACCGGCTTCTGCGCGCCTTGCTTCGCATAGAGCTCACAGAGTTGATCGCGAGTGTATGTGATCCCAGAATATTTAAGGATGTGCGCAATCGTCATATCGAGATTCGCTTCGGTGAAGCCGTGGCAGTATCCGCCGCTCCCTTCCGATGCCTGAGCCGCGATCTTTGCCGGTGCAGATTGCTGACTCACTGTGCCGATCTTTAGCTCCGCTGTCTCGCGGCCGTTGTTATCGAGAAAGTTAACGGTGCTCCAAGCAGCCGCCTTCGTGTTGAGCTCTTTTGTGATCGCGCCCTTCGAAGGCATCGACTTCGCCCGGGTCTTCATCGTTCCCGGACCTTGCAGATAGAAGTTCAGATACTGGGTCTCGTTCCCCTTGACGGTGAGATAGGCAGTGACGTTTCCTTGATAGCCGGCGGGAACTTTGAGCACCTTCATCGTGCCCTTGCCGTCGAGTTTCACGATCAGATTTTCGGCGACAGCGCTCGTTCCGAAAAAACAAACGGCGCACAACAAAGCTGAGAGAATACGAAAGCTTCGAATCGAAAACTGGCCCATACATCTGTTATGGGCCCGCAGCGCATCAGAGATGCCTTAAATTATCACCGAAACTGTCCATTATTCTCGACAGTTAGCCTTGATTCTCCCCAGTATTTTTCGAGAATTCGAGAATAGAGGCGAGCGCGGGCGGCGATCGGCCAAACGGTCCTCTCTAACGGCCGCCGCAGTTCTTCCCTTTCCGCCCGTGTGAGCAGCTCGGGTAGTAGACGTAAGGCTTCTCTTCGCGGCGATTATTCCGGCGAGCAGCTTCCGTCTGTGCCTGCACCTGGCGCTGGTGTTCAGCGGCGCGTTCGGCCGCTTGCTGTTGCTGAATCACTCTTTCCTGATCTCGGCGTGCGCGCTCGGAATCTCTGAGCTCCTCGCGAAGCTGCTCGTTCCGGCGTGCTTCCCGGCGATAAGCCGCGTCGTCGTATGAACTGTCGTAGTACCCGCCGTTACTGTAGCTGCCGTAATTTCCGGAACCATATGACCCCGGCGAGCTTCCGTAGCCGGTGTAATTCGGATCGATGCACCCTGAGAGGAGCGCAGCGATACCCGTTAAGAGAATTGCAGTCGGGAAAGAATTTTTCATAGTGAGAGCCTTTATAGAGATCATCATCGGAGAAATTCGACGAAGAGTTTAATCAATGCCGGCGCGAATTACCGAGGAATTCAGGTCGTTCTTCTTACTTGAAGGTGCTCGCAATCGCTCAAATCCTTGATATGGCGAAGGACTCGGCTGTGAATGTTGTGAATGAGAAGGTCGGCCCAGAGCCTCCACTGAACGACCTAAAAGTGAGGTCGAGGCTGAGCTCAAAAATTCGCTACCCGCTTTTGCGAGCCAAGAGCCGCGGCATTCAGCAGATTGTCTAACGCCCGTTCAAGAATGTTGTGCGAGCTGTGGTAGTAGCTCAGCTTCCCATCGAGAGCCGGTTTGACCTGCTGAAACGGTCCTTCGGAAATCTCCTCTCCGCAAACTTCCCACATGGCATCGACATTCTGCGGCGTGACTTCCATGTGGAACTGCAGGCCCAATGCATGACCGCCGTACTCGAAGGCCTGGTTCGGGCAGTTGTCCGTCGATGCGAGCAGCCGTGCTCCGGAAGGAAGATCGAATGTCTCGCCGTGCCAGTGAAACACCATCTGCTCGGAAGGCAGATGCGGCAAAAAATCTGACTGCTGGATGTCTGCAGCGGCGCGAATTGGAAACCAGCCGATCTCCTTCTCCCGGCCCCGATACACTTTCGATCCCAGAACAGATGCCATGATCTGTGACCCGAGACAGATTCCGATCATGGGCTTCTGTTCGTCAAAGCAGCGGCTGATGAGCTGCTTCTCGGCTTTCATCCACTTCAGCGTCCCGTCGTCGTTCGCGCTCATCGGACCACCCATCACGACGAGAAGATCAAAGTCGGAGGACACCGGCACAGGATCTCGCTCGGTAAGAATTGAGAAGGTGCAATCGTGCTCGTTCTTCCTTGCCCAGGAGAGGATGTATCCGGGGTTTTCGAAGGCGACATGCTGGATGAAGTGTGTGCGGATCATTCCGCTGATTTATCGCGGAAGAGGCCGCCTTTTCAAACACGAAAGTTCGAGCCCCGGCGGTTAGCGATCGACTCGGGTAATCCGGTGTCCGCGCTCAGTTTTTCCGGAACCGGCGTCAAATTCGACCTGATAGCGCTTACCGGCAATTCGCAGATCCCGGACGTCCCCGATATCGCCAGTGTGACAATACTCCAGCGGCACGGTCTCGCCGTCCTCCAAGAACTCATACTTCCAGCAGGTCAGAGGCAGATGTGGATTTGGGCGATGGGAGCCGAGAGCTCTCACCGTGAGCGACTCGAACTTCACCGTTCCCGCGCGATCCCAGTTGATTATCTCTCCAAGCTTTGCCTGCCGCTCCGCGCACGCTTCCGCAGAGAGCAGAGCGAGAAAGAACGCTGTCGAGGAGATCTGCTTGTAACGTGCATTCATGTGCATCAAATGCAGCATAATATCCCTATGACCCATTTGACGGTTGAACTATGAAGCTTCCATTCACGTCTTGTGAGAGGCAACTGCCGAAATGAGCGTTCCTACAGATAATTCGGGGGGGACTCCCGCCGATCGATCACCTTCCGGAGCACCCAGAGGGACCGTCTTCATTCTTGTCCTCTTTGCCGTTCTCCTCATCGTGACATTGATGATTGGCGAGCAATTCAAAACGGCTGAACCCGTTCTTCCGCCGTCTCCGTCTGCTCCTTCAGTCGCGGCGGTCACGGCATCGTCGACAACGTCGTCGTCGACTACGACGGTGCTCGCTGCACCGCCCCCGACAACGACATCGACACTGGCCTCAACAACTTCCACCCTCCCCCAACCGGAAGCAAAAGGACCCCCGACTGCGGTGATATTCCTTGTCGATAAATCGCGCAGCATGGCCTACGACGGAAAGATCGAGCTGGCGAGGAAGATCGTCTCTGACTCGATCAAGGCGCTTCCATCAAACGACATTGTCGCCGTCGTGGGTTACGATAGTACGCAGTTTGTGGTGATTCGGCCGGCCAAGGTCGCCGAGGTGCTTCCGATTCTTGAACGCCGGATCAGCAATCTGACTCCGATGGGAAGAACCAACCTCGTCGGCGCTTTGAATTACAGTTGCCAGGCGCTCGGACGGATCGAAGCTCGGGCAAGGCACCTGATTGTCTTGGGCGACGGAAAAGTTCCGGTAGAAGGTGACGAGATCCTCCGCGCAGTGCAATGCAATACAAAGCTGGGGATCAAAATCTCGTCGATTTCCATTGGGATCGATCCAGATCGTCCGTTTCTGGAGATGCTGGCCAAATTCGGAAAGGGCGAGCTTTGGTTAGGTTCCGACCCTGCCGTAGTAAAGGCACTCAACCAGCTTCTGATGCGGCCCTAAAGGCCTTGCCGTTCAATGAAGAGGCTCTTGTCGACTCGCGAGAAAAAATCCCGGTAGAAAATCGGATCGCCCACGGTGTCCGAGCGCACGGGATTTCCAAAATTGTTCAGCACTTTTGCTTGAAACACTACTCGAACCCGAACCTCCCGGCCAAACTCGGCGACATTCGCCGACGCCTCAACGATAGAATTCTTCTCGTAGGTCGCGTCCGGCCCGACAAAGATTCGCAGCCAAAATGCCTGATCCGCATCGGAGACATCGACTTCCTTCAAGGCGTTGATGAAGCCAAGCTCCTTGTCGGCGTTCCGAATAAGGAAGCCGTCGTCCTGCAGTGCGCCTATGACCGCACGCATCACAAGCTTCACATCCTTGCCTTCATAGGTTCGGCTCTGAAGCTCGCGCATTTGAAGCTGAGTCTTCGGAGGAAGCCGCGGCGTCTGCACGCAGGCCGTAAACGAACCAAGAAGCAGAACGCCGGGGAGAATCAGACCGCGCAGCTCCATAATTAGAATTTGCTGGAATGATACTTGAAGTCGGAAACCCGGTTCGATGGATCGAACTTGATCACAACAGTGAGAGTGCGTTGCGTTACGGCGCTCGCGCCTGCGGACTTCGTGTAGTTACCGAACAGCCCTCCGAGAATCAGCGCCGACGGAGGAGCGCCACCACCACCGACTGCACCGCTCACTGCACCCGAGTCATTCGAGTAAGAAGCTTCGGTCGCAATCTTGTCGTAGATCCAGGTATCCGAACCGCCGTTATCCTTCGAGACGATGTTCGGGGAACCGAGAATCTCGGCAATCTGTCCTTGGCTCATGCCTTTTTCGATCCGAGCTTGAACGAGACCAACGGTGAGCTCGCGCTCTTTGGTAGAGCTAAGCGATTGTCCATGCTCCGCAGCGCTCATACAGCCGGATGCGCCGAGGGTGAGAAGGAGAAAAGCGAGTGAACGTTTCATAGCACCTCTGTTCTGACCCGTTTAGAGCGGAAAGAATGAGACAACGCCAGCGCTAGGCGCTGTGATTTTTGATCACCGGCTAGACCCGCGAAGGTTGACTTCAGCAGTCTAACTGGTGAAAAAGCGTACACGAAAAAAGAATGCAGCACTTTGGGAGACAGGACCCGCTTGGTCTCTGGTAAGAGAGCGGGCCCTGCAACCTTCAACCCCAGCTGGCCTGTTCCGCAGAAGCGAGGCCGGCCAAGGTCAAAACTTGGTTAGCCGCGCAGCGAGTTAGCTGCGGGCAATGGCGCGGCGGCGATTCAGAATTCCGCCCGCAAGGAAGGGGATCGAAAGGAGAAGGTTCCAACCGGTCCCTGGCTCGGGGATGGCACAATCCTCCACTTGGCCAGAGATGCCAATGTTGGCCGTGGCGTCAAACAGCTGCACACTGTCCGACGTCCAGCGGAATATGTTCACGAGATCAATCGCCATCTGTGGATTCCTCTGAAAATACTCGGCGAGAGATCCTCCGGCCACCCACTGATTCGTGGTGAAATGGGTTCCCCCATTGTTCGACACGGCGGTTAAGCCGCTGTTTGGCGCAAGGGTGAGCAAATTGGTGCCGTTGCCATCCCCCACCGTCAGGTACCCGCCGAACGTCGATCGAAAATCCACGTTCCCATCGGCCACATTGTTATCATCCCAGTGCCCTGCCCATGGAAAGTTGAATGTGACGAACGCGGGAAAATCCCCGAACGAACCGGTCGCGGAAAATGCGAAGGCGTGGTCCATCGTGGTGAGCGAGTCAGGCGTCGCCCAGGTGTTATGCCCTGTCCCGTCCGGTGCCAGGTGCAATGTGTACACCTGAACGGGATTCAGCGGCGGGAAATTGGCAGTCGTCATTGCGGAAGCGGTTACGGACAGAAGTCCGGCCGCGAAAATAATCGCGCATTGCGATTTCATTTCTTACCTCAAATGCGGACTTGCCCTCATTCGATTGTCTGGAGAATTGGACCCCAAAAACCCTCCAGGGAATGAGTAGCAGCGCAGCAGGTTGTTTCGGCATAGCAGCCGGAAACCCAAAACCTAGGGAAAAACCGATTCCCAAAGTGTCTGCACGCGCAGCACAAGGCTCCGCGCAGAAACACTGAATATTTACTGGGAAATACGGCCTGATGAGAGAAGGAGCCCGGCTCCCGTTTAGGTAAGCCCACGCTAGTTATGATCTCCCTCGAACCAGGTGTGCGCAAAAGTAAGGCCAATCAAAGAATAATCTTCCAGAACCGATTCAATGAAGCAGGGGGTGACGTCCGCAGTCTTCCCGCTTCTATCGAGCAAAGGGCTGAAATCGACGACCTCGACTCATATGAGCTTTCTCGTCGCTGCCACTCGCTCAAGGATGTAATGCGATTCCGGTAGGTCAGGCCATCACGTTTCGGGGTTCCGGTTGTGAGAGCAAAAGTCGGAACGCACTCATTGAGAGCGAACGTCTTCGGTCGACGCGGTTGCCGCGGCAAGGCCTCGATTGACAACTGCTCGAGCTTGAAGGCAGCGCTGCAACCTTTCTGCCGCCGGGGGGAAGGGTTGCAGGACTCCATAGAGGCACACCATTCAAAGCGAGCTCAAAGTCTATAACTCGCCAAATCCTTTTGGTTTATTCCACCGGATCGAGATCTGATAAGCCGTGTCATTTGCACTCCAAGATGGCTCACGCTCGTGAGGTAAATAGCCGACAACAAAGATATGTCGTGGGCCCGGATGCCCTCGAGTGTTGATCGGATCGAGTGACAAGAATGTTAGGTGCTTTAACCATTAACTCCAACGGTGCGTCTTTGAACGCGCAGCGTCGGCTGGGTCAGAGTACCGCGTCTCTTCGTC
>CAYOAK010000013.1:24398-29743 GCA_964401925.1 uncultured Bdellovibrionales bacterium | reverse complement strand
GCTTCACCATCTCCAGCTCCCTGTTAACGGTCACGTTGTAAAACCTCTCCAGCTTCTCAGTCTTCTCTTGCAGGCTGTTGTGGGAATCCGTCAGCTCCCGTGTACGCTCATCGACCTTTTTCTCGAGCGCGCCGTTCGTCTCTTGAAGCAGGCTCTGAACTCGCCGGCGCTCTTCAACCTCAACATGGAGCTGGGAGGGGCTCGGGACGCGCAGCGCCTTCGGAATCAGCATCCATGTTGCAACCGCCGTTGTGACGGAAGCGATTGCCGTAAAGAGCTTGATCACACCCTGGAGGCGATAGGTCGGATGCCACATTGTCCAGATGTCCATTATGTGTGTCGTTCCGCAGGCAAAGATGAAGAGCGCGAACATCACAAAGATCCAGTTAAACTGCAGATCCTTCCGCTTGCGTACAAATAGAAGCAGCGTCACCGGAATTGAGTAGTAGGCGATGCTAATCAGGCCGTCTGAAATCACATGCAGCCAGAGAATCTCCGGAAGCCAGAAGAAGCAATGCCCATGGGGCATGAAATCAGAGGTAAACAGTTGCCGCAGGAAATCCAGCATAGGGTCTCCGTTCGTCGAAGTTTTTCGATTCTACGACGAACGGAGTTCAAATGCAGTGTAAAACTGCCGATCAGAAGCGGACGGTCAGTGCCATTCTCAACCGGTAATCGGCTGTCAGCTGTTCACCCGTGTTATTAACGGTGATTGGCAGATCAACCGCGAATAGACCGAACACTTTGTCACGCAAGGTGATATCAAGTTGCGGCCCGGCAAGGAGAGACGTTCGTCCGGTCGAGTCATCAATCTCGCCGTGCTGCCGATCCTTGCCTTTATACTCTCCGATCAAGTTCGCCCTCAGCGCGATGGTCCCCCCCTCGTCGAGGAGCAGATAACGCCCGGCACTGACGCTCCAAAGGAGATCGTCTGCATACCGGTACCCGAAGTCTCCTTCAGTCCGGTAGGTGTACTGTGCAAGCGCATTTGCAATCCACCGCTCGTGATTGGCGGCAAACATCACGCCGAATGGAACGTCCCAGGACCCGCTTCCGAGCGCCAGGTCGTGTCCATGAACACCGGTAGGCACGGGGACGTTTTCTTCATGGTGCTCTCCGCCGTGCTTCTCATGAACTTCCACAGCGTGATGATCGTCACCCGCTTCGCGAAGCCGCTCCGTGTCGCCGGTCGGGAGCTCAATGCCTGCGCGGATGGACGCTCTGAACCAGGATTCTCCCTCCTGGAAACGCAGCGGAGTGACAATTGCGAGTAGTGAGGCATCTCCAATACCCGTTTCCGAACCGATATTGAGATCGTCGCCTTCCGCGCGCCGGAACTGTCGCCGGATGAACGGCACAGTCGCCTGCAAACCGAAGCTATCGGTGAGATCATAACGACCGACGATCTGCGTGACAGAGCTTTTCAAATACTGGTTGGCCGGATCGTCAATCGAGTCTCCGTTCGACTTTAATTTTGTAAATGAGCTGAATTGCTCGAACACCCCGAGAAAAAGGTCACCGGCGGCCGGATTTCCGGCGCGCTCAGCTGAATAGATCGTGCATAGATCGCAGCTTGCTAGGGCCGGGAGTGTTACGACGAGAGTGGATACTGCGGCCGCAAATGCGCCGCCAAGTACGGTTGTTAACCGCATAGACAAATACCAAGAGATAAGCCGGAGAGACTCCGGTCAATAAATCAAATGTGCCCGCACGACTGGATCGGCGGCACCCTTACGAAATTTAGGCGAAGCAAAGAGCCGGGGGAGGGCTTCGGCTCCGGTGGGAAACCGGAACAGACACCGAGATCGGTGCATGGAATGAGAACAGCGTAGTCGCGGCCAAAGCCACGCGGGGACGGACGATGAGAACTGCAGCAAAGGGCTCGACAATCGACAGCGATCTCAGGACGCCGAAAGGACAGATCTCCTTCTTGGACTTAACCGGGTCCTGACAATGGCATTTCGAGCTCGGAACTTTCGCTGCAAGAAAGATGGCGAGCAGTGTCAGAGCGACACAACCGGCGACTGCCCTGAGCAGCGGCGATTTCCCCTGTTTTTCGGCCATCGAACGGGCATCTAGCCCAATTTCAGCTTCATGGCCAGACTAGCCGATAGCAATCTCGGACCACGCTGCATGCACGCGCTCAAACTTCTCTTCTCGAACCTCGACCACTTCCGGCGGCTCTTCGCTTCGGTTTTTGTCGCGGGATTTCTTGACGGGATAGCGATGTTCTTTTTCCCGCTCGTGCTTGCCGAATATGCAAAGGGCGATCTGAGCACGGACGATCTGCCGGCACTCTTCGGCCTCCTGCTCACACTCTATGTCCTTTCGCTCGTCTTGCAGTGGATTCTGCGCCGGCACGGCGAGGCGCTCGGTCCCCGCTACGGTCTCCATCTCCGGCTGAAGTATTTCCGTTCACTTGAGCGGCTCCCGATGGAGGACTTCTCTCAATTTCATTCGGGCTACGTGCTCGCGTTAATCTCAAGAGTCTCGGATGGCCTCGGCGGCCTGCTCGTCGAGATGTTGTGGGGTGTTTCAAAGAGCATCGCCAACGTGATGCTGTTCTTCATCTTTACGGCCCGTGAGTCGCTCCCGATCGCCTGGGCAAATCTTGGACTTCTGATCGCATTCGTATTTGTCAGCGGGTACCTGTCGCGGCGGATGGTGCCGATCGCGCAAGAGCTGAATATCCGGCGCGCGACATTGTTCGGCCGTTACGCCGATTTCCTGGCGAATATCTTGACGGTGAAAAAACTTTCGCTCCGGGCATTTGCCGAGAACCGGCTGCAGAAAGACTCCGAATCGATGGAGGAGCAACTCCACAAGTTCCAACGCTTTCACGCGTGGCGCTGGTCGCTGCTCCATTCATTGTATGGCGCGGCTTATCTGATGACGATCTGTTATCTCGTACGGGAGGTGGCGCTCGGCCGGCAAAGCCCCGCAATTCTCGTCTTGTTCGTTGCAACATTCGCTACGCTGCGGACGTATGTTGAGCGCCTCTCAGAAGATTACAAGTGGATCCTCGAAATGAACGCAGACATCGCGACACTCGACCGCATAGTTACGATTAGCCACCATGCTCCGGTTTCGAGCGGGGTCGACTCTTGGCAGGAGATCCGATTCAAAGATGTGAAATATCAGTACGCGGCAAACGATCATCTGATCGCAATTCCGGAGTTTGTGCTCAGGCGGGGTGAATGCGTAGCTATCTCCGGAATGTCGGGTCAGGGGAAGAGCACTTTTCTTAACTTACTCGCCGGCTTCCTGGAGCCGGATGCGGGTGAGCGCTGGATCGATGAGCGGAGTTACGAATCCGTGGGCTCCGCATTCTTCCGCGAGCGCGCTGCGTTCGTGTCTCAAGAGGTCGATCTGTTCAACCTCACATTACGAGAGAATCTCCTCCTTGGGGGGAGCGAAGCTGATCTCAGTGAGCTGCTTTTCGAGCTTGGCCTCAGTGAGTGGGTCGAGCAGCTTGAAAGTGGTCTTGAAACCGTCGTCGGAGAGAAGGGGATGAAGCTCTCTTCCGGCCAGAAGCAGCGCATCAACCTTGCCCGGGCAACAAAGCTCAACCGCGACATCTATCTTCTCGACGAGCCGACAGCGCACCTCGACATCGACTCCGAGCGCCGTGTCTCCGAGTTCATCCGTGCGCGTCTCGCGGATAAAACGGTCGTCATTGTCTCCCACCGGCAGGCACTTATGTCGCTCTGTTCGCGCCGCTACAAATTCGACGGTGGCATAATGCGCGAAGTGAAAAGCTAAGCCAAAGTTCCAATACGAGCCGGACTCATGTATGAGGGCGCCCCGAGTAGAGTGCGATTCTGGTTTTTCTCCGCGCGGGTCTTGAGGTGCGCCTTCAGGACCTTCGCGGCAACTCCGCGACGTTAGGAGAATCAGAGATGACTCAACAATTACGCAACCTCACCTTGCTCGCTTGCTGTGCCCTCTGGGGCTGTGGCGGCGAGTCCGTTCACAAGCAATCCCAACAATCCGAATCGGTGCCATCCGCCTCGGAGACGACCAAACGCTTTGTCAAAGTCGGCTCGGTCGCATGGGGCGCCACTATGACGAGCCTTCGGGATCTCAAACCGGGAGACTCAATCACGGCCGCTGACACTTCCAAGTTTCGCTCTGCTTGCTTCAAGGAGAGCGAAACCGGCTATCAGTTCTGTTTTCTTGACGGCCGCTGGGCACCGCTACTGAAGGCGCGGGGATATTCGCTCATCAACATTACCCAGGAGCATCGAACGCTGGAGCTGAAGATCCGCAAAATGACCTCCGCCGAGCGCGACATCTTCGAGGAAGATTTTACAGACCGCCGGCCCGATGCCATGGCGATCGATGCCATCGTCCCCGACCCGCCGATGAGGGAGATCCGAATCAACTGAACGCCGCGATCCCCCGGCGCAAAAGAAATGTCCGGCCGTTCTCGAACGTCCGGACATTCGCAATCAGACAGGTTCCGATCGCACTCGCTCTTCGATTACGCCGACATCTTCTTCAGTGCTTCAATCCGATCCGCAAGCGGCGGGTGGGTCGAAAACAGAGCTGCGAATCCGCTGCGAGGCCCGGAGATCTTCATCGCTGTCAGCGAGTTCCCGCCGGTCGGAGCCATCAGGCGATTGTTGAACGCCTGCTCCAGGGTTTGGAGCGCGCCGATCATCTTGTTCCGGCCGCAGTAGCGGGCACTTCCGGCATCCGCACGGAACTCGCGTTGCCGTGAGAACCACGCGACGACGATCATGCCAAGCAGACTGAACGCGATTTCAAGCACGGTCGTCAGCAGATACGTCGACATCGTGGGGCGACGATCATCGCTCGATCCTGCAGATGTCAGTGCAAATGCCAGGATTCGCGCAAAGAACATCACGAACGCGTTAATCACCCCTTGGATGAGTGTCATCGTGACCATGTCCCCATTGGCGATGTGGGCGATCTCGTGTCCGGCAACTCCTTCGAGCTCGTCCGGCTTCATGGTCCGGAGAATCCCGGTCGAGAAGGCGACAAGTGAGCGGCTCTTCGAAGGCCCTGTTGCGAACGCGTTCACTTCGGGAGATTCGAAAACCCCGATCTCGGGGGTCTTCGGCAGATTCGCGGTTTGTGCGAGACGATTCATCATCTGCACCAAGCCGGCATACTGACCGGGATTCTGCGGATCGATCACCGAGATCCCCATCATCCTCTTCGCCATCCAGCGGCTGAGCTGGAGCGAGATAAAGGCGCCGCCCATACCCCAGACGAAGCAGAAGACAAGCAGCGCCTGGTAGTCGATCCCGTTTTGGGTGAAGTACGGCTTTACTCCGAGAACACTCAGGAGGACCGAGATCGTGATGACGACCAACAGG
>CAYOAK010000013.1:0-24388 GCA_964401925.1 uncultured Bdellovibrionales bacterium | reverse complement strand
AATGCCATAATTACCTTTTCAGTTCGCTATTCGACGAAGAGAACTATGCAGTAATTCTCTTCCGGGGATTGTGCAAACGCTCCCCCGGCGGTCAGGCCGCCCAGCGATGTAACTTTTCCGCCTCTCCTTTGGCGGTTTCCATCGATTTCATCGCTGGTGTTTCGAGAATAAACGGAATTCCGGCGAGCTTCGGGTGGCAGAAGACGGACCGGAGCGCAGCTTCGCCGATCAGACCTTCACCCAGGTTCGCGTGGCGATCCTTGCGGCTCGAGAATTCCGTCATGCTGTCGTTCAAATGGATCATACCCACCCGGTCGAGCCCGAACACCCGGTCAATCTCGAGCACGATTCCTTCCAGGTTCTCCTGCCAATTATAGCCGCTCGCCCACATGTGCTGGGTATCGAGCGCAAAGCCGATTCGGTCCGATTGCCGCACCAGATCATAAATCCGCCGCAGCTCCTCCATCTTTGCTCCGACAACCTTTCCGCCGCCGGCGGCTACCTCAAGGAGCAGCTTTCCTGGGCCGGGCGCGAGTGTCAGCGCCTCGTCGATAGCCTCAGCTGCTTGCTTGAAGCCGGTCGCCTCGTCGAGCTCCTTTAGGCTGCCGAGGTGGAAGATCACCGCCTCCGCCTTCATCCGTTGCAAGAGGTCGAGCGAATGTACGAGAGAGAGGGTTGAAAGCTTGAGATTCTTCGGATCCGCGGTAGCGAGGTTGATTAGATAGATCCCGTGGAAGAAGATCTTCTTCACCTTTGTCGCCTCAAGTCCCTTGAGATAGGCGCTCTCCACGCCTGGTGCGGACGGCTTTGAATTCCAGCGCTGGGGAGGCACGGAGTGAATCTGAATCGTGTTCACGCCGAGCTGATCACCAGCTTTCAGCGCGTTCTCCAGCCCGCCAGAGGCGGAAACATGACAACCGTAAAGACGCTCCGCCACGGGATCTCCTTAGAAACAGGGCCGATTCGGGGCGACCTTTGGAGGGGGCCCGAACCTGTGCGGCTATACTAGAATAGAGAATTCAAGTATATCGGTAGCTCGCTAAAAACCTCAGGAAAACAGCTAGATGACCACTGCGGTCGACACCATCGAGAGTCTTGCCAGCCGGGAATACAAACACGGCTTTGTCACCGACGTGGAGGCGGACACGATCCCTCCCGGGCTGAGTGAGGATGTCGTCCGGGTGATCTCGGCGAAGAAAAAGGAGCCGCAGTGGATGCTCGACTGGCGGCTCAAGGCATACCGGAAGTGGCGTGAGATGAAGGAGCCCACCTGGGCGTTCATCAAGTACAAGCCGGCCGAGTACGACAACATCGTTTATTACTCGGCACCGAAAGGCACGACCGGCCCGAAGTCCCTCGAGGAGGTCGACCCGGAAATTCTTCGCACCTACGAGAAACTCGGCATTCCGCTCCACGAGCAAAAGCTCCTTCAAGGGATCGCGGTCGATGCAGTGTTCGATAGCGTCTCGATCGCGACAACCTTTCGCAAGGAGCTCGAAAAGCAGGGGATTATTTTCTGCTCATTCTCCGAGGCGGATCTCGAGCACCCGGACCTGGTGAAGCGGTATCTGGGCACCGTCGTTCCCTATACGGATAATTTTTTCTCCGCGCTGAACGCTGCTGTCTTCTCCGATGGTTCCTTCTGTTACGTGCCGAAGGGTGTGCGTTGCCCGATGGAGCTTTCGACTTATTTTCGCATCAACGCGAAGAACACAGGACAATTTGAACGGACGCTGATCGTGGCCGAAGAGGGGAGCTACGTGAGCTACCTCGAAGGCTGTACGGCTCCGATGCGCGATGAGAATCAGCTGCATGCCGCGGTCGTGGAGCTCGTCGCACTCGACAATGCCACGATCAAGTACTCGACGATTCAGAATTGGTATCCGGGAGATAAAGAAGGGAAGGGCGGAATCTACAATTTCGTCACGAAGCGCGGTTTGTGCGCCGGGAAGAACTCGAAGATCTCATGGACACAGGTCGAAGCCGGTTCGGCGATCACGTGGAAATATCCGAGCTGCATCCTGAAAGGGGAGAACTCCATTGGGGAGTTCTATTCAGTCGCCGTGACGAACAACTTCCAGCAGGCGGACACCGGGACGAAGATGATTCATCTCGGGAAGAATAGCCGCAGCACGATCATCTCGAAGGGGATCGCAGCCGGCCGCTCATCGAACGCCTATCGGGGCCTCGTGAAGATGATGAAGGGGGCCGAAGGAGGCCGGAACTTCTCGCAATGTGACTCCATGCTGATTGGTGATCAGTGCGGCGCGCATACTTTTCCTTACATCGAGGTGAAGAATCCGAGCGCGAAGGTTGAGCACGAAGCCTCGACCTCGAAGATCGGGGAGGATCAGATCTTCTATTGTAATCAGCGGGGAATCCCCACCGAGGACGCGGTCTCGATGATTGTCCATGGATTTTGCAAAGAGGTATTTAAAGAGCTCCCGATGGAGTTCGCTGTCGAAGCTCGTCAGCTTTTGGCGGTAAGTCTGGAGGGGTCAGTTGGATAAGAAGCGACAGAAATCAGAATTGTTGAAGATCACGGAGCTTGCAGCCAAGGTCGAGGAGAATCAGATCCTCAAAGGTCTCTCCTTAGAGATCAAGCCGGGCGAGGTTCACGCGATCATGGGTGTGAACGGCTCTGGAAAGAGCACGCTTGCGAACGTGCTGACCGGCCGGGAAGGCTACGACGTGACCGGCGGCTCGGTGGAGTTCCTCGGAGAGGATCTCTTGGAGCTCGCTCCCGAAGAGCGGGCACAGAAAGGCCTCTTCATGGCGTTCCAGTATCCGGTCGAGCTTCCAGGGGTGAACGCCACCTATTTCCTGCGCACCGCTGTAAACAGTGTGCGAAAGGCCCGCGGAATTGCCGAGTATGGGGTGATGGAGTTTGCGCAGGTCATCAAAGATGCTGCCGCGCTCTTGCACCTGAACGAGACACTGCTCCAGCGAAGCATCAACGAAGGGTTCTCCGGCGGAGAGAAGAAGCGGAACGAAATCTTGCAGATGGCCTTGCTCGAGCCGAAGCTCGCGATCCTCGATGAGACCGATTCCGGATTGGATATCGACGCGCTCCAGATCGTGGCTGAAGGGGTTAATCGCCTCCGAACGCCCGAGCGCTCATTTCTGATCATCACCCATTACCAACGGCTTCTCGATTACATCGTGCCCGATTTCGTGCATGTGATGATCGATGGAACGATTGTGAAGTCCGGCGGAAGAGAGCTCGCAATTGAGCTCGAATCCAAGGGCTATAACTGGGTCCGTGAAGAGCTCTCAGCATAATGGAAGTCCAACTTTCAGAAACGGCTCCTTGGGTCGCGGATCAGTTTGCGGCGCTTTCGAAGGGCAGCTCGGCTCCGGAGTCGATCCGCCTCCTGCAGAAGGACGCATACGAGCGTTTCCTCGCACTTGGAATTCCGACCACCGGGCAAGAGGAGTGGCGCTACACAAACCTGACCCCGGTGGTGAACAAGAAGTTCGTCGCACCGGAGCAGATTCCATCTGCTCATCCGTTGAACGAGCTCATCACGTCGCGCGCTTTGCCCAAGGACGCGATCAGCAGCCGGGTCGTCTTTGTTAACGGAACATTTTCGAGTGATCTGAGCTCACTGCGCAGCACTCCCGGAGTTTCGGTGACGACGTTGAGCCAGAGCGGCACAAACGCAACGATCGACCGGATGCTCTCTGAGGACCGTTTGTTTGAGAGCGAGCCGTTTGCCGCGATGAACACGGCGCTCCTCCAAGATGTTCTGTCGATTCGGGTCGAGAAGGGTGCGAAGGTCAGCGCGCCAATCGAGATCATTTTTCTGACAGTGGGACAGGCTGCACCGATCAGCTCCTTCCCGCGCATTGTAGTGGCGGTCGATCGCGAGGCTTCGGCATCGATCGTCGAGCGGCACCTTTCAGTCGGCGGCAACACTTTTTGCTCGAGCTTCACCGGATTCGACGTGGCCGATGGCGGAACGCTTGAGCACATTCTTATTCAGCAGCTCGGCACCGAATCGAGCCTCGTCTCGATGAGCGCGGGAAAGATCGGCCGGGATGCGAAGTACCACTCGCACGTATTTCAACTCGGAGCTTCACTGGTCCGGAACGAGATTCGTCCGATTCTCGCAGGCGTCAACGGTGAGTGCCTCCTCAATGGGATCTCCGCCATCAACGGCACGCAGCACGTCGATAATTACACCGTCATCGATCATGCGACACCGCATTGCTTCAGCCGGGAACACTATAAAGGGATCTACGGCGATAAATCGTCGGGTGTCTTTTGCGGCACGATCATCGTGCGTCAGATTGCCCAAAAGACGAACGCAGTGCAGTCGAACAAAAGTCTCCTCCTCTCGAACACTGCGACGATCGATACGAAGCCTCAGCTGAAGATCTGGGCGGACGATGTGAAGTGCACTCACGGTGCAACAGTCGGCCAGCTTGATGACGATGGATTGTTCTATCTGCGCGCACGGGGGATTCCCGAGCGCATCGCGAAGAAGATGCTAATCGAGGCTTTCGTCAGCGAGAACGTCGAAGCGATACCGGGCGACGCGCTCAAGGAGCATCTGCGGCACCTGCTCTTGCAGAAGCTCTCCGAGATGACTTAACGGACGTTTGAGCTGTGGGACTGCGGGATAGATCCGCTACCGCGGTTCAGCTGATCCGTCCGCGCCGGCGGTTCGTGAACTCTTGAGGCGATAAGCACACGCTCCAAGTATTGAGCTGCCTAGAAAAAGAGAAGATCCAACTCCGGGGAGGCTGATTACGCCGGCGAGCACTGAAATGTCTGTGTGGCCGGTGCACACGGCGATCAGCACACGAACGAGTGACCATAGAAAGGTAATCAGTATTGGGATGCAGCCGAATATTCCCGCATGCAGAAAAGGCGCGGTTGGGGCTTTGGAGGCGGTCACATACCCGGGCAGGAAGAGGATAAGTAACCAGAGAGGGCCGAAAATGAGCTTCAGATAGAGAGGGATCTCAGCACCCCGAGGTGCCGCTGCCAGGGCGGCCGGATATCCGGCGACCTTCAAAAGTATCGCAAGTCCCAGTATGACGAGAAGGACCGCTACATAGGTCCAAATTCCCATTCTGATTGCCGGTCCGGAGATCTTCAAACCGAATACACGGGCCATTGTTTCTCTCCGAACGGCTCGCCGGGCGCAGTTATAGATGAGCTGGAATGAGCGTGAACCTACAAAGCACACCGCGTTGGGACAATCGCTTGTTTGCGATGCTGCCTAAGCCTCCTGTCTGAAGCTATAAAGATCCACCCGCATTCCGCCGTTCGAAAGCTTCCGCTTTCCGGCTGCGCGCATTCCAATTGCGCGGTCCAGCTTCTCATCGGCGCTCAGCAGATACATCGAGCGGAACTCCCCGAGGCGAAAACGCGAGGCGATCTCGTGATAGAGCTTTTGCAGCTCCGGCTTCGACGAGAGCCGCTCACCATATGGCGGATTCGATAGCATCACACCGCCCGGGAGGACGACGGTGCTCTTCGAGATCGGTTCATGACGAAGAGTGATCGAGGTTGTCAGACCGGCACGGTCGATGTTCGCCTTTGCCGCTCTCAGGGCTTCGGGGTCGGAGTCCCCTCCGATCAGCGGTGCGTCAATTGTTTCGCCTGCGGCAGATGCCTCCTCCCGCAACTGACGGTGCTCGGCGGAGTCGAGACGATTCCATTGCTCGAACAAGAAGTCGCGCTTCGCTCCGGGCGCTCGGCCCTCTCCGAGGAGCGCCGCCTCGATGAGAAGAGTTCCGGACCCGCAGCACGGATCGTAGAGAGGAGTTGAAGGGTCCCAATCCGTGAGAAGGACAAGCGCAGCGCCGAGAGTCTCCTTTAAGGGAGCCTCACCCGTCTCCGTCCGGTAACCGCGTCGATGAAGCGCGTGACCGGTTGTGTCGAGAGCAATCGTCACTTCATCGCGGATGATCGTGACATGAATCGGAAATACGGGACCGTCTTCCGGCAGTGCCGATGCCCCATGCGCAACCATGAGATTATCTGCGAGCGCTTTTTTTATTGAGCGTTGGATTGCGGGCGTGCTGTTCAGAGCAGAATTCGAAGCGCGTGCCGTAACGGGAAACGCGCCGTTCACCGGAATGAACTGGGCGGCATCAAGCTGCTTCGTGCTTTCGAAGAGCTGATCGAAGTTCGACGCGGGGAATCGCCCCAGCACGATCTGAACCCGCTCCGCGCTGCGCAACCACAGGTTCAAGCGCAGGACATCGCTCCAGGTGCCGTGCACCAATACTCTCCCGTTTTCGAGCTTGACCTCGTCGTAGCCGAGCCAGCGGAGCTCATCACGAATCACCGCCTCGAGCCCGAGCACGCACGGGATGAGAAGTTGGAGATTCTCAGTCACTTTGTGGCCCGGATGACCGCCCTGTGCGGCCGGATGTGACCTTCGATGGTGCGGCGCGAATCGTTCGGGTCAAGGAAATCAATTAAGCTCTCTCCCGGAGCAAATGGAGTTGAGCGTTGCTCATCGGTCGACAGCTCCAGCGCCGTCAGCACAACGGGATTTGAAAAGCCTGCGGCAGTAAGCATCGGGAGGAGATCTTCGATCGAAGGGATCAGCCGCACATTTTTCATCCGGGCGTAACGGGCCTCCGGTTCCAGCAGGAGCGATCCGCCTTCCGGCATGTAGATCGTCTCGAGATAGAGAGTCCCCCCAGGACGTAAGCTTTGGAAGAGTTCCTCCAAAAGCAATTGAGAGTTCGGAACGTGATAGAGCACGCCCATGCAGAGGGAGAGATCAAAGTACGCCGGATAGAAGCGCAGGAACTCCGAACGAAGTGGTTCGAAGATGATCGGCGGCGGCTCGGATAGCAGACCTTGAACCAGCAGGAATTGCATGAAGTAACGATCGACCGGATCGAAGCCGACGATAAGCTCCGGCCGGTGCTCGAGCAGGCGAAACATGTAGTAGCCGTTTCCGCAGCCGACGTCTGCGATTCGCTTTCCGCGCACATCGCGTTCATTCAGGCCCAGGCGCGCGAACTTCAGATCACTCCGCCACTCCGCATCGATCTCGATTCCGAACAGCTCAAACGGTCCTTTTCGCCAAGGACAAAGAGCGAGGACTGCTTCGGCAAGCAGCCGCTGAAATTCTTCCCCGCCTTCCGTACTACCCGCTTGCTCCGTGATCCGGACGGATTTGCCGAAGCGGAGCTCCGTCGATGGCGGAGTCAGCGTCTGTAGCTCCTCGATCAGTTGGAGCGTCTGTGCCCGTCCCGGACCTTTCAATTGTGCGATGAATCGCTCGCGCGCAGCAGTAAGCTCTGGCGCGGCCCCTGGTCCCAGATTATGAAACCGAATATTGAGCTGGTGCTGAAAACGATCGAGGGGATGCATAAAGCGGCTACCGTCTATGCATGGCCGGTCGCGGAAGCATCGGACTCTCTTCGATCTTTCCCGGGCGTCCGGCGCGAGTTTCGATGCGAAAACAACTCATGAAAACCGACGGCATTCTGCTATAGTGCGACGACAAACGTGGCGACCTTTATGAGAGATGTGAACAAGCCCGACGAACCGGGAAACGATCGATCGGACCGAGTATTTCGCGAAGAGCTCGCAGAGATCAAGAAATTCCAGTTTGACGACAAAGTTGCTCACGTCTTCGACGACATGGTGCTTCGTTCAGTGCCCCGCTACTCGGAGGTGCAGGAGGCAAGCGCCGCGATTGCAGAAAAGCTTTGCAAGAAAGGCGGGCGAATTCTCGATCTCGGTTGCTCGACCGGCACGACGCTGTTCGGCGTGGCCCAAGTCCTTACAGATGAAAGCGTCGAGCTGATCGGCATCGATAATTCGGAGCCGATGCTTAAACAAGCGCAGGCCAAAGGCGACGAGCTGCAGCTCGGCGAGCGCGTGAAGTTTATCTGCGGAGATCTGCTGTCCGTGGATCTTCCGCCGGCCGACTTCGTGATGATGAACTACACGCTTCAGTTCATTCCGGTCGGAAAACGGACTCAGGTCTTAAAAAAAGTCGCCCAGGCGCTCAAGCCCGGCGGAGCACTCCTCCTGACCGAGAAAGTGCGTCATTTCGGAGCGCGGCTCGAGCCGCTGATGACCGAGCTCTATTACGACTTCAAACGCGACAATCGATACAGCGAGCTTGAGATCGCTCAGAAGCGGGATGCGCTCGAGGGTGTCCTCGTCCCGCTCTCCGTGAAAGAGAATATCGATCTGCTGCGACAGAGCTCGTTTGCAGAGGTCGAGCTCTATTTGAAGTGGATCACCTTCGCGACATTCATCGCGCTCAAATAATTTTATTTTCGGCACGCCTCGAAGTTGCAGTGCTTAAATCGCGCGCTGCAAGCTACACGTGAAGCCGCCGCAAGCTCGCTTCGCTGCGGCTCATTAAGGGTTCGTCCGTAGCGTGTTCGAAGCTGCGAAAGAAAGTCAGCACAAGACATATTGGCAAACGTCCAAGCGGGCGGATCGGGCAATGGCATCGTTGTCGGCAATGTTTCGGGGAGAGTCGGTCGGCCGGAATGGGGAACCTCATCTTTCGGAAAAGGCTCCTCCTCCTCCTCGGGAGGCACCGAGACGAGAGACGTCGGAGCGACCGGCGCCTCGGTAGGGTTTACGTCGGGCGGAGTCAGGAACGGTTCGTCCGGCGGAGCGAGGGAAGCGAGCGGCTCCGGAGTCGGCTCGGGCGTCTCAGCCGGGGGGTCAGCCGGGGCTTCCGCTTGAGCCGGCCTGCAGATTGTAAATTTGCACTCCGAGAACTCCGGCCGGCAGGCCGCGGCGATTACCTGACGGATCTCCTCCTGCTGGAGCGCGGTGGGGACGTTTCCTTCAATCGATGCGTAGACCTTCAGAACTCCGACAGAGAACGCATCGCACGTTTTTGCGTCTGCGATCCACGAGGTGTCAGCAAGCGCAAGCGCCGGAGCAAAAAGGAGTGGTAGGCACAGCAGCTGACGCATCTATTCTGGACTAGAGCGCACTAACGTCTCGGAACGGCCGAATTTGGTCAAAAGAAATTTCCTTCTCAGCAGAGGGATTTTCGAACAAGCTGGGGGGGTGAAACCCCTCGCAACGATATTACCCATTCTGATCGTGATCGGTGCGTTCCTCTGGGGTTATCGCGGCGAGCTCTGGCTGAGCGGCATCTCCGTTCCGGCCCCAATTCCTTCACCAGGCACGGCGCCGGCCGCGAACGGAGCTCCACCTGCGGCAGTGACACCGGCACCGGCTGTTAACGCGGGCGAGATTCGTACGGAGCGAAAGCCTCCGCCGGCCGGTAATGCAGTGCCTGCGCCTTCGTCCCGCGCGCCGAATCCGATGCTCGGAATCACCCCGGAAGGACCGGGCTTGGCCGAGCGGCAGAGACGCCTGAAGGAGCTATCGGGCGAAGACCCTGACGAGACGGAAGGCGAGAGCACCGACTCTGAGAGCGCGGATGAGACCGAGACGGAGGATGCCGGAACGGACTCGGAAAGCGCGGATGAAGCTGAAACTACTGACGACTCTGCCTCGCCAGAAGAGAGCGATGACACCGAGGAGGCTAATCCGGACGAGGAGGTTAACTCGACGGAAAGCCCTGAAGAAGTTGACGACAGCGCCGATCAAGGAGATGAAGAGCCTGCGGAGGAGCCTCAGAAGCGCTAGCTTGACCCTCCGGCATCCGGTCCGCCAGCCTCCTGCCCAAATTTGCAGCAGCGCTGGGAAGTGGACAGGCCACCCATATTGGAATTGATTCCCCGTGCACGCTCAAAATCCGCGTATCAGAAATATCGCTATTATCGCCCACGTCGATCACGGGAAGACCACCCTCGTCGACGCGATGCTTCGTCAATCCGGGACCTTCCGTGCCGGCCAAGAGGTCGATGACCGGATCATGGACTCGATGGATCTCGAGCGCGAGCGGGGTATCACGATTGCGGCGAAGAACTGCTCGCTCGCCTACAACGGCGTGAAGATCAATATCGTCGACACCCCGGGCCACGCCGACTTCGGCGGCGAGGTTGAGCGGGCACTCGTGATGGTGGACGGTGCGATCCTGCTTGTCGATGCCTCGGAAGGTCCGCTGCCCCAGACCCGGTTCGTACTCCGGAAAGCGCTCGAATCGCGGAAATCGATCATCGTCGTTGTCAATAAGATTGACCGGAAGGATGCGCGTCCGACCGAAGTGCTCAATGAAGTTTACGATCTGTTCATCGATCTCGATGCTACCGAAACGCAGATCGAGTTTCCGGTGATCTATGCCATCGGCCGCGATGGAATCGCTCAGCATAAGCTCGACGAGCCGGGAACGGA
Source organism: uncultured Bdellovibrionales bacterium (assembly GCA_964401925.1). Taxonomy (GTDB): domain Bacteria; phylum Bdellovibrionota_C; class UBA2361; order SZUA-149; family JADYYL01; genus CAYOAK01. Next base: position 14,130 of record CAYOAK010000013.1, on the reverse strand, counting down.
TCTTCGTCCACTGTTCGATATGATCTTGGATAAGATTCCACCGCCCGTCTACGATGAGTCCGAGCCGTTTCAGATGCTCGTTACAAATCTTGCTTACTCGGACTACCTCGGCCGCCTGGCGATTGGACGGGTCATGCACGGAGCGGCGAAGCAGAACGATCAACTCGTCTGCATTCCGCGCACCGGCGTGCTTCAACCGCTGAAGGCGACGAAGCTCCAAGTCTATGAAGGTGTCCAGCAACGTGAGGTCGACGCCGTTGAGCCGGGTGAAATCGTCCTCCTCGCGGGGATCGAAGAGGTCGAGATCGGAGATACCGTTGCCGTGAAAGAGCGCCCGAAAGCGCTCAAGCGGATCGTTGTCGACGATCCGACGATTGCGATGCGTTTCACGATCAATACCTCTCCTTTGGCGGGCCGCGAAGGGAAGTATGTGCAGTCGCGGAAGCTGCTGGAGCGTCTTGAGAAGGAGATGCTCTACAACGTAGCGCTCCAGCTCGAATCCTCGAAGGATACGGACTCGTTTGTTGTGAAGGGCCGCGGCGAATTCCAGATGGCGATCGTCATCGAAACGATGCGCCGCGAAGGATATGAGCTGGCTGTTGGACGGCCGCAGATCATCTTTCGAGAGAAGGGCGAGCAGAAAGAGGAGCCGATCGAGCACGTGTTCATCGATTGCGATGAGCATTTCATCGGTGTCGTTACCGAGAAGCTCTCACAGCGGAAGGGCCGGATGACGAATCTCGTCAATCATGGAAGCGGCCGGGCGCGTCTTGAGTTTTCAATCCCATCGCGAGGATTAATCGGCTACCGGGGCGAGTTCCTGACGGACACAAAGGGAACCGGGATCATGAACTCGTATCTGCAAGGATATGAGCCGTATCGCGGCGATATCGAGTCTCGTCTGACGGGCTCCCTTGTCGCTGATCGTGACGGCTCAGCCGTTGCCTACGCGCTCTTTCACCTTGAACCGCGGGGACATCTGTTCGTCGTTCCGAACGATCCGGTTTACGAAGGGATGATCGTCGGCGAGCACAATCGAGACAATGATCTCGATGTGAATCCGTGCAAGGAAAAGAAGCTCTCGAACATGCGGGCTGCCGGAAAGGACGACAATATTATTCTTACGCCGGTAACTCCGATGACTCTCGAGCGCGCGCTCGAATTCATCCGCGACGATGAACTTGTCGAGGTGACGCCGAAGTCGATTCGTCTAAGAAAAACGGTGCTCACCGGAAATCGGGGCCGGACGTAACCTCCGACTTTTTGAAAACGCTTTAAGAGACCGGCGCTCGCTCGAGCTCTGCACTGAGACGTTCCATCTCTTCTCCGAAGAAACGGCCGAACTCGGCCGATCTTCCGAGCAATCCGCCCGCAGTGACCACCGTTACAGCGAAGCGTTCTTGATAGGTCATGAGCGCGAAGCCGAGCTCGTGTCCCGGGAGGAGCGCGGGGAACCCATACTGCTCAACGAGAGTCGCTTCGCCAATCTGCCGGCGGGCGGACTTCTGCGGAACGTAGGTCGCGATACAGCGCAGCTTCGCCGCAATCTTACGCAGAGCCGCCCGCCGGAAGATCCGCGGCAGTGAGCAGACGAACAGTTGTGCCGCACGCCATGATTCGATCGAGGCGGGAGCGGTTAATGAACGTGTGCGTGTGCGAATCTCTTCCAGCGCTTTTCGCGCGGAGCTTTCAGCGAGTGTCACAGGAATCGGTATCGCTAGGAGATAGTTTCCAAGAGCGAGCCTCAACTGACGGGGACGAAGGTTCACCGGGAGAAGAATGTTCTCCTCGCCGGCACCGCGGTCGAGCCTGCGCAGGACTCCGCGCACACCGAAGAGAAACAACTCATTCAACGAGGTTCCGGTGAGCCGCTTCAACTCCTTCAACCGATCTTTGTCGAGCAGGAGAAAGAAAAGCTCACGCTGCCTCGACGGGTGCGGCTCGCTCGTCTGCTTGGCGCTACGAGCAGGGGAGAGAAGATAGCGTTGTGCGATGGTGATAGCTTTCGCGTAGGAGAAATTCTCCGCAGCAGTCCGATCGAATTCCGTCTGCCCGCCGCGCTCGAACTCTGCATCCCGCTCTTCGGGATCGAGGAAGAGTCGCTTCATGGTTTCCATGCCGCCGAGACCGTCGGCGACACTGTGGTGGATGATGCCGGCGATGGCGTAACCGCCGTTCACGGGGCCCGCGACGAAGCGCAGCTTCTCCTTTGGGAAATCAAGTCCGGTGCTGAGAGCGGTCGAAGCGAATTGATTGACGTGCTGCTGCTCATCAATCATTGCGAGCGTCACTGCCCCGGTGAGCTCTGGAAAAGTCCGGGGAACAGAATCGACCCGTTTGCGGAGGAGCGCCGCATCGGGAGCCCGATCAAAGAGATAGATCGCCGAGATCGCTTGATGCGCGCCCAGTGCTTCGTAATCCAGGAAGGTTCGGCTCAGGAGCTCAGAGGTTGGTTTCACAGCTTTCAGAACTAGCGAATTTCCGGTATGAAAATGGCCCGATGAAGTCAAACAACACACGCAGCGAAGCCACGGAAGAGCAGGAGCTCCGGCAGCTCGTACGCAAGCTCGAATCGAGCGGGATGAACGTCCGCCGCGAGAAGCTCTCCAGCGGCCCCTCCTTCCGTGTGAAGAGCGGCTCTTGCCAGGTCTTTGGTGAGAGAGTGTTGTTTGTCGACCGCTCGTTGCCGGTTTCTCAACAGCTCTCGTTCCTCACGGACTATATCGCCGAGCACAATCTTTAAAGATTTCTCACGGCAAATCTCACCTAAATCCTAGAGTCTGTGAGTGCTTACGCTTTTGCTTTCAGCTTTAAACAAGCTATAGTTCGGGCCTTCCGTTCCTCATCTGGAGTCCTACATGCTCGCTGCCGTCCTTGGCCTCTTCTCTAACGACCTCGCCATCGATCTCGGAACGGCTAACACGCTCGTTTATGTCAAAGGCCGGGGGATCGTCATAAACGAGCCTTCGGTTGTCGCTGTTCAACAGAATGGCCGTGACGCCCGGAAAGTAGTCGCCGTTGGAAAGGAAGCGAAGGACATGTGCGGCCGGACACCGACCGGGATCACCGCAGTGCGCCCGATGCGAGACGGCGTCATCGCCGACTTCGAAGTTACCGAGGAGATGCTTCGGTATTTCATTCAAAAAGCGCATAACCGCAAAACGCTGGTCCGCCCCCGCGTCATCATCTGCGTGCCCTTCGGAATTACTGAGGTGGAGAAGCGGGCTGTCCGTGAATCGGCTGAATCGGCCGGTGCGCGTGAAGTGTATCTGGTTGAGGAGCCGATGGCCGCAGCAATCGGTGCCGGGCTTCCGATCACCGAGCCGTGCGGGTCGATGATCGTCGACATCGGCGGCGGGACCACCGAGGTGGCCGTCATCTCTCTGAAGGGTATCGTCTATTCCCAGTCCCTCCGCGTCGGCGGGGACAAGATGGACGACGCGATCATCAACTACATCAAGCGCTCCTATAACCTCTCGATTGGGGACCGAACCGCCGAGCAGCTAAAAATTGCACTTGGCGCTGCGCTTCCGACCGGCGAGAATCACCGGATGGAGATCAAAGGACGGGATCTTGTCGGCGGACTGCCGAAGACCATTGAGGTCTCCGAAGATGAGGTGCGCGAGGCGCTTGCCGAGCCGGTGAAGCAGATTGTGGAAGTCATCCGTCAAGCGCTTGAGCGAACTCCACCTGAGCTCGCTGCTGATATTATGGATCGCGGGATCACCCTCGCCGGCGGCGGAGCACTCCTAAAGAATCTTGATGTGCTTTTGCAAAACGAAACCGGTTTGCCGGTCGTGCTCGCTGAAGATCCTCTGACCGCAGTTGTGCTCGGCTCCGGCCGGATTCTCGATCATCTCGATCTGCTCAAAGATGTAACGATTCAATAGGGATCAGCCGGTCTCCTATGTCGGTAAGCGTTCGCACGAATTATTTGAACGGTTAACCATGTCGGAGTTCTTTCGGCGCCACAGTCTAAGCCTCAGCTCTGCTTTCCTTCTCGTCATCTCCTGCATTCTGATGGGCGCAAGCGTTCACAATCGCTCGCTGGCCGCGAGCGGGCCCACTGTGATCGCGGAAGTGCTCTCGCCTTTTGATCGCGTGTATCAGGGCGGTCTGCAATCGGTTCGCAGTGTCTGGAATCATTACGTCTATCTCATCGGTGTCGAAGAGGAGCGAAACCAGATGGCCGCACGGCTGAAGGCGCTCGAATCCCAGAACTCTCAATTCAACGAGCTTGAGAGCGAGAACGCCCGGCTCAAAGCTCTGTTGAACTACGCCGAGCAGAATAAGGTTACCGGTGTCGCGGCAACGGTCATTAGCCGGGATCCCTCGAACTGGGCACAGAGCATCACAATCGATCGAGGTGACGGGGACGGCGTCCGACCGGGTCAGCCTGTGGTCGACGGAAACGGGATCGTCGGACAGGTCGTCGGTACTTCGAGGCGGAGTGCGAAAGTTCAGCTCCTCACGGATAATGTCAGCGCAATCGACGCGCTTGTTCAATCGAGCCGTGCTGAGGGCAGCGCCGAGGGGACGCTGAGCAAGGTGTTGAAGCTGCGGTATGTTCAACGTGAAAGTGTTGTGAACGTCGGTGATAGAGTGATCGCATCCGGACTCGATGGCGTCTTTCCAAAAGGCGCGCTCGTCGGAGTCGTCACCCGGGTCGAGCGCGATACGGGCGGGATGTTTCAACTCGTGGACGTGGAACCGAGCGTCGATGTGAGCCGGCTTGAGAATGTTCTGGTGCTGCCCACGGCTCGCCCTGCTGCGGAGACAGGCTCATGATCCGCACCATCCTGCTTTTCTCGATTGCGTTCTTCATCGGGATCTTCTTTCAGGCGACGCTGATTCATTCGATCTTTCCCGATGTCGTAGCGCCTGATGTGCTCGTGATGCTTGTCGTCTTTCTCGGGCTCCGCAGCCGGACACCTTGGGGAGCTTTCGGTGCATTTTTGATCGGGCTCGGCGGAGATTTTGCATCTGCGAAGTTTCTCGGTCCCTTTGCTGCGGGCTCTGTCGCCGCATTTCTCGGCACCGTTTTCCTTGCCAGCCACCTCTTCTCGGAAAAAGGCTTCACGGTCGGTATGACGGGGGCATTTGCCAGCATCGTAAAGAATATCGTCGCGGCGCTGCTTTTATTGTTGTTCACCGGCGAGAATTTCTTCGTGCTCTCGTCGCTTCGGATGCTGCTCCTTGAAGCGCTGGTCACGGCGATCTTCTGCCCCTTTGTCATCCATGCCTTGAGCTGGGGGCAGGCGGTAACGCACTACGGCCCCGTCGCGCTCCGCTCCAATTATCGCAGAGTCTAGGGCGCACGCATGGTCGTCAGGCTCGAGCATCAATTCTTCGGGAAGCGCCTCGCGGCGGCAACGCTTTTTTCACTTCTTGCTCTCTCGCTCCTGATCTTGCGGCTCTATTACCTTCAGGGGATCTACGGGAGCTATTTTCGGGACCTCTCCGAGAACAATCGAACACGAACGGTGCGGACGACTCCTCCGCGAGGCACGATGTACGACCGGAACATGCGCCTCCTTGTTGGAAATCGCCCGGCGTTTGACGTGGGTGTCATCCCGGAAGACGTTCCGGATCTTCCGGGAACTCTGGCGAAGATCGCGAGCGTCACCGGCCGTTCGATTGACGAGCTTTCGTCGCAGCTCGCGTTGCAACACGGAAGGCACAGGTTCGAGCCGAAGCTCATTATGGCGGATGTCCCCCGCGCTGAGCTCGCAAAGATTAAAGCCCACACGTATGAGCTCCCGGGCGTGATCGTGGATGTTGTTCCGACCCGTTACTATCCGTTTGCGGAGCTCGCAGCACAGTTATTCGGGTATACGCGCGAGATTACGAAAGAGCAGCTCGACGCGCAGGACGAGGATGTCTATCGACGAGGCGACATAGTCGGTCAGAGCGGCATCGAGAAAACTTGGGAGAAGTTTCTTCGCGGGCAGGCGGGCTACCGGCAGGTAGAGGTCGATGCGCGCGGGAATCGAACCGGGGAGCTCGGCCTTGTGCAAGATCTTCCCGGGAAGGATCTCGTCCTCAGCATCGACCTTGAGCTCCAGCAGGCGGCTCAGGAAGGACTGAAGGGAAAGCGCGGCGCCGCCGTGGTTCTTGACCCGAATACCGGCGAGGTTCTCGCCCTCGCGTCCTCGCCGAGCTTTGACGCCAATATTTTTTCCGGAAACGTGAAGATCGCTGATTGGCAGAAGGTGACGACGGACAAGGCGTTGCCGCTGACGAACCGCCCGATTGCGAGCACCTATCCGATAGGATCGACTTTCAAGCTCGTCACGACAACCGCGGTGCTCGCGGAGAAGAAGATGACGCCCGAGTCCTCCCTCAACTGCCCCGGCTACTACATGTTCGCGGGCCGGCCTTGGAGGTGTCACAAGCACTCCGGCCATGGAACGCTTCATCTGCGCCGGGCGCTCGCCGTCTCGTGTAATGCTTTTTATTTTCAAGTTGGACAGATGCTCGGCATCGGTCTGATCGAGAAATACGCCAAGCTGTTAGGCATGGGACGCGCGACCGGAATCGATCTTCCCGGTGAGGTCAGCGGAATCGTTCCATCGGAGGAATGGAAGCTGAAAAAGTTCGGCTACCGCTGGTACCCCGGTGACACGCTGCCGGTGTCGATCGGTCAGGGGTACATTATCGCCACACCGATTCAGATGGCGACGATGGTCTCGACGATCGCAAACGGCGGCACGGTCTATAAGCCGCTCTTGGTGAAAAAAGTTATCGACCGGCTTGAGAACAAAACCGAAGAGTTCGCTCCGACAGTTATTCGGGAGACAAAGATCGATCCGAAGGTGCTGGAAGTCGTCCGGGATATCGCCGCGGGTGTCGTCAACGATCAAGGTGCGACGGGGAAGGCGGCGAAGTTCGAAGAGATCCGGGTCGGCGGAAAGACCGGAACTGCGCAGGTGACCGGTCTTGGAAAAGAGCATCTCGCTGAAGGGTTGATGGACCACGCCTGGTTCCTCGGCTTTGCACCGGTCGAGAAGCCCATGATCGCGCTGGGAATCATTGTCGAGAACGGGGGACATGGCGGAACTTCTGCTGCGCCGATCTCGCACCAGATCATGGAAGCGTTCTTCCGTAAGAAGGGGATGCTGAAGGCCGAAGTGCCGATCGAGCCTGTTCCTCAGGCCGATATTTCGGAGGGAGTCGGCGACGAAGGAGCCGAGGAGGCAGCGGATCAGACGCGGTCCGCTCCCGCTCCCACAGTTGCCCCGACGCCTGCCCCAACAACTGCCCCATCGACAGATCGGGCGGCGGCTGACGCTCGCGCTGAAGAACGGCGGGTGCCCCAGTGAGCACGGTCTTTCGGCGAATTGAACGGTTGGGCTCGAACTTTCAGTGGGGATATCTCCTCCTCTTGCTCGCGATTTGCGGCTGCGGGCTGTTGGTATTGTCCAGCGCCGGCTACGATCCGGAGGCGGGGGAAAGCCGCGCGATGCAGAAGCAGGCGCTCTCGATGGCTCTGGGCATCGGCGCTTTTTTTCTTGCATGCTTCGGCTCGTCGAACTTCTGGCGGCGCTCGGCTTGGTTGATTTATGGCGTCTGTTTAGCGCTCCTGATCTTCATCCTGGCGGAGGGGGTCGTCGCCGGCGGTGCCAGACGGTGGCTCGACCTCGGCTTCTTCCGGATGCAGCCCTCTGAATTCATGAAGATCGGGTTGATACTCTGCCTGGCGCGAGTCCTCAGCTCCGATCGAGCGCCGCAGGATGGACACACGCTGAAGACCCTCTTCATTCCGGCGCTGACACTGATCGTTCCTGCTGCATTGACGCTCATTCAACCCGATCTTGGAACTGCGCTCTGTCAGTGCCTCGTCGGCGGATCGATGATCTTTCTCGCCGGGGTCAAGCGCCGCACGATTTTCACCATGGCGACTGTTGCCGCGGTCGGTGCTTTTCCGGCTTGGCATTCGCTCAAGCAATATCAGAGAAACCGGATTCTCAATTTCATCTCACCGGAGCTCGACCCATTGGCGAGCGGTTATCACGCAATCCAATCAAAGATCGCTGTGGGCTCCGGCTCCTGGCTCGGAAAGGGTTATCTGAAAGGCACGCAAACGCAGCTGAGATTCCTGCCCGAGCAGACTACCGATTTTCTCTTCTCCGTTCTCGCGGAAGAGTGGGGATTTCTCGGCACGATGCTCGTGCTCGTTCTCTATATTGTTCTGATCTACCGGATGTTGATGGTGTCGAGCCGCGCGGCAGACAGATTTTCCGCAATGGTAACGTTTGGCGTTGCCGCGCTCTTTTTCTGGCAGGTCGTTGTGAATGTGGGGATGGTTACCGGAACGCTTCCCGTTGTCGGAATCACCCTGCCGCTCCTCAGTTATGGGGGCTCATCGGTTTTAACTTTGATGTTCGCGGCGGGGTTGGTAGCAGGGGTGCATAGCAGACGGTTTCTCTTTAGCTGATGGGTAGCTGGAAATTCATACTGGCCTCGGCCTCTCCCCGGCGCAGGGAGATGTTTGAGCGGCTGAATGCCGCGTTCGATATATGCGCTGCGGATATCGACGAAACGGCGCTCCCGGATGAAGGCCCGGAAGAGTATGTGTCACGGCTCGCACTGGAGAAGGCACGTAAAGTGTCGGCGGGCACGACCCTTCCAGTTCTCGCAGCGGACACGGTGGTGACGCTTGACGGCGAACTGCTCGGAAAGCCGGAAGACGAACGGTCCGCGCTCGCCATGATTCGCAAGCTTCAAGGCCGAACGCATCGAGTCGTGACGGGCGTCGCACTTGTGACTTCAAGCGGTTTCAGTTCGATTGTGGAGACGACCGAAGTGACTCTTCTGCCGCTTACGGAAGAAGAGATGCTTGCATACGTAAGGACCGGCGAATCGCTGGACAAAGCCGGCGGCTATGCGGCGCAGGGGGTCGGCTCCGGATTTATCTCTTCGATCAGCGGTTCCTACACAAATGTCGTCGGACTCCCGCTCGCCCAAACTGTCTCGTTACTGAAGAGCGCCGGGATCTGGAAACTGCTCCTCGCTGCGGAGTGACATTTCCCGCGAAAGAGTCTACACCGCCGCCATTGCTCTCTCCTGAAACCGTAAGTTGTAACAAACCACTGTACTCTCGCTCGAGTGTATCTCAAGCGAGAGGCACGAACAGTATCTGCGTTCTTCATGCCGCGCTCTCGTAACTCCTTCGGGGGTTCCGGAAGCACGGCTATGTTTCCCCAAAATTTATTTCTTCCAGAGTTTGCGCTGGCCGGCCGGTTGGCGGCCTTCCACTCGGCATTGGCGCCACAGATGAGCCGATTCAATCGTACATTCCCGGAAAGGATCCTTGCGCTCCGGGCGCTTTGCGACGCTTTCTCCAAGTTGCCGCGATTTGAGCTTCAGTTTCCGGAAGGTGAGCGAATCTCTGACAACACGCCGCAACATGATCTGCCCGGGGCGTTGATCAGTCTGCGAAGTGGCTTCGGCCTGGGCGATGAGGTGTCGATCGTCTCAGTCGCCTTCGGCAACCGTTTCCGGGAGATCCATGACCGGAAGGGGCTCGATCGGATGTTGACGGAGATTCGGTCGCGCTGTGATGACGCATACGAGATTTATTGCGCCGCTGAGCTGCCGGAGTATCCAGCGGCGTCGGCAATGGCCGCACGAAAGCTCGTCGCAGCACTCGGCTTCCCCGAATACGTCAACGTCAATCTGGAGATCGTCCGCGAATACGCTGCGCTTGCTGACGAGGAATGGCTCAGAGGTTTCCAACGCGCCGCCCGTGAAGTCACTGAGATCTATGATCTCGTTTTCTCGGGCCGTGCGGCCGCAGTTGATTAGGTTGCCGATCGGCAGGAGATTTCTCTCGCCGACAAGAGCTTGAAGCTCCATACTGTTCGCGCCTCCACAATTTTATGAGCATCGCCGAAAATATTCAGGAGATTTCGAACCGCATACACGCGGCAGCACTTCGCGCCGGCCGGGATCCTTCTGCTGTCCGGCTCCTCGCTGTGGGGAAGACATTTCCGGCTGAGGCGCTGATCGAAGCGGCGCGCGCCGGTCACACTCTTTTTGGGGAAAACTATGTTCAGGAAGCCGCTGCGAAGATTCCGGCCGTCAGAACCGCTTTAAGGGCGGCGGTGGGCAGCCCGGGGCTTGAGTTTCATTTCATCGGCCAGCTTCAGCGAAACAAAGTTCGGGTTGCGATGGAGCATTTTCAATTGATTCAAACCGTCGACCGGATCGAGCTCGCGAAAGAGATCGACAAGGAAGCCGCGCGGGCCGGACGCCGGATGCCGATTCTGTTGCAAGTGAATGTCTCCGATGAAACTTCGAAGGGGGGAACGAGCCGCGAGGCGCTTGCAAAACTGGCGCGTGATACCGCGAGCTTCGAGCATCTTGAGCTGCGGGGACTGATGAGCATCGGCTCTCCGCCGGAGGCCGGGGCCGCTCAGCTTCGTGCCGAGTACGCCGCAATGGTGCGCCTTCAAGCCGAGCTCTCGGACGTGCTTGGTTTCGCCCTGCCCGAGCTCTCCATGGGAATGAGCGGGGATTTTGAGCAGGCTATTGAGTGCGGTGCGACGATCGTGCGAGTTGGAAGTGCTATCTTCGGTGAAAGGAGCCGGAAAGAATGAGTCAGGTCGCGATCCTCGGTGTTGGGAAGTTAGGCGAAGCGATCGCTTCCGGACTGCTTGCGAGCGGACAGATCGGCAGTCTCACACTGGTCGAGCGCTCCGAAGAACGGCGTGCCGATGCTGCGCGGCGATTTCATGCTTCGGTTACGGTCGATCCGATCGTTCCGTCGAAATACTCGGAAAAATTAATCCTCGCCGTGAAGCCGGGGGATCTGCTCGCGCTCTGCCGCCAGATCGCACCAATCATCAGGCCGGAGCAGCTGATTATCTCGGTCGCGGCCGGCGTTCGTCTCGAAACGGTCCGCCAGGCTCTCGGAGGTCACCGCCATGTGGCACGCGCCATGCCGAATATCGCTGCCGCGATACGCAGCTCCATCACCGGCGTGTATTCCGACGAGGCCGAAGCGCTTGCCGACACGCTGGACCTTTTCCGGGCAGTAGGCCGAGTGCTGACCTTCACCGATGAGGCGGGGATCGATCGGATGACGGCAATCGGTGCTTCCGGGATCGGCTTCGTTGTTGAGTTCCTTGACGCGATGATTGCAGCCAGCGAGGAGAACGGACTCCAGGAGAGCCGAGATATCGTGCTATCGGTCGCGCTTGGGACTCTGAAGCTTCTCGATCGAGGGAACGAGGATATTAAGGACTTTCTCAGCCGCACCCGGACCCCCGGAGGAACGACGGCCGCGGGGCTTGAGGTGCTGGATGCCGCGAACTTCCGCTCGACCTTGCGGGATGCGGTGCAAGCCAGTATCAGCCGGGCAGGGTCCCTTGATACGGAGGTTCAATGATCATCGTCGGATATTTTCTTGAGGCGGTCGCCCAGCTCCTCCATTTTGTGCTGACCTTCTTTGTTTGGATCATGATCGCACGGGCGATCCTTTCGTGGGTCAATCCCGATCCGAACAACGGAATCGTCCGCTTTCTCCACGGGACGACCGATCCCCTGATCGACAAGGTGCGGCGCTACATTCCGCCAATCGGTATGTTCGATATGTCGGTGTTGATCCTGATCCTGGCGTTCTACTTTCTGGATACATTCCTCGTGGGTGTGATCGGCACCTACGCGCGAGTCATCCTTTCGAAGGTTCCAGCGGCGATTTAAGCATCGCGGGCATTGAACTTTCCGTAAGCGATGCTTATTAGTGGCTCATGCCGACTTACGAATACAGCTGCCCGAAATGCGGCACTTTTGAAGCTTTTCAAAAGATTACAGAGAATGCGCTTGCAGAGTGCCCGACCTGCCACAGTCCCGTCGAGCGCTTGATCTCCGGTTCGGCGTTTCATCTGAAGGGGACCGGCTGGTATAAAACCGATTACGCCGCAAAGTCACCGCCTCCGTCCGGTGCCCCTGCGAGTGACTCGAAGTCCGGTGAATCCAAGCCCGCTGAAGGGGGAAACTCTGAGCCGAAAAACGAGGCAAAAAAGGATGCACCGGCCGAAGCCGCAAAGCCGGCTGCGGCTCCGGAGAAGAGCTCAACGCCCTAATCATTCTTCCCCTGCCAGGGAATGAAAAAGCTCTAGACGCTCAAGCGTCTTCCGAACACGCGCCTCAGCGTGTCTTTCGTAGAGAGCTCACGTGAGAGAATGATTTCAATCGAGCGCACCAGCTCCGTCAGTAATGCACCGAGAACATCTTCTGTCGGAAGCGCAGTTTGCGGATTGAGCAGCCAGACAGTTACCTCTGGATGAGAGGTGCTGAGCGTTTCGAATTCGCTGAAGCCCGCTTTCGAAAGGATCTCGAAGAGCAGTCGTGTCGATGCGCCGAGCTGTGATGCCGCAGGATCCTCGAGCGTCTGCAGGCATGCGAGCAGGGGTTCCAAGTAGAGGCTGCCCTCCGGGTCTCGATCGAGCGCAAACTGATTGACGACCTCGAGCCCAAGCGATCCGACAGCGAACGCGGCGAGGTTCGAACTCAGGCGGGGAAAGGATCGTCGATTGGAGATTCCGGAGATAACCGGAAACCTGTCCTCGGCACCCCGCTCCTCCATTACAAAAAGGCCTGCGTCGAACAGGTCGAGCCCGCCCATGAAGCGCTTTCTGCTCCGTTTTATGCCCCGCGCAACAGCGGGAATCTTCCCCCGAGTCTCGAGCAGAACAGTCAGGAGCGCGTCGGACTCACCAAGTGCCGAGGTTCGAAGGACAATTCCGTATTCGGAGAAAGTTTCTCTCGGGCGGTGGTCTGGAGGCATTGCAGTTAATCCGGGCGATGATTAGAACACCGCTTTCAGGAGCGAGCGAGCTGTTTTGATGGACGAAGAGAATAACGACAATCCTGCGCCGAATGGGGAGGCTTCCGGACCTGCGAATGGCTCTGCTGCCGAAGCGGCGCGCGCGGACTCGATGAAGGCCGCTGCGGATGAGTCGCCCCTCGCTGGGAAAGGCCCTTCCGAGCTGGAGCTATCCCGCGGTGAAGCTCGGGAGAACTACGATAAATTTTTGCGCGCGGCTGCGGAGCTCGAGAATTTCAAGCGCCGTGCGGCGCGCGAGCGATCTGACCTGCTGAAATATGCGGGAGAGAACCTTGCCCGGGATTTCCTGGATGTGCTCGATAATCTGGAGCGAGCGCTTCAGTCCTCACAGACCTCCTCGGGGGAGGATTTCGTCAACGGAGTGAAGCTGATCACCGAGCAGTTCCGCGCCACATTCGAGCGTCACGGCGTGAAAGGTGAGAGCGCTTTGGGCTCAATCTTCGATCCCGTGAAGCAGGAGGCGCTCGCCTCTGTGCCGATGGGTGATAAAGATCCTGGCACAGTCCTCGAAGAATTTCGGAAGACGTACTTTTTCAAGGATAAGATGTTGCGCCCGGGCCAGGTCGTAGTCGCGGCGAAGCCGCCTGAGGCGGCTGCGGTTGAGACCCCGCCCGAGAGCACAGAGGCGGGCCCAAAATAGGGGCCCGAATGCGAACTGTGCGCGGAGGGGTTTGAGCCCAGAGTGGAAGGAACCTCCGACTTGCACTAAGGCCGTTGAGTGGTTACTTGCGAGGGTGGCGCTTCAGGGCGCTTTACAATGGGCCGGTTCATGAGTAACGGCCCGGAAACATAAAGATTTTCGACAAATTATGGCTACAGCAAAAGTTATCGGCATAGACCTTGGGACCACGAACTCTTGCGTCGCGGTGATGGAAGGCGGCGATCCGGTGGTGATCCCGAACAGTGAAGGAGCTCGGACGACCCCTTCTGTTGTCGCGGTCAATGATGCGGGAGAGCGGCTGGTCGGGCAGATAGCGAAGCGCCAGGGGGTGACGAACCCAAAGAACACGATCTTCGCGGTGAAACGCCTGATCGGCCGGAAATATGACTCCGTTGAAGTTCAGTCGGCAAAGAAAGTACTCCCGTATGAAATCGTGGCCGCTGATAACGGCGATGCCTCCGTGATGCTCCGGAGTGAGCGTAAAAGCCCGCAGGAGATCTCGGCGTTCATCTTGATGAAGATGAAACAGACCGCCGAGGATTATCTCGGCCAGCGCGTGACGCAGGCTGTGATCACGGTGCCGGCATATTTCAATGACGCCCAGCGCAACGCCACC
>CAYOAK010000012.1:0-29832 GCA_964401925.1 uncultured Bdellovibrionales bacterium | reverse complement strand
GTCCTTTCGGGCAAAGCGGACCCTCGAACGGGTCCGCTTTTTTTTGCCCCGAATCTGAGCCGGGGCCTGCGTTGAGAAACCGGACTCATCGGCATATACCCACCCCGTTACGACTCAACTCGAGCGGATGGTTATGCTTCGAGCCTGGATTCAAAACGCTGCGCTCCTAGCTGCATCTGCGGTGGTTTGTTTTTTCTTTGGCGAGATCGGGCTGCGTCTATCCGGATATAACGGAGAGCCTCGCCTTGACCTCGCAGAGAAGATCCGGCCCGTCGATGATCCGATCTTGAACTGGCGCTATCGCTCGAACTTTACTCATCGGAGCGCGGGGATCGATTACAGCTATAATGAGCGCGGCTTCCGCGACATCGCGTCCACCATCGCCGCAACTTCAACCAAACCCCGGCTAGTGGTCCTCGGAGACTCAGTGACAGACGGCTACGGGATTAGACTCGAAGAGATGTTCACTTCCCATCTCCGCACCTCTCTCGGGGCCCGCTACGAAGTAGTCAATCTCGCGCAAGGCGGACTCAATTCACCGCAGGAGATTCGTCTCTTCGAACTGGAGGGCGCACCGCTCCGCCCCTCTGTTCTTGTATGGAACTTCGTGCTGAACGATTTCGATTTCTATTCGAGCCTCCAAGGGATCGAGCGCTATCACACGGCAAAAGATGGGGAGATCGGCCTCCTCGGGGTAACGGTGAATCCGCGGATAAAACAGGCGCTGAAATCCTCCGCACTAATCTACTTCGCTAAAGAGCGTGTGGAGAACCTGATCGGAAGGATGAAAGGAACCGCCGCCGATCAATACTATTTGACCCTGTGGCGCACACCGAACAACCGCGCGCGTGTCACCACCTCGTTCGATCGGATGAAGCAGCTGCAACGATCCGGCGACTTCGACGTCCGGATTGTCGTATGGCCCATCCTTACCCGGTTCTCGGAATACCCCTTCGGCGAGATCCACCAGTGGCTTCGAGCGGAGGCAGAGCAGCGCGGATTCGAAGTGCTCGACCTTCTGGAGCCCTTCTCTAAAGCGCCGTATCGAAAGCTTCAGCTGACCGCCGAGGACTCCGTCCACCCGAATGGTACAGGGCACCTCATCGCGGCTCGAAGTTTTATCAATTGGTTCAACTTGCCCGCGCGCAGGACAACGGTCATGGCAAGCAACGGTGATTCATCCGGATTGCTTCAGGTCCGTGCGGTCGAAGAAGTGAATCGTTAGTGAGCAGCGTGGCCGAGGAAATCGAGAACATACGAAAAACCTGCGGCAGAGTGAGGGGTGCTGGCGATCCAGCACCCTTATTCTCACTCAGCTATCTCACGGATTGACCGTGAAGATTGCCGATGCTTGACGGCGGAACGGCCCGGGAACAGTACCCCTGGCCACCGCCACCACCACGTACTCACCCGGCGGGAGAGCACCGAGCCTCGCACCGAAGACGCCATCTGTCGGGGACGCCGTGAGGCGGATGCGGTTGCCGGAGGTGTCATCGCGGTTTGCGACAGTCAGGTCGACGTTGCCCTGGATAATGCCATCGGTGAGCATCCCAACGAGCAACAGCACTTCGCCAGGGCCATATGACGCCTTGGTCATCGCAACCCCCATCGCAGTCTTGCACTGGGGGCAGACGAGGACCGTGACGACCACAGCCTCTTCACCGGAGCGATTCGTGATCGCGACCTTGTGCTCACCGTAGGCCGCAGCCTCCGGGGCCAGCAGGTAGGATCGCGTCGGCGCTTCCGCCTCGGGGCAGACAGTCGGCCCTTCGCCACTCGGAAACGCCGGAGTCGATCGGCCGTCGGGTCCGAGAACCGACACCTCGACCTCCGAGGTTGACGCGACGCAAAACTGCGCCGTCGCATCCACCCAGAAAGCCTGAGTCGCGAACTGCCCAGGCGCGACCCGCGAGGCCTCTGACTGCGCAGGAACCGGACGCACCCGCAACTGGGCGGGTAACGCCGCCGCCAGCATCAACAACATCACGACCGTCTTCGTCATTGCCGTTCTCCTTTTGGATACTCGAAGAGCACCAGGTGGTTGCCAGCTACATCGAGCGGCAACAAGCAGACGATCACATCGCCTACCTTGTAGAGTCGCGCCGAGCCAAACAACAGGCTGGGCGTGACGTTGCTGAAGCCAAACTCGCCGGTGGCGGCAACCTTGCCGTCCCGCGAGTAATGCAGAGTGAGGCGCCCGAATTCGGGCTCGTCCGTAGAGCCGGCGGCCGTTTCGATCCTCGACGGATCTTTCGTGCCGGTTGCCGAAAGCGAAAACTGGGCGCCTTCCGCCTCAAGCACGTACGCCGTGCTAGCGGGAGGCGCGAACTCCTTGGCTCGAGCAACGTTTCTGCCCGAAAGCGGGACGAGGCTCTTCGCCTTGGAGTCGAACAGGTAACGCTGATCGCTTTCCCCTTCGGACGCGTCGAGTGCTATGACGCCGATCTTACCGTCCACCTCGATCAGGCGAACGGCGTGAACGATCTTCGGTTCTCCACTGAACGTCCAACGGCTCGGAACCCGGTAAGCGACCGGAGCGCTCCCCTCCTTCGATGATGGGGCGTTCTGCGGCGTCGAAATGCCGCAGCCGACGAGCATGAACAAGCAGCTAGCAAATGCGAGCGCCTTCATTTCCCTACCTCCCAGTTATTCATCTGATCGTTGGCGGGCGCGATCGCCCGCAGAATCGTGTTTAGGGCTTCCGTGTCGACGATACTGGCGTGGTTAACGCCATTTCGCGGAAACCACTGATGCGGAATCGGCCAGCGCGCGCTGGCCTCCGTGACCAGCACGTCGTTCCGTTGCCGGACGTCGTACCGGACCTCCCGCACAACGACTTCGAAGTCGGCCACCGGGTGGCCTTCGACGTAGGCGGTTCGGCGCTCGAGTCGGAACGAATGGACCGACTCGACCATCTGATAGATGGCCGTCGCAGACGTGGCGACCGGATACCAGCCGTGCATGAGGCCGTACGCCTCGTTGCGATCGATGGTTCCGCCGTCGGCGTTTTGCGAGCCGTCGCGATTAGCGTCACCGCCCATGGCCACGTAGTAGATGGAAGTTTCCTTCTGGGCATTCATGCCTGTCGGCATGAGTGGGCCCTCGCGCTCGACCGCGCGCTGCGAGAACTCGACATCGAGCTCTCGGTCGGCTTCGACCGGGCTCGCCAGCCGTCCGAGAATCGGGATGATTGTGCGGTCATCCGAGACCGCCCACGGATCACTGAACGTGAGGACGCTCGAACTCACCACACTGCCGTAGTGTGGACAGGAAATGCACGACGCCGAAAGGATGCCGACGCCGGCAATCGTGCCACTCGTCCGCAATTCGAGCTGACCAGCCAAACCGGTAAAGAGTGCGCGAATCGTGCGCCCGCCGAACGAGTGCGCGATCAAGTGCACGTGCTTGACGCCATAGGCGGTGGTGATCCGCCGGATGGTGCTCTCGAGGCCAAGGGCCTGAAGGAACGCACGCCTGCCCTTCGGCAACTGCGGCGCTTCGACGGGGAACCCGGCCTCTTCCAGGGTCTGGAGAACCCGAAAGTCCGTCCAGGTCTTAGGAGACGCCGCGCGACCGTGCGCGAGCACGACCGGATACCAGCCGACGACCCGGAGTTGAATCCAGTCGACGGCTGTGCACCACGTCGGTTCCTTGCTCTGCACGTCGACCTCGATTTCCAGCGTGTTGATTGCCGGAATGGGGGTCGAGCCCGTGTAGGTCGGCCAGTTCAGGTCCGTGGTGTTCACCACGAACCGGGTAACGCTCCAGCGGTCATTTCCGCCGTTAAGGTAGCCGATCGGTTTTCCGTTCAGCACTGCCCGATTGTACTCGCCGAAGGCGACATCGACGTCGAACGCCGACACGTCAATCGCCTGAGTGGGCTTGACCAGTCCTTTCTCGATCGCCTCGCGGATCGGCAGCTTTGTCAGCAGCCGAGGCATCTCGAATTCCAGGATAATCCGCTCTTCGCCCTTGGCGATGCAGCGGTCCGCCTTCCGCGTCGCAACGAACGACGCGTCCGTCGCGGGCGGGGCCTTGAGCGGGTTCTCCCTCACGGGAGGCCGATCGACGGCGGTCACCTCCCTACGTTCTCCTCCAGCAGCAGCAACACGTACTTGCGGTTCAGTGACCGCGGGTTCGAACACTTTGCCAGTTGCTCTTGCCAACAGCTCGGCGAACTTCACCGAGCCACTCTCCGTTGCCCACACCGGGGCAGAGAGAGCTGCATAGAGCACGAACATCGATTTGTTTTTCAACAACATTTTGGTACACGGCTGTGTCTTTCAATTTTGGTTCAGAGATTGCTCTCTGAGAACCTTCACTTCCTCTAACCACAGCCGCGGGGATCGATTTCAGAACGCTCGGCGGATGAGAGTCGAACAGCAGGGAGCGTTAGTCTTTGGAGGCAGGGAAATACGATCTGCGTGGCTGTAGAAGTGAGCTTCCACCCGTGAAGGAGGCAGCGGGAATTTCAAAATGCTGCCAGCCCGATAGAGATCTTCAGAGACAGAAGTTATCCGCCTCGCGGTGGGATCTGTTCAATTTGATCGCCCTTTTCTTCGGAATCGAATGGATCCCCTGCTTTTCAATAAGAATCAGGAATCATTGTGGATTTTTCGTGAGGGCCCGGCGCGGATTCCGTGGTAACTCCGGAATCGGGTAGTGCGCTTGGTTTTTTTGAACTTTTCCTAGGAGGTTTCGATGCTCCGTCTGCTTTGCGTCTTCATCCTGACGTTAACGGCTTGTCATCGCCCGGCAAGCCGGGGGATCGACTCAACCACGGAGGGACTCGCCGATGCACTCGCGCTCCGGCCCGGGCAGGTCGGCGCCGATATCGGCTCTTCGGACGTGATCAAGCATGCCTTGGTCATGGCCCGCAGGATCGCCCCTTCGGGCCGGCTGTACGTCGAGGATGTCGATGCGAACATCCTTAACCGCCATAGAGACCTGCTCTCTAAGGAGTTGGCCTCAGAGCCAAAAATCTTTGAGCGAGTAACTTACGTCAACGGAAGCCCGACCGATCCGCAGCTCCCCGAGAGTGTCGATGCCGTGCTAATCGCAGACGCGTTTCACGACTTCGATCGACCGGTCGAGATGCTCCGGAGGATCCGGCGGTACATGAAACCGGGTGCCCGGCTCGTAATCACTGAGCGGATCTCCATTTCCGGCCGGACGTTACCGCGATCGGAACAGGTTCAGATCCATCAGCTCGATCCGGTCCTGGTTGTAGACGATGTAGAAGCTGCCGGCTTCGCACGTCTAACTCTGAAGCCGGAGTTTCAGCAGATGAAAGACGAGGGGCTCACACGCTGGCTGCTCGTCGCCGTAAACTAAAGGTAATTTGAAGGCAGCTGCTGCGAATACGCCATCACCGCATCCAGACGAACCTAAAGGTTGCGAGCGCACACCTTTGTTCTCATTTCCGCCCGCTCTTACTCGGCGCGCCTGCGCCGCTGGATCCGTGCAGCCGGTTCGGGCAACTCAACATTCTCATTCGAGGTGGTCTCCCCGAAAAGCTCGGTGAGAAACTCCGACGAATCGAACGCTTTCAGATCCTCAGCTTGCTCGCCGAGGCCGATGTAGCGCACAGGTATTCCCAACTCACGCCGGATGGCAAACAGCATTCCGCCGCGCGGTGTTCCGTCGAGTTTTGTAACGACCAGCCCCGACAAAGGAGCCACGCCATGAAAGACACGCGCCTGTTCGAGCGCGTTCTGCCCGGAAGTCGCATCGACAACCAGTATCGTCTCGTGCGGAGCACCGGGAAGCTCGCGTCCGATCAACTTCAGAACTGCATCGAGCTCCTGCATAAGATTACTTTTTGTATGGAGCCGCCCCGCGGTATCGATGAGCAGAAAATCAGCGCCGGTTGCTACTGCTCTTTGGAGCGCCGCAAAGGCCACAGTCGAAGGCTTCGCACCTTCGGCACCGGAGATCACTTCTATTCCGGAGCGTTCTCCCCAAAGTTTCAACTGTTCGACAGCTGCGGCGCGGAACGTATCGCAAGCGGCGAGAAGAACTTTCGAACCCTGATCCGAGAGCTTCCGGGCGAGCTTCCCCGCAGTAGTCGTTTTCCCGACTCCATTCACGCCGACGAGAGCAACGACCGAAAGCCCATCGCGCTTCTGCAGCGGCTTTCCGTCTTTTTCATCGAAGATCGTAGCCATGCGCTGCCGCAGCGCTTCTTCGAGAGTGGTCTTTGAAACTGTGCCGGAGGGGATCTCCTTCCGGAGCGTCGATAGCAGCGCTTCGGTTGTTATGACGCCTACGTCCCCTGTGATCAGACTCTCTTCCAGCGCACGGAAAAGTTCCTCTCGCTCGGCGGAACCGCCACGCAGGAGGTTGCGGAGCTTTCCGAAAAGGCGATCGGTCGTTTGAGTGAGGCGCTGCTGCTTGGCCGGCACCGCGGCGATCGCCGGTTCGGGAGCGGGCTCCGGGATCGGAAGATCGGGTGCGACTTTCGGCTCAAGCTTCGGGTCGTCCTTCGCCCCGGGCTTTAGCTCCCCTTTATGGTCCGGTGGCCGAACCACCGCGACCGGCCTCAAAGCAACGGGAGCTTTCGAAGGCGGCTTCGCCGCTTTCTCCGGCAATTTCTCAGATACTCTCTCAGGGGCAACAAACGGCTTCGGACGCCGCAGGTCACCGAGTAAGAGGAACGCTGATAGTGAAGTAAAGAGGAATGCGAGCTCGTTTCCGTGCTCGACTACTACCCCCCAGAGGGTCTCAACCATTTGCCGCTACGCGCTCCAGCTCTTCGATCGCCTCATCGAAGGTCACGGAAAGCGCCTTCGAGATCCCTGCTTCCTGCATCGTGATACCGATCAGGCGATCAGACGCGAGCATCGTCATCTTGTTGTGCGTGATGATCAGCATCTGCGTCGTTTCGGAGATCTCCCGGATCAGGTTCAGGAACCGATCGAGATTAGCATCATCGAGCGGAGCATCAACCTCGTCGAGAACGCAGATCGGGCTCGGCCGGTGAAGGAACATAGCGAGGAGGATAGCCGTAGCCGAAAGGGCCTTCTCACCCCCTGAGAGCAGCTCCAGCAGCCGCAGCTTTTTCCCCGGAGGCCGGACTGTTACGACGACGCCGGTCGTGAGCGGATCGTCGGCATTCGAGAGAATCATCTGGCCGGAACCGCCGCCAAACAGGCGCGGAACCAAAATAGCGAATCGCGCGCTCACATCCTCGAAGGTTTCGAGGAAGCGCTGCCTTGAGAGCTCACGGAGATGGCGAATCGTGCGCTCGAGAGTCTTCTGAGCGCCTTCGAGGTCTTCGATCTGTGTGCGGAGCGTAGCGAGGCGGATGCGTTCCCGCTCGTGCTCTTCGATCACAGCCGGATCGATCTCGCCGTCCTCCTCAAGACGGTTTCTGATCTGGCGGACCTTCTCACTAACCTGCTCGTAACGATGCTCAAGCGCCCCGATCTCGAGATCTTCGGCCTCTTCCTGCAATGCGAATTCGAAGTCCGGTCCGAACTTTTGCAGGACCTCTTCCTTCAGCAGATCGCGCTCAACTCGATAGCGCTCGCCCTTCAACCGGAGATCCTGAATCTCCATGCTTCGTGCGGAGAGATCGCTCGCGGCCCGCTCTTTTTGCTCGGATTTCTCCTGCAGCGCTTTTCGCTTCTTTCGAAGCTCGGCGTCGCGTTCACCGAGCAGACCTTCGAGGCTCAGGAGCTCGGATTCTGCAGCGGAGTCGGCATGGAGGTGGAACTCGATATTGGGAGCCGTGAGGAACTGCTCTGCGGCTTCGGGAAGCTCAGCACCGCTCTCCTCCCGGAGAGATCCACGGAGAGTTTCGTATTCAGCACAAAGCGTGTGCCATTCGTGGGATATCGCCTCGGACTTCTGACTTGCCCGGCTGATCTCACTCTCGCGGTGAGCAATCCCTTCACGCAGGTGACGGACGGCACTTTCAACTGACGAGAGCGCGATAGATGCTTGGCGCAGATCGTCCTGCATCCGGCGCTCCTCACGAAGGCGCGCTTCGCGCTCATCCGCTTCGGCCTTCCGCTCTTGGGATTCGAGGCCCCGCAGCTCATGGCTAATCTGATCCAGCTCGGCGATCCGGCGGTGGATCTCACCGCGGCTTCGCTCCGCCTCTTCAATCCGCGCCCGGTGGGTGTGATGCTCGGCGTCGAGTGCTGTCGCTTCGGCTTCCAGCCGAGCGCCGAGCTGCCGTTGCTCCTCGAGCAGCCGGGTGAGACGGAAGCTCTGAATCCCGGTTTCGCCCGAGGTGAACCATCCCCAGGGAGCGAGAACAACTCCGCCGCGTGTGACGACGGTCGCTGACGCACCGAGCTCCACACGTAATGCGCGCGCTTCCTCGAGTGTCTCGGTGAAGTAGACGTTCTGCAGAACAGCGTTTGCCGCTGCTTCGGCCCAAGGCTCAATCTGAAGCTGTTTGAGAAGAAGTGCATCTTCGCGGGGTGATCCCTCGGCGGCCTTCGGTCCAGAGGCTGAGATGACGCCTAATGCCCGGCGCGACTTCGCACCCGAGTCGAACCGTTCAAGCAGCTCCTCTCCCCGGTCGGTAACGAGATATCGTCCCTTTTCGCCGAGAATCGCAGCAACCGCACTCTCCAAACCATCGGGGGTCCGAAGTCCACGGAGCAGCACCTCACCGGCCTCCTCCCTGCCACCCTCTCCTGTTCCGAGAATCCCCTCCTCGACGCTGCGAGAGAGATCGCTCAGCTGCTCTTCGACCGCCGACCGCTGTCCGGCACAAGAAGCGAGCTCTGAGCGCTTCGCGGAGATTCGTTGGAGCAGCTGCCGCTCCTCGGAGCCGAAGGTCCGGAGGTCGACATCAAATTTTTGCTGCGCCTCGCGCAGGTTCGGAAGCTCGGCGAGCTTTGTCCGGCAGTTCTCGATAGCTGCGCGGATCTGATTGCGCTCGTCCGACAGTTCACTTCCCGCACGTTGAACAAGCTGGGCGAGCAGATCCTCGATCCCCTTTCTGCGTCCCTCGCTCTCGCTGAGCCGATCTTCTTCGGCACGCAGCTTCTCCCGGAAACCCGCAAGCTCAGAATCAATTCGCGTGCCCCAGTCCGAGGTCTCCTGCAGCTGAAAGCGGTTTCCCTTGAGGCGGGATTCGAGGCGGGAGAGCGAGAGGCGAAGCTCTTGTTCGCGTTGCTGCCGCTTGCGCACTTCGGTGAGGAGACCTTCACGCTTCTCACGAAGTTCGCGCAGACTCGTTTCGAAACTCTCAGCGTCGCCGGTCGCATCGCGAAGCTCGGCCGCCAGATCCTCGAGTGTGGACTGCAGTTGGTGCAGCTCATTCTCTTTCGCTGAGAGCTCGGTGGTCTCAAGCTCTTCACGCCTGAGAATTAAGGCACCGCGCAGCTGATAGAGGCTGACCTCTTGATGACGCAACTCTTCGCGAAGAATGCCCCGCTCCTTTGCGCGCTTTGCCTGCCGGCTCAGCGTGCGCACCTGCTTTTCGATCTCGTTCGTGAGATCTTTCAATCGAGAGAGATTCTCGATCGTCTTTTCGACTTTTCGTTCAGCGGTGGCGATTCGCGCCCGAAATCCTGAGATTCCAGCCGCCTCTTCCAGAAGCTCACGCAGCTCTTCCGGCTTACGCGAAATGATATCTCCGACCTGCCCCTGCTGGACGATGCTCAGCCCGCGTGAGCCAAGTCCGATCAGACGATAGAACTCGATCATGTCCCGCAGACGGCACGGCACGCGGTTGATGAAATACTCGCTCTCACCGCTCCGGTAGAGCCGGCGCGTGAGCTGAACTTCACTGGCATCGAAGAGCCCCGGGAGCTGAAGGAGGGTCGTGGCCGTAGTCGCACGGCCATTGGCCCCCTCGAACTCGCTGGGTCCAGGAAGCTCGGCTGCGAGCTCCGCATCTCCTTCCGTCGTCGCCTCTGCGTTGGTCTGGGGATCGCTATCCAGAGCACCGGAGTCGCTCTTTGCGAGCTCCTGCAGACGGAGCACCGTCGCCGGGGCCCAGCCTTCATGAGGACGCACTGTAATGGAGACCTCGGCCATTCCGAGGGGCCGGCGCGAATCGGAGCCGTTGAAAATCAGATCTTCGAGCACCCCGCCGCGAAGCTGCTTCGCATGCGTCTCACCGAGTACCCAGCGCAGAGAGTCGACGATATTCGATTTTCCGCACCCGTTCGGCCCGACGACTCCGACCAAGTTTCGATCGAAGTTCAGGACAAAACGGTCAACAAAGGATTTAAAGCCGAAGATCTCGAGTCGGGTGAGGCGCATGTGGGGCTGGAGCTACTTCAAGCTGGTTAGAGTAATCGAAGACCCCGCCCGGAGCAAGGCGCGAAAACCCGCTTAGGCTTCTGCCGAGAGGCGTGCCCCGATCGGTGTGCAGTTCGGTGCGCCGATCTGGGCGGAATCATTATCTCCACTCGAATTTTCGGGGCTGGAGGAGAGCGGCAACCGTGCGAGCAACGCCTTCGATCCCTCAAGTGAATTTCTCCGCACCAGCTCTTCTGCGAGTTCCGCATCTCTCGAACGGAATGCTTCGACGATCTGCCGGTGCATCTCGATGCTCTCTACGATCGCATCGGTGTGACTGAGAGAGATGCGGAAGCGTTGATACTGATTGACGAGATTCTTTAAGAGATTTCCGAGCCGCTCGTTCCCGCAGGCTTGCACGAATACCTCGTGAAAGCGGTTGTGAACTTCGACCATCGCGGGGATGTCCCCTTTCTGCCGCAGGTTCTCGAGCTTATCGTTCAGGCGGCTCATTCGCCGCACTTCATCGTCGGTGATTCGCGTCACAGCCTGCCGTGCGGCAAATCCTTCGAGAACACTCTTCAGTTCGTAAAACTCTTCGATGTCCTTCGAAGTGATCGCCGCAACTGTTGCACCGCGCCGAGGGCGGATGGTGATGAAGCCTTCCGACTCAAGCTGCCGCAGCGCTTCCCGGACAGGAGTGCGGCTCGAGTTGAAGCGCTCGGCGAGTTCGACCTCTTGGAGCCGCTCACCCGCCCGGATCTCTGCCGAGATGATCGCCTCCCGCAAGCTGTCTGCGATCATCTCCCGCTGAGTTTTTTCAGGAATCTTCTGCGTCACGAGAACTACCTTCCGGCTATCGATAAAACTTCCGCAAAGCCACGGCGTATTGGAAACCAGAAATAACAGTCAGCGCGAGAGCGATCCAGAGCGCACCCATTCCCATGGAATGAAATGTGATTGGAGACTCGACCGGCTCTCCGAGCAGAAGCAGCACGATGGCGAGAAAAGTCCAGACTGTTTTATGTTTTGCGAGCCGGCTCGCGGGGACCACGGTTTGCTGTAAGGCCGCGAGGGAACGCAGGCCCGTGATGATCATCTCCCGGCTGAGCATGATGACCGCCATCCATGCCGGAATTCCGCTGGGATCCGGAAGTGCCGCAAGCATCACGAGGGCCGCCATTACGAGGATTTTATCAGCCAGCGGATCGAGAACAGTGCCGAGGATGGATTCGGCGCGGAAAAGTCGGGCGATATATCCGTCCAGCCAATCTGTCGCCGCTGCGAGCAGGAAAACGAGAGTCGCGGAGACGCTTCGCGTCCCTCCGCTCTGCGCCATGAGAATTACGAATACTGGAACGAGAGCGAAGCGAAGCGCGGTGAGCCAGTTTGGCACCTGCTTACCAACGCTCTCCCACCCGGCCTCGGGGCCTCTCCCCGGAGAAGTGCCCGGCTCACCCAACGTATCTGTGCCATCGAATTTGACATCCACACCGGCAGCCTACCGGGCGAGGGAGATTTATCAAGGTCTGAGCTCTACGCCGCCATCGGTTCGCCGGTTTTCCTTCGACCCCGGACCCCGCGGTAGTTGCGCTTCCGGTTGAGGGGCTGTGAGCTCAGCAGCTCATCGTCACTCGCCTCGGGATTGAGCACTTCGAGCTTCTCCGACAGAGTCGAGAGGGCCTTGCTCTTGACGCGGGAGATATGGCACCGGCAGTAGCCGAGTGATTTCGCAATATCGACCACCGACTCATCCTCGGCAAAGAAGCGCTCGAGCACCTTCTGCTCAAGAACATCGAGGCCTTGAGTTGCCTCGCGGCAGAGCTTGAGGGTTTCCTTTCGCTCGAGAATCTCCTCCGGATTGCGGAATTCCTCATGCACCTGGGCATGCGGAGCGACGAAGTTCTCGAGTGATACACCGCGTGCATCGTCGTTCGCTTCCTGGAAGCTCTGAATCATCGGTGCCCGGAACTTCTGATCCTGTACCCGGCGCGTGATCTCCTTCAAGAGCATCCCGCGGAGGTAATAGAACAGGAAGGTGCGGAAATTAACCCCGAGTTCCTTCTTAAATCGTTGCGCAGCTTCACAGAGGGCGGCACCGGTGATGCTCGTGACCTCATCCTCTTCAATGCGCACTCTCCAGCGGTTGAGGAAACTCCACGCGAGCCGTTTACCGGACTCGTAGTTATCGACTATGAGGGCGTGCCGTTCGGCGAGAATCGCCTTTTCGTCGAGCGGTGCGGCGGCCTTCTTCCGCTTTACCTCGGCTGCTTCGAGTGAGACTTTCTTGAGTGCGAGCGCCTTAGCGCGCGCTTTCTGCTCAGCTTTCTTTTGATGAATCTTTTGATCGGCCTTCTTATGTGCCGATTGCGGCTGTTGGCGTTTCGCCTCAGCTCCGGATCTGTTCCCTTCGCGCCGTGCGACAGAGATCGCCTTAGCTCCCATTGAATCCTCCTAAAAAACCGTGCCGGATCCTTCTTCCCAGGGATTCCCGGGATGAAGATCCAGCAAGCAGAGCTGTTATGGGTAACTGGTTAAAGCTGTGCGTTTTAGTAGGAATTTGGCTGTTTTTCGCTCAGGAACGCCGGGCGCACCTAACTCCCCGCGACCGTTATATTAATCGATTGGACTCCGGCCGGGATTCTGTCTAAACAGAGTTCCCGAGTCACCGTTCGCCTCCGATGTTCTACCGCGCTTCTATCCGCCGAAACGGCGCTGTTCTAGGTGACCGCATTCAGCGGGCGGAGGGATTCGTACGTCGCGCCGTGGGGCTCCTTGGTCGAAGCGGCCTCGATTCGGGCGGGGGGCTGATCCTGCCGGGAACGAAGCAGGTGCACATGTTTGGGATGAAATTTCCGCTCGATCTGCTGTTTGTCTCCGCGCAGAATGAGGTGCTCCTCTGCATAGAAGGGCTTAAACCGTGGAGGTTCTCCCCCAAGGTTCACCTGGCCGCATCGGTTGTTGAGCTTCCAGCCGGCGTGATAAAGCGGCTGGGCGTCCAATCCGGAGACCGGATTGATTTTATACCGGTATCGGAATCCACCTGAGCTTCACCCCACCTGAGATTCACCATGCTGAAAGATTTCAAACAATTCGCGATGCGGGGCAATGTCCTCGACCTTGCAGTCGGCGTTATCGTTGGAGCCGCCTTCGGAAAGATCGTTACATCGCTGACGAACGACCTGTTGATGCCGCTCATCGGGCTGGTCCTCGGCAAGGTCAACTTCGCGAACCTCTTTATCGACCTCTCGGGGAAAGCCTACCCAACGCTTGAGGCCGCGAAGGCCGCCGGCGCACCGACTATCAACTACGGGCTCTTTTTGAACTCGATCATCGATTTTCTCATTGTCGCCTTCGCAATGTTTATCCTGATCCGCCAAATAAACCGCTTTGTCTCAAAGCCTTCGGCCGAGCCCCCCGCCCCACCGAGGCAGGAGCAGCTTCTCGTCGAGATTCGCGACCTCTTGAAGGCCAAGTAGCGCACGCAAGCGGTTTCGGCGCCAGATTCTGTGTCGACAACCGCGCTTGCCCTCCGATATCGTCCCGGCAGATTTCGAGAGCCGATATGAAACGCACGCACCTATTCCTTCTCCTCCCCTTTGCCGCCGTACTCGCCTACGGCTGCGGAAGCGGGGGCTCCAGCTTCAATACGGCCCGGGTACGGTTTTTTCACGCGCTCCCCAACGCCGCGTCAATCTCCGTCAGCGTCGACAACCAAACCGAGATCGATCTTTTGAGCTACGGCGGTGAAAGTCGGGAATTCAGCGTTGACGAAGGAACCCGCCGGCTGCGTGTAGACGTCAACGGCTTGCTCGCTTCGGTCATCGATCAGAACCAATCTTTCAATTCGGAGCAGAGCTACCGGATCTATGTCGTCGGACCGCTCAGCGATGCCCAGCTCCTCGTCCGCCGGGATCTCGCCGATGACGGCCCGGCGGAAGATGAGTTCCGTATCCGCTTCGCGCACGTCTCCGCTCAGAAGGATACTTATGATGTCTACATCATAGAACCCGATACTTCGTTGAGCGCCGCCATACCGGTAACGGACTCCCTCACCTACAAAACGATCTCGAAGTATTTCAACATCCCGCAGGGGGCAGTGCAGATCATCCTCACTCAACGCGGAAGCAAGACCATCGTCCTCGACAGCGGGCCGATCGGCATCTCCGAGCGGAAGAACTACACCTACAACATCATCGACCAGCCCCAAGGCGGAAACCCGCTCCTTGGAGTACTTACCAGCGACGACTAAGCGGCGACGCCGCCCCGTTCGGCCGCCCGCGTAACTAATTATATCGCGTATAATTAATTCTTCGGGGCTTTCAATGAGTTCTGAGGTAATCCACAATCTGATTAATTATACGCGATATAATTAATTGGCCGCTTTTGGCTGAGCTCCTTGAAGCCCCTCGAGCCTTCGCAGCTCGTAGACAGCGCCGGAGTACAGAGGCTCGGAGTAACTGCATCCCTCATGCGTCAACCGCTCGAGGGTCCTAAGCGCATTCTTCGTGACGACATACTGAGCGCCCCATTCGCGGATGAAGCGGCAGTACGAAAACTCGCCTTTCATCACCTGGTGAAACTTCACGAGCCGGTCCTTACCCATGACGAGGGTCCGGCCGTCGATAACCGGCCGCATCGTCGGCGAGCCATCAGACTTCGGGAGGCTCAGACCCAGCTCGAGCCATCCTCCGTCATCAAAGGTGTTTCCAATGACGCCATGTTCGGCGCTTAGCTTTTCACCGATATCGAGCAGATCCGCCTCCGCATCGCGAACAGGCGATGGAACGAAGACGAGCACTCCGAGAGCGCAGATAGCGGTAGCGAGCATGCCGTGCAGTGCAAC
Organism: uncultured Bdellovibrionales bacterium; assembly: GCA_964401925.1. Lineage (GTDB taxonomy): Bacteria > Bdellovibrionota_C > UBA2361 > SZUA-149 > JADYYL01 > CAYOAK01. Next base: position 14,777 of record CAYOAK010000012.1, on the reverse strand, counting down.
CAGTGAGGCGTTGGTTCGGCCGACCTCTCCGGCGAGAGACTTCACACCAAACAGCGGGGCGAACTTCATCTGGAAAAAGCTGAGCGCGAAGAATCCGCCATTCAGCACGACCTCACGGTCCCGCCGCCGGTAGAGCTGCCAACAGAACAGTGCGACACACACGGGCAGCAAGTAGCCCCCTACCTGCGCGACCGATTGAAACTCCCGCACCATTCCCTTCGTGTGCGAATGTTCGAAGGCATACTGGTAGACCGGAAGCAGGTTCAGAACACCGTAGGGAGACAACAGGCACGAGATACCGGCAAGCAACACCTCGCGTTTGTTCCGCCTATCCCAGAGGACGATTAGCGGACCGAAGATCCAATATACATGTGTGTTCACCCAAAGGAGCAGGATCAGCGCAAGCTCAGCATTGCTCCGTCCCACCCTTCTTCTCCAGAGCAAAAACCACTGAAAGAGAATAAGCGACAATAGTTGTGGCCTGAGATGAAAGATCGGAACGATAAAGAGCAACAGCGCTCCGGCGTAAACAATCTCCGATCGCCGCCGCCCAGTTACTCCAATCAATGCCAGGCCAAGGACCGCCGAGAGACAGCAGAGAGCGGTTTGCAGGCTCAGGAGACCTTGAAAACCGAATAAGGCGTAGACTCCGTAGAACAGCACTTGGGGCAGCCAGCAATAATCGACCCAGGGTGCTGAATCGATCGCGAACGGATCCTCGAGAGGTAATCTGCCGTGCAGCGCAATCCAGCGGCCGCTGGCTAAATTCCAACCGAGGTCCGGATCGATTAACTGATGCGCGCTGAGAACGCCGGCAACGGCGACGAAGGTCCAGATAACTATCGCTCCCGGCTCGAGCTTCACAGGTAGAGCCCGGCGTTCCCGGAGATCTGTTGCCATTCGTCGGTTTCCTTAAGGCCGAAGCCCTCGACGAACAACTTCTGATAGGTCGGTTTCTGCAGCCGCTTCCCGCCCTCCATCATGAGAAACAACCCACGCTTCGCCCGAGTCATCATCACGTAGAGAATAGAAAGATCCTCGCTAAGATGCCGATTCCGAGTGAGGTCGTACATCTCCTTAAGATCAGGAAACAGCGAACACAGTTCCTCTTTTTCATACCGCCGGATCCGTTCCGGCGGCTCCCGAGGATCTCCACGCTGTACCATGTAAGAAGGAGGGCGCCCTCCCATTTTAAATTCACACTCCGCTAAGAAGACAACGTCGAACTCCAGTCCCTTTGCTTGGTGCGCCGTAAGCAACCGTATCGGCGATCCCGAGCTTCTTTGAAACTTCGCGCGCGCGGCCACCGAAGCAAGCTCCGCCACTCGCGGTGCGATGCGCGCTTCGTGCTGCAGAGCTAATTCAAGGAGAACATCCGAGGCTGCGATTTGATCGGCGCTCAATCTGCCGCGAACGCTTCTCAAAAGCTTCTCGATGAAGAGAAAGAGCCCATCCTCCTCTACGCCCGCTCGCAGACGATCGATCACCCGAACACTGAGCTCCGCATTCTCCCAGTCGTTGTATTTCAATGCCTCGGCGAATATCGAATGGGCGACAATATATCTCGCCACCGTGTCCTCGGGATGATCGATCATTTTCAGTATCGACAACACAGCCCTTACGATGGGTTCGGTCAGGAGGGTTCCGCCTCCTTCCTGACTTACCGGAATCTCCGGAACGTGCCTTTCAAATGCGCGTGCTATCGACCGAAGCCGTTTGTTGCTCCGAACGAGAATCCCAATTTCGAGCTCCGGATGCTTCTCCTGGACCTCAAGCACCGAGGCAACAAGCTCGCTCTCGAAGCTGTTCTTCACACACTTCGCTGCTACCTGCCCCGTCAGTTCAGTGTGATGCGTCCGGTGCACATCGAAGAATTGCAGCCAATCGTGAACGGCGCTCTCCCGCCCTTTCAATTCCGAAAGCTCGGGCAGCTTCGCAAAGAGTATGTTCACACTATCGAGCACTGATTGAGCTGAGCGCCGCGACTCCGTCAACGACCTGACCTTTCCGCCGCAGCTCTCCACATCTGTAGCGAGCTGCATGAAGAGCTCCTTCACGCCACCGCGCCAGCCGTAGATGGACTGTTTCGGATCTCCGACGACGAAGAGTGAGTTTCCTCGCTGCGCATCGATCTCGCCGGGGGCATGCGCGAAGAATCTCCATTGAGCAACAGCGGTATCCTGGAATTCATCAAAGATCAGATGTTCAAAGCGCTCGCCGAGTCGAAATGCCAGCAGTTCCCGCCATTCCTCGCGCATCCCGGTCAGGAGCAGTTCCTTGAGATCGTCGAAGGACACCGCGCCATCTTCCGCAAGAAAGTCAAAATAGATGCGATCGAACCAGGCCAGTAACTCAAGAAATGCGAGCGATTTATAAGAAAGCGTTACCTCCAGGGATCGCCTGACGAGCGAGACGACCATCTCGATCGCCGAGCGAAGGGCCGGCTCGACCGGCTTCTTCGCGAAACGGCAGTCGCCCCATGCGACGCACTGAAAGAGACCTTTTCCCAACAAGCCGCGCAGGTCGCGCTGTCCAACTGCCCGGAGAATCTCCTGCCTCGCCTTCGCGTAGGTCTTGTCCGGTTCACCCGATTTTATAAGCACGGCAGGCGCGGCTCTCAAAGCATCGCTCGCAACCTGCCACTCGGAATCGGACGGCCGCTTCGTCTGGCTTTCAAACGCCCAGACGGCCGGCCGGCCCTCTACATCCCCTGCCCCTTCACGCCAGAGCCCGAGGGCGTCTGCGAGATCTTTACGAATCGCGCGGTGCACTGAACGGATGGACCGATCGTTCCGAATCAGGCTCGCCAGCGTTCCAATCTTGCCTGACTCCCCGGCGGAGAGCAGCTCAATGACCGCGCGGTCAATCATTCTATTTGTCTCGCCCTCCTCGGCGATGCGCCAGTTCTCCGGAAGGCCAAGCTCGAAGGCAAAGAGCCGTCCCATGTCGGAGATCAAGGAGTCAATCGTCCCAATTCTCGGCATTTCCTCTTGCAGGACGAGCTTCTCCAACAGAACCCGAAGCTCCGCGGCACTGCGGGGTTCGTCGAACACAGGGAGCGGCTTCCCAAGAGCGCCGTCTGCGAGCCATTTCAACAGCCGCTCCTGAATCTCGAACGCGGCCTTGCGTGTGAACGTCGTTGCGCAGATCTGCGGGCCCGCAGCACCGCTGACGAGGAGCTCCAGCATTCGCTTCACGAGCTGATATGTTTTCCCGCTTCCCGCGCTCGCGCGAATGATCGTCAGTGGCTCACTCATCATTCGCCACCTCCTCCTCTTCCCAGTATTCTTCCTGGTAGAGCGCAGCCAGACGATGCTCCGAGGTGACGTTTTCCCTCTCTCCTACAGCGAATTCTCCGTCCACGATTCGCTGGAGCAGTGCGCTCGTCTCGACGTGCGCCTCCTCAAGCATCGCGTCATTGACAACCATGGAATCAAAATCAAACTTCCCCGCGCTTAGCGAGAGATAGCCGACCTCGATCGTCGCATCAGCGGGGAGCACACCGGAGGAGCGGAGGAGCAGCACATACAACGGCAGTTGCAGGCTCGCCCAACATTCAACACCGTCTCTTGAAGGACGCAGTTTCGGCGCGAAGTCTTCCGAGGTCTTGTAATCCCAGACACGGAACGCCGTTCCCTTCCTGTCGACTCGATCGACCCGGCCATGCACCTCTGCGACGCACCCGTTCAGGGGAAACGTAAGGCCTCCTAGATTCAGCTCCGCCTTCCAGAGCTCCCAGCCATCTTTATTCGATTGGCTTTGAAATTCCGCCAGCTGTGCGAAGCGTTCTCCCAGATGGATCAGCTGTGTTTCCACTGCGGCAGGAACGTTCTTTCCATACCGCCCGCCGAAAATGCGCTGCCTGGTCCGGTCGAAGAATTGTTGAATGGCCACCGGGTCGACAGAGGAGCGAATCGGATCTTTCGCCATTCGCTCGAGAACCTCGTGTGCGAGTGATCCGAACTGAAGCGGATCGAGCTCTGTGCACTCATCAGTTCGCACCGATAAGCCGAGAACCTTCTCCAAATAATATTCGTATGGGGCTCTCCGGTATTTGTCGATCTCGGAGATCGCAAAGGTCCGCCTCTCGAGGCTTCTATACTGAACGGGGAGGCGGAGCGCGGGCTCAGCTCCACCGCGTACGATCGTACGCGGTGCATCCGAATAGAATCGGAGTATTTCCTCTGGTAGCTCGTCGCGTTTGAGAAGAAGGGGGCTTGGAAATGCGTACTCGTCCGCTAGGGTCCTGCGAGGAACAAAGGCGCCAAGAGCTCTGCGCGAGGAGCAGAGGAGATTTAGAAGGTATCGGTCGCGCTCCACTCGGTCTGTGCGAAGGGGAAAGTTAAGAGCACGGCGAACACCTTCCGATAGAAAACCGCTGCCTGACGGCTTCCCCGGCAGATTGCTGTCAGTCGCACCGATGATGGCCAGCTCCGGGCGTCGGTCAAACACCGCATCGATCAAGCCGCAGACGTGAACAGTACCTGTCGCCGCACAGTCAACTGACATAGCCGCCAGTGCCGAGCTCAACGTATTGAGCAGGTCGATCGGCGGACCGTTTACTTGAACGCGAGAGGCACAAAAGCTTTCGAGAGCGTCCTTCAGTGAACCCCGGCCGGCCGGCAGGATATCGAGCTGCAACTTGTCGAGCCAAAGGGAGAGTAGCGCGCACATCCCGGAAATGGTGCGTGCCGCTTGAAGCGGTTTGATGAACTCCTCGATCAGGAGCTCGATGACTTTCACCGCTGGGTGCTCCTTCCCCGCGAGAGGCGGCTGGAAGGAAAGCTGAAGATACTGCTGTCGGTACTCATCGAGCAGCCCGATGATCGGCCGGGTAAGCTCCCCGAACTTCGACTGGGCATACCGTTCGACGCCACGGATTCGAACGAGCGAGAGAAGATCGTAGAGCCGCTCTGAACGGGATGCCGTTGCAAGCTTTCGGAGGAACACTCCAAATGGTTGGGCGTTCAGCGGCGGAGTGTACGATGAGGAGACCTGAACTCCTTCACGTTCGAGACTCGCCGCCAGGTAGCGCGCCTCGTCGGCTTGAAATGTGGCGCACGTCGTAGGCATTCCGTGGTTGCTCTGCTTAAGAAAGGCGGCCGCATATTCTCTGGGATGCGATACGAAGATCAGCTCCGGTAGAGACCCTTGGAGATCCGGTGCTTTCGTCACTCTGCCCCAAGCGTCGAACCCGCCGCCGTCACTCGCAAACACGATCGCGACGACTTCGCCTCTCCAACTGGACAGCACCGCCTCCGAAAGCCGCGTCAGCTCGCAGAGCCCGAAAAGAACAACACGCTGAAACCGGTCACGTGTGGTCTCCGTCGGAAGGTCGTGAAGCTCCTTCAAACCAGAAGCGGAAAGCCTGCGCTCGTAATCCTCAGTGAGCGCGGTGAGCGCCTCCCAACGATCCGCTTCGTCGCGGAGCTCGGTTCGAAGTGCGGCAGCGACCTCCGAAGCAGAGCTGTTCAGAAACGAGAGCTCTTCATAGAGCTTTGTTAAGGCCGGTGCGCTGCCCTTGCCGGCATGAAACACCCGCTCAAGAAGCTGTCGATCTGCAGCCTCAATCACCTGGCGAAAGATCGCTTGCCGCTCGAACGCATTTGGAACATCGGCGCCCGCAGTCGAAAGGGTGTTCAGCCCTTCGATCTCTCGCTGGACCCACACTGTCGATGTGAGGTCCGGCAGCGTGCCGATCTCTTCGAGGAGCTCAGCTCGAAGCTGCTGCGACGGAACGAGGACAAGTGTCGGCTTGTTGTCTCGCAATAACTCGCGAAGCGCCGACCATCCGCTCACCGAAGGAAGGGCAGATGCTCCACAGAAGATCAGTCGCGGCTTAGCCTCGGACATACATGTAATGCTGACCGTAATACTTTTTGACCGCGCGTGCGATGAAAAGGCCGATCACAACTCCACCGACGTTGTCCGCCAGGTAGTGCCAGCCGAAATACAGGGTTGTCAGGCAGGTCATACCAAGGAAAATTCCCGACGCGACCGATGCGATACGAGAGAGACGCCAGAGGATCATTGTTCCGAAAACAGGGACGACGATGTGCAAGCTGGGAAAGCCGGAGATGAGGTGGATCCCCTGGCCTGTTGCGAGCACCTTCTCCCGGTTCGCGAGCAATGAGAGCTGCATCCCTCGGACGCCCGTCTCCGGCAGCTCGGTGAGGAAGCGCTTGTCGACAAAGCACGGCCCAAGAGTCGGGAAGACGTACACCGCGAGCACGCCGATCAACCAGCACAGGGCAAATCCGGTAAGAAACTCCTCACGCAGCCGGTCGCGCCGTTGAAGCACGAAGAGGTAAACCAAAATCGCTACGTACGGATAAAAGAGAAAGTACCCTTGTGAAAGGAGCTCCGCGTAAATCGGATCGATCTCCGCCGCAATTCGAACGGAGAGAAGGCGGCCGCCAAACCACCCTTCCTCCAAACGAATCAACACATCATCGTAAAGCCGCTCATGAATGAACGGAACGAGATGCTTCAGCTGAATGAAGAGCACGAACAGCGCGACGCACGTCAACAGCGCCCGCGCATCACCCGCGAGCGCCTTCTTCGTCAGATAGAACTGCCGGAAGATTCGCCACGTCTCCTGTAGGGGCGGCACAAGCTGCCCCTTCCGCCAATGCCGGATGTGTTTCATTCGCAGCAGGAGCGCAGCAAGCGGCAACGCCATGAGATAGTAAGATCCCAGAGACAGGGCCCGTTCGACGAACAACCGAAGCGGTGCCCGCGGCTGTTGATGCGTCAGATCGTACAGCCCATACGCACAAATCGCCCCGGCGACAACAATCAGCTCATGCAGATGCAGACCTAACCACCGGGTCCGCCGCAACACCGCGATCGCACGGATCCCCTGCGGCGCACCATTGCCCGCCGTCTGTCCTAACTTTTGCCGCAATCCCGCTGCCACTAGAATCAAATCAATACTGGGACCGCGGGCGTCCTCGCCCGCCAGGTATGCGCACCTGAACTAAGCACGGATCGATCACGGTTCGATTTCGCAAACCGGCAAGCGGGCGGGGCTCCCGCGGTCCCAATAGCGCCTCCATCGAGATGTTAGCCGCTATCGGCCCTTCAGTTCGTCCTCAAGCTTCATCGAGGAGATCCGTTTGCTCAGCTCCGAGGAGTCGAGATAGCCCGGACCGCTCTTCGGACATTCCGTGTTGTTGTTTGAAAGGACCACGGTTCCCGCGGACTTCGCGATTAGGTCGAGCCCCTTCATCTTCACCTCGATGCAGGCCGGATCGACACCGAGCGCCTGTGCGGTCAGGTAGTTTCTCCGGATCTCGCGGACCTGCTTGGTTTCCTTTGCCTTGTCGCCGCTGAGGAGGCTGCGAGCCGCCATGCGGTATACGAGGTCGGTGGCATCACGGTTATCCGCATCTACTTTACGGATCTCCTTAATTACCTCGAGCGCGTTATCGCCTTCGGGCTCCACAAACTGTCCACGAGAGACGAGGTCTTTCGCTTTGTCGAGCATCCCCTTGAGGCGGCCAAGCATGTCGCCGAGCAACCGGTCGATTTGGGAGATCTTCTCCCTCGCTTTCGCATTCGTCGGATCGAGCTTCAACACCTCTTGGAACGATTCCTTCGCATTCCGTCCCGGAGGAGAGACAAGCTGATTCTCACTCAGATAGAGCTCGCCTTGCGCCATAAGCTCGTTGAGCTTCGAAGCCATCTGACGGCGCCGCTCAGCCTCGATCGTGAGCTGTCGTTGCCGATCGGCGATCTCATCGAGACGCCGCTTCGCGTATCCGTTATCCGGATCGAGCGTGAGAACCGATTGGAACTTCTCGAGAGCATTATCTCCGATCGGCTCGCTGAGCTGACCTTTCTTCAAGAGCTCATCCCCTTCGCCGAGCAGCTTGCGGACGGCATCGTCGCGCTTCTTGCTCAACGTCGCCTCCTGGCGATTGGCGTTCTCCTTCGCGGTATCGATGTTCCCTTTCCAGATGTAGATCCCGCCAAGGCCAGCGGCAGCGAGGAACAGCGCTGCTATCAGCAGATAACGAGCACCCTTTCCACGCGGCTTCGCTGCAACGTGCGAAACCCCGTCATCCTTCAGCGTGAAGACCTCACCCGGAGCAAGGAAGCGGAGCTCATTGTCACCGAGGGAGAGAACATCACCCTTCTCGAGCTTCTTCTCCTCTTCGACTTTCAGGTGCACATCGCCGACATCAACCCCCCGTTGGGAGAGTGCACAGATGACATATCCACCGTCTTTCTCCACGATAATTGCGTGGCGCGCCGAAATCTCTTTTCCCGAGAAGCAGAGGTCGCAGCTGGAGTCGCTGCCGATCAGCATTTGCGACTTCTCAAGCAAAATCCGCTCGCCCCGTTTCGGCCCGCTCATGCGAACAAGAGCCGGCCGGAGCATCGACTGAGTGGAGACACCCATCATTGTGCGGGAGCTATCGTCCGGAGCGATCTTTCCGGCGCTGACGCCGCCCGCCGGCTGACCTTTTGCAGCGGCGCCGCCGCGCAACATTGCTTGAATATCGGAAGTTGAGAACGAAACGGCGAGAGTTTCCGTCGTCATCCGGTCGCCAGTGGTGGCAGCAGCTGCCGCCGGAGCACCGGCCGCACCTGCCACCTCCAAGAACGGATTCTTCGATCCTTTCTTATTTGCTTGCAGTGCATCGCGGAATTCGAGCGCTGACTGAAACCGTTCCTTCGGATCACGGGCGAGGGCCTTCAAAATGCTCGCCTCGAGCAAAGGAGTGATCGCCGGATTCTTCTTCGAAGGCGCAGGGGGGCTAGCCGTCATCCGCAACATCGCCGCCTGCAGCGGATTCGCCGCGACAAAGGGCCGTTCGGCACAGAGAAGCTCAAACAGAAGCACGCCCAATGCGTAAACATCCGTCCGCCCGTCGAGTTGATCCGTTCCGGTCAGCTGTTCCGGTGAGATGTATCCTGCATCAGCGGCAACGCGCGCGACTGACGTCATCTGCTTCTGCAGCTGATCAATCGCAACCGGGTGGTATCCGGCGAGACGCGGGTCATCGCCTTTGAAAAGAACGGCACGGGAATCGATATGCCCGTGGATCAACGGTTTTCCGTCGAGGCGCTCAGCATGCAGCTCTTGCAGTGCTTCGCAGAGCCGCGAAATAAGGGCGACAGCTTCGTCAACTTCGAAAGGCTTTCCTTTTTCCTTCAACTTATCCCGAAGATTCTGGCCCGGGATAAACTCGAGCACCATGAAGAGCTCGTCTTTATCGAGCCCGCCATCGACAATCGGAACCAAGACCTGATGAGAGGCTTTGCGAAGCGCGGCCGTTTCGTCATCGAAGAGCTTCACGGAAGCATTGCCGGTCCCCGGTTTATCGAGGAAGATCTTCACCGCCACTTCGCGGCTCAGCTCGCGGTCCGTCGCGAGATAGACTTTGCACGAGGCACGGCTTGCAATCTCCTGCTTCAGCTCAAAGCGATTCTTGATCACTCTGCCGACCGCACCATTCGCCTCTGCTGCACGTTCTGTATTTTCACTCATAGCGGTGTGAACATCTTTTCTACTTCGGTCAATCCAGCGAGCTGCATCTCTTCGACGTAGTTCGAAGTCTTCGAAACCTGTCGATGCTGGCCCTTAACTTTTCCGCCTTCCATTCCTGTCCGTTCAAAACGGAAGATGTCGTTCGTAGCGTAGGAGCCGTCGGCAGTGAGCGGCATCACCTCGCTGATGTAGGTGACCTTTCGGGAATGATCCGGAAGCCGCGCGGCCTGCACGATCACCTCAACAGCGGTGACAACCTGCTCGCGCAATGCTCGCGCCGGGATCTCCAATCCGGAAAAGAGCGCCAAAGTCTCGAGCCGGGAGAGCGCTTGCGTCGGGCTGCTTGCGTGCACCGTCGTCATCGAACCCGAGTGACCGGTGTTCATCGCCTGAAGCAAGTCGAGCGCTTCACCGCCCCGGATCTCACCGACAACAATTCGATCGGGACGCATCCGCAAAGAGGCTTTCACCAGGTCTCGAATCGTGATCTGACCCCGGCCCTTCTTATCCGCGGGGCGAGTTTCCATCGGGACGATATGTTTCTGACGAAGCTGCAGCTCTGCCGAGTCTTCAATCGTCAAAATCCGCTCGTCATCCGGGATGAGCGAGGAAACAACGTTCAGCAGCGAGGTCTTCCCTGAGCTCGTTCCGCCCGAAACGATGATATTCTTCTTCAGCAGCACCACCGCTCGCAGATACTCGACCATCTGCGGAGTGAGCGACTTGAAATCGATCAGCTTTTCCAGAGTGAGCTTCTCCTTCGAGAACTTCCGGATCGAAACTGAGGTGCCTTTGCGAGAGCAGGGCGGCATCAGCACTGCAACCCGGCTTCCATCGGGTAACCGGGCATCGAGATACGGCTCCTCCTCGCTGACTCTTCGCCCGACATACTGGGCGATATTCAGAACGGCCGCCGCGAGTTCGTCGGAACGGAAGCTTTCCGGCACAAGCCGCATTACTCCGCGCTCCTCGACGAAGATCTCTCCCGGACCGTTGATCATTATTTCGGTTACGGAATCGGTCTCGATGTAGCTCCAGACCGGACGAAGAAAGCTCTTTAACGCGTCCCAGTAAAAATCCTGAGATTTCTTGTTCGACGCGGCTTCAATATCCGCAGACGATTTGACTTTCACCGCCTCCGCCGGCTCGGCATCCGAAGCGGGAATCGCACCCGTGCTCGAAACGTCGGCTGAAGCTTGCTCCGCCGAATCCGCAGTCAATGAAACGGAGAGATCATAATCTCCCAGCCGGACCGATCCGCCGCGGCCAAGGCTATGGCGGGTGATCCTCTCACCATCGACGATGATTCCATTCCGGCTTCCGGCGTCCTGAACGAACACCTGCCCATCCTCCAGCGAGAGCAGTGCATGAAAGCGCGAGATCTCCCCTTCCGTAAGCACGATATCATTGCCCGCGGCGCGGCCGATCATCACCGACGGCTTTGTGAATACCCGCTCTTCCGGTTCCTTGCCCGGATGAAAAATCGAGATCCGCATCCCGTTATCCGCTGCCGCTTCAGTCATAGAGATTCTTTCTGTATTTGCCCGGATCCTTTCTGACTCGCGGCGGAATGATCTTTTTATCGTCGAGCCACTCGCCGGCCTTTCGGTAGCGGATGTCGTCCGAATCGCCGATCATCGTTTGAATGCCGAGCAACTGGTCGTGCGCCTCGATGTGCTCCTTTGCCTTCGCCTTCTGCAGAGCCTGACGAGCCTCGACTCCAAACCGTCTCCAGAGCTCCGCTTCACACGAGCCAATCAGCTGGGTAACGACCTTCAGATGCTTCGCAACGCTCGTGCTTCCAAGCCCGTTCTGCCGTTCGTTGATCACCATATTCAGAGAGATCTTCATCAGCTCCGGGTCGGGGCGCGGAGTCTCCGCTTCAATCGGAACGTCCTGGCTCTCCAAGCTCGCCTCGCGCAACAATGCCAAGCCGGCTTTCGACAATGCCCGCGAGAGCCGGAACAACGAGTCATTCGCTCGTCCCATTGTCTCGATCAGTCCGACGGCACCGGCGAGTAGTTCCGTTGTGTTCGCCTGATCATCCGGAGGCAAGGAGGCATACCGGACGTTTCGCACTCCCCACCGCTTGAGCGGTCCGACGAGCTCGCCGTTTACATCCGTGCGAATCGATTCTTCGTCGAAGACAAGATCGCGCTCCCGTCCTCCGATCGGATCGCGCACGAGGAGCATTCGCTGATCCCAGCTGCCGTCAGTCCGCGGCAAAGTTTCGACCTTCGCCCCATCCAGCGAGAGTGTTGTCGTGCCGTTCGAAACAAAATCGTATTCGACGATGTTGTCCGAAGTCGGCACGATAAACTGCACCTTGTCTGCGTGCGCCTTGTCCCCTTCGGGCAGAAATCCGTAGGCCGACTTGTCAGGCAGAGAGATTTTGTCGTTCGACCGCTGCCGTGGAATCCCAGTGTCCGAATCCTGAAGCAAGAGCACGAGGACCGCAATCAACGCGACACCGCCGACACCGTAGAGCAACTTCTGACGGGAATTGAGCTTCTTCCGCGTCACCTTGTCGGAGAGATCATCGGTCTCGGGCTCGGGGATAATCTCCTCGAACTCGGCGCGAAACACCGTTCCGCCGACCTTGAACTCGTCTCCCGGCGAAAGCTTCCGAGCCTTCTCGTCGCCACCCTCAACACGAAAGCCCATGTGAATCGTTCCGTGCGAGCTGCCGAGATCCGCAAGCATCACCTCGGTCTTCTTGACGAAGATCTTCGCGTGCTTTCTTGAGACGAGCGTGTCCTGGAGAACGAGGTCGCACTCGGGCAGACGGCCGATGATGGCTCCATCTTCGGTCAGATTGAAGTTGAATCTGTCACCGGAACTGGCTCCGGTGAGAACGATGAGTGCGACATCCATCGGTCTAATCCGTGCTCTGCAGGTACTGAATAATCAGCGGCGTAAACAAAATGATAAACGACGCGGGAAATATCAAACTGACAAGGGGTCCGAGCATCTTCATCGGCATCTTATTGACGACAACTTCTGCTGCCTGCCAGCGGCGAGTCCGAGCAACCTCCGCCTGAACGCGCAAAATCGGTCCGATGCTCGCTCCCAATTGATCCGCCTGAATCAGTGCGAGAACGAATGCGTTGATCTCCGTCATCTGCAGCCGATCGGCGAACGCCCGAAAGCCCTCTTTTCGGGTGCGGCCGAGGCGGATATCACGCTCAACCTTCTCCAATTCATCCATCAACGGTCCGCGGCGTCCCTTCTCGACACAGACCGAGAGTGCGCTTCCGAGATCGAGGCCGGCGTCGATTGCCAGCCGCAACGTATCAAGAAAGTCCGGCATATCCCGGAAGACCCGCCGGCGCCGCTTCGAAATCGCTCCGCCGATGTAGATATCCGGGTACACCCATCCAAGCAGCGCCATACCGGCGGTGATCACGGGAAACATATCGATCGTGTCATCGACGAAGAAGCCGACAAGCGCACCGCCAATGCAGGTCAGAATCCGTGTCGCCATGAACTCATCCGGAGCCAAATTCCCCGGACTTCCGGCCTGCAGCAGTCGAATCTTCAGCTTTGCGCGCTTCTTTTCGAGCGGCAGCGCGCCGAAGAGCGCAGCGAGTGCACGAATGAGGGGAAGGAAAATCTCAAGAAGTATCCCCCCTTTCTTGTGACCTGAGCGAACGCTCTCGCGCACAAACTCATCATGCGCGGCGATGCTCTCCGCAGCTCCGCGATAGACCAAGGCCGCAATGAAGCTCCCCATGATGATCGAGGCGATGATCCCGAAGGTTTCGATCAGTGATTCTGAACTCATACGTCAATGTCCAAGAGTTTCCGGATCCAGAGCTGCGCCAGGATGACCATGATCACCACTGACGCAAACGCCCAACGTCCGATTGTGAAACCGAACAGCACCTCGATGTGTCCCGGGTCGACAAAGTAAAGAATGATGCAGAGAGCAAAAGGCATGAATCCCAGAATCAAACCCTGGAAACGTCCTTGAGCTGTCACTGCATTCAGCTTCCCTTCGATATTTGCTTGATCACGGATCGTCTGAGCGATGTTCGCGAAGATCACCGTAAGATCCCCCCCGACACGCTTGGTCACTGTCACGCCGGCAGCGAGAATCTGAACGATGTTCGACTTTAGCCGGTTCGCCATATTCGACAGCGCGTCAGTAAAGTCCACGCCGAGCCGGCTTTCCGAGAGCACGAGTGCGAACTCCTGATTCAGCGGCGGCGGAAACTCTTTTACAAGCAGCTCGACCGCCTGCTGCATCGTCAACCCTGACTTCAAACTGTTTCCGAGGAGCTCGAGGCCTTCGACGAGCTGAGCCTCCACTTTCCGAACCCGTTTCTCGCGCAGGCTGGAGAGGTAAATCGCGGGACCGAAGTACGCCGCAGCGGCGAATGCGACCGCGAAGATAGTGTTCAAAGCAAAGAAGCCGAACATAAAACCGGCAAACGAAGCGAGAATTCGGAGCGCGAGAAACTGCGCCGAAGACATGCTGAGCGATAGCTCTGCGAGACTCATGTCGCCGCGATTCAGCTCGCCCTTCTGCAGATCTTCGACCGCCGTCTCGTACTCCGTCAGTCCGATGTATGCGGCATATGCAACTGAGGTCGCCACGAGGAGCGGCAGCACAACCTCCAGCGGGTTCATGTCCATACTCATTCCTTGATATCACCCGGAGCGAACACACTCGCACTCACCGGCAGTCCACGTTCTTGCAGCTTACGGAAGAATTTCGGCACATAGCCGGTCGCTTGGAAGCGTCCGTCAATTCTGCCATCCGGACCGTAACCGTCCTGCTTAAAGAGAAATACGTCCTGAAGAATGATCACCCCTTCATCCTGATCGAGGCCGAGCACCTCGGTGATGGCGGTGATCTTTCTGGTTCCGCAAGCGAATCGAGTCTGCTGCACAATCAGGTGCACCGCAGAGCCGATCTGTTCCCGGATCGCCTTCATCGGAAGATCGATGCCCGAGGTGAGCACCATCGTCTCAAGCCGGCGCAGCATATCGGCCGGAGTATTCGCGTGACCGGTGGTCATTGAACCATCGTGACCCGTGTTCATCGCTTGGAGCATGTCGAGGGCTTCGCCGCCGCGGCACTCCCCTACGATGATCCGGTCAGGCCGCATACGCAGAGCGTTCCGTACGAGGTCGCGAATCGTGATCGCGCCCTTCCCTTCAAGGTTCGGGGGACGCGTTTCGAACGAGACGACATGCTCCTGGCGAAGCTTCAGCTCAGCGGCGTCTTCGACCGTGATGACGCGCTGTTCGTCGGGGATGAAGCTCGAAACGA
>CAYOAK010000011.1:0-30291 GCA_964401925.1 uncultured Bdellovibrionales bacterium | reverse complement strand
GCAATTTCCGGTGAATGGATCTGTTCTACCGGTCTGGAGATGGAAGGATTCCTAACTGCTCGCTCATCCTCGAAGGACCGATGAGCGCGGAAGAATAGGTGAGACGGGCTGATTATCGTATGCCGCCACCGGTATCAAAGGTGCACGATTTGCACGTCGAATTGAGATTCTCGGGATTCCAGCGTCTCGACTGGATTTGCGTCACGCCGAATCAAACTCCGGTACCCGGTTCTCCGCGCAAGAACTGCCTTCAGCTCCGCAGTCCGGAAATTATCTGCAGCTGCTCTTCAAGATCCGTGAGCTGCTCGCGCCAATATTTCGAAGTTCCGAATTCCGGATAGTTCTTCTGAAACGCAGGATCGTCCCAGCGCTTATGGATCCAGGCGCTGAAATGAACGAACCGAAGAGCGCGGAGCGGCTCGATCAACGAAAGAGTGCTTCGATCAAACTCTCGCATCTCCTCGTATCCTTCTAAGAACACATCCAGCTGAATTCGCGCCTCTGAATCACGGCCGGGCACGAGCAACCAAAGATCTTGGACACACGGCCCCTGAACCATGTCGTCGAAATCGACAAGGAACGGTCCTTCATCGCCCCAGAGAATGTTTCCGAAGTGACAATCGCCGTGAATCCTCTGGTAAGCAGCGCGCGTGAAGAGTGACTGGCTCCGCTTGCAGATCTCACGCACGACGGTCGCATAGCGATCGGAGAACGAATCCGGGATCGCGTCTGCTTCTAAAAGCGCTTTCAGGTTCTCCAGACCATAACTCGCGGGCTCCAGCCGCAATCTGTGCGGCGCAGGCTTCAATGCACCAATGTTGTGCACCCGGGCAAGAAGCCGGCCCAGACGAAGCAGCATCTCGGTATCAAGCTCGTCGGGATTACGCCCCCGCTGTTTTGGGAACACGGCGCAAAAAATCTTCGCCTCCGGAATTACGACGAGAGTCCGCCCATCGGGAAATTTCAGCGGCGCTACAACCGGAATATCCTGCTCAGAAAGATCGAGCAGAAACTGATGCTCCTCAAGAATCTGCTGCTCCGACCACCGGCCGGGGCGATAGAACTTGGCAACCACTTTGGTGTCGTCTTCGAGCTCAACCTCGAACACCCGGTTCTCCATACTATTGAGCGGGATGCATCGTCCCGTGCACCGGACACCGAGCAGCTCCACAGTGGAAAGGATGCGATCCGGCGAAAGCTGGAAGAAGAACTGTGTTTCGGAGTCACCCCAAACCGAAGAAGAGTTCTGTGACATTGATCCGCCCTGTTGTGCATGCTCGGCAGTCCGCGCGTTGCCGCTCGGTTCGCCTTATAGAAGCGGCATCTACAACCATTCGAGCCCGTTTGCCACTTTAAGCCTGACGAGGGTCAGCTCGCCCTCGATGATTCGGCGCCACAATCCGGAAATGATCACAAGGAAGCTCACTCGAACACTGTCGCCGGACCTACCGCAGAAAGCGCAGTGAGCGATCCGGAAGCTGATCGACATCCAGTCGTTCATGTGGGTGCAAGGCTCCACAACCTAAAACGCCCTGACTTAAAACTCTATCTCGGCAACCACCGGCAGATGATCGGAGGCGACCTTCGTGAGCTTCGTCCGCGGCACCAAGATCTCTGTCACGCGAAGATGGGGCGAGGCGAAGATATAGTCGATTCGGCGTACGGGGTAGTTTGCGTGCCAGGTCGCCCGCGCTTTTCTTCCACTATGCTTCGCCGCATCCTGAAACTGAGCCGTGAGCCGGCGGTAGATCCGAGACTTCGGAGCAGAGTTGAAATCTCCGCAAACAACGACGTTGTTCGTACATCGGGCGTCAGAAAGCCAGTTTGCGCCCGTAAACTCACGTGCTTGAACATCGCGTTCGAGGCCCGAAAGTCCGAAGTGGGTATTGAAAAACTGGAAGGTGTGGCCATGCACCTCGGCCGAAACCCACAATGCTCCCCGTCGCTCGGATCTTCGTCCGCGCGGATGGCGGGGTAGTGCCCCGGTTCGCTGCAAGTGGATCGGATACACGCTCAGTATGGCATTCCCATACCGCTCTTCTTCGACCTCAAGCGCGGGGTGGAAATGAAAATGCATCTGGAGGATCCTTGCAATCTCCTTGGCCTGATCCACGTTACCGGACCTCCTGCGCCCGACGTCAAGCTCCTGCAAGCAGACGATTTCGGGTTTATACTCGGCGATCACGCGGGCAATTCGTTCGACGTCCCGCACACCGTCGGTGCCCAAACAACTATGGACATTATAGCTCATGACGCGGATTCGCCGGGGACTGCCGGTCGCGATCGCGGGCCTCGTCTCATTCGATCGACCGGTGTATTGAAGAATCGAATCCCTGAGCTCCATCGGCCTGACGTACGAGCCGCTCAGGCCGAATTTCCTCCGTGAACGGACCGGCATGCACAGAAAGCCGTGAGTTTCATTCGAGCCCGGCCCGCCATGCGCCCCATTCTCAAGTACAAACGAAATCGGCTCCTTGCCCCAACCCAAGATGACGATATCCCCGGCATCAGGATGACGCAGCAGCTCACAGAGATCGCCGCTGAGCTCGTCGAAATATGGAAGCTTTTCGTCAAACAGAAGTCCTGCGTCGGCCGGCAGTTTGAACTCGCCGTTCGCTGTCAACACTTTCGCACAGGTGGGATCGCTGACCGGAAGGAGCGCTATTGGGATATGCGCATCCGTCACAAGGCGCTTCGCGATTCTCTCCAGCTCCGCCGGTGAACGTTTCTCTTTAAAATATATATGGCTCAGCGGACCCATGCCTGCTGCGAGTGCAGGCTCATCAACGGGATCGGGCAGCAGCTTCGGAAATGGAATGAAGTTCTGCAAATGTGTTCCGCCGAGCCAGCGCGCCCGAAGGAGTTGAGCGGAATCGTTTCCACCCCGCACTCGCTTTGACCGCCGGCTGATTGGAAGATTCTTTACGACCTCCGACACCGCCTCCTGCAACGTTTTTCCGCAAATCTCCACGTACGATCGGACCTGCTCTTGTCCATGATCGGAATAGATCCAGATCTCATATTTTCGTCCGGTAGAGCGCTGCGCAGCAGTTGCGATACGTTTGATACAACGGTCGATCCCCTTCAACGTCCAATGAGCGAAGAAAGACTGTGGTCCACGGCGATGGGAATGCTCATCGTAGCCGAGGAAGTTCAAATGAATGATCGGCATGCCGCGGGCGATATCAATTGTCGCGCCTGCGGTGATCATCTCACGGAGCATGATTGCCACGGACACGCGCGCCGGAATAAATATCAGCTCTGCGCGCACATTTTGTCCCCGGACAATGCCGATGATGCTGTCTATTGTCGCGATGACCGATTCGAGCAGAAAGAGGAACAACAACCGCACGAAGGTCGGAAAATAAACCAAGGCGAGCGCCGCGAGATCAAATCTACGCGCACTTGCGAAGAGGTGACGCCAACCGATGGCGGCAGGCGAAAAATGAGCCTCCGCAGCTCCGCCCATGTACATGTCCGCGTAACAGCTTCCGCCTTCAAGCGCGCCTCTGGCGCCTTCTGCGAGCTGTCGTTCGATCTGTTCCGCTATTTCGGGCTCCATTGAGCGCCGCTGCCGCCATGTCTTTCTGTCGATGAAGGCGAACGACGGCACTGCACATTTTTTCCCGTAAAACAGCTCGCCCTGCACCGCCGGGGTGGTGGAAGGAAGGCCGGAATAGAAGGAAGTTACGGCGTATCCATCCCGTTTCAACAGGCGATGAACAAACGGAAAGCGGCGGCGCGATAGAGCCCGCTCGAATTGCTTACGCGCTAGCCCATCAATCTGAATGACGATCAATCCGGGAGCTTCGTCGTCTTTCGACGCACGCGGCAGCCCAAGCCGCTGAACGACGAACTCGGAGCGGTTGAATCGCATCCGGAGCCAGCGCCAAGCCGTGCGAATCGGCGCGAAGATCTGAAGCTTTGGAAACGACTCAGCCGGGTCGACCGCACGAGCCGTGCTTGCAATCAGATCGTACTCGGTCTCAAGGCGATGCAGGAGAGCTTCCCATTGGTCATCCGCGTGGTGGTGTGCTTCTTTCGTGCGCCGTGCTTGGCCGTACAGCGCAAGCGCTTTCTCAGCACACCTTTCCTGAGAGAAGTTCTGAGCTTGCTCTTCCGAGTTTTTCGAGAGCGTCTCTCGTTCCTGCTTCGGAAGCCCAGCGAATCGGCGAATCTCCGCGGCAAATGCCTCGAGGTCCTCCCCTTCGAGGAGAGTCCCGTTCACTCCGGTCTGGACGACCTCTCGTGCTCCGGGCGCATCAATGGCAAGGACGGGCACCCCCGATGCCATCGCTTCAGCGAGCACCATCCCCTGCGTCTCACTCTTTGAAGCAAATGCGAACAGATCAAAGCCGCGATAGGCCACAATAAGCGCATCACCGCTTCGTTGGCCGGCAAGATGGAGCTGATTTTCGATTCCGCGCTCGTTGAAGGCGGAGCGAATTGCCTCGTCACTTGGGCCCGATCCTACGACAACAAAGTGCGCCTTCGGAAGAGTCTTCAACGCATCGGCAACTGCTGCAGCCAGAAACTCGAGATTCTTTTCCGGAGCAAGACGCCCGACGTGACCCACGATAAAGGTATCCGCAGACAGTTTCAGCTGATGACGCAGGGAATCCCGATCTCCTTGCGCATGCGCTTGAGTGTCTACGCCCGTAGGGATGACCGTGACGGGTACGGTGACTCCACGCTTGACGAGGATGTCCCGAATGCTTTCGCTCGGCGCGATGACATGATCGCAGAGATTTGAATACTCAGTAGCAAGGCGGGAGACGATCTTCTTTACCGCGGGGGAATCGCCAGGCACATAATGCGTGTACTGTTCATACATCGTGTGATGAGTGAATATCACCGGAACATTAAACTTCGCTCCGATCCGCACCGCAGTATCGCCGACCAGAAATGGGTGATGCGAGTGCACCACGTCCGGAGTGAATGCCTCCAACTTCGGTAGCAGGAACGACGGAATGGGGAGACGCACCGAAAAGTCGCTGCCATTAAATTTTTGCAGCGCCGGAAGTCGCACAACCCCTTCCTCTTCGGCCGGGGCTCCTTCAAACTGGGGTGCAAGCACCAGCACCTCATGACCTTTTGCCCGGTAGATCCGGCAGAACGTATCGACCGATCGCGCGACACCTCCCACGTGGGGCAGATACGTGTTCGTGCACATCAGAATTTTCATCGCGCCTTCCGATCAATCGTGAGTGCGCTCTCGTGCGGCGGAACCGGTATTTTCTGCCCGAGCAGGTGAACCTCGATCGAGGCGGGCGGCGTGTGCCATTTTCCGGTCCAGGTGATGGAGATCTGTTCGGCGGTGACATAAAGATTGACCGTCAGGTCCCCGAACCTGGTGCATGTCGGACCGAACCGGAGCTCTGCGCCGGCAGCCAGCCACTTCTCAGGGATGCCGCGAAGAAGCACGAGCGTCGTGCCCTCTTCATCGGCGAACATGTTCCGCAGAATCTGCACCCACTCGGCCGCGGCCCAGACATGTTGCCCATCCCCCATGCACCCGCCTTTGGTGCGCGGATGGATCGCCTCCGGCCACTGTCCGGTAACGGTGGCATAACGTGCCACAGTCTCGAGGATGTCGAAGAAGCGAAAATCCCCGGCTCGGAGCAGAATCTGGGCTACGTGAAGCGAAAGATAGGCATTCACACCGGAGTGAATCATCTCTTGAAAAAAAGCGCCGTCGTAGAAGGAGTTTTTTTCCAAATACTCGGCTGTTGCCAGCATACGTGCATCGCGCTGAGGCCATAGTTTCAGCGGGTATCCGGCAACGAGTGATCCCACCGCCGCGGAATCCATTCTCCGGTAAGGTGACACCGGAACCGCACCGCTCTTCTTAAAAGGCGGTGTGCGCTCGATGTTTCGTTCGATCGAGCGCAGGAACTGATCCGCACCTCTCGTGAAGCGATCCCCCGAGCGCTTCGCCAATGCGGCCGCCGCGCGCAAGCCGGCCACACCCCAGAAGTCATCCCAATAATAGTAGTCGCTGGGGCCGAAATGCTCCGCGCTGAATCCTGCCGGCAGCAGTCCGCCGTGCGCAGCCTTACTGCTTTCCGGGAGCCGCTTGTGGAGGATCCAATTGCCTCCACTCTCAATCATTCCGAGCCAAGCTGCGGGAAGCGTTTTTCCCGTCGCTGCGAAGAACTCTTCGAGAATCCACAGCGCCTCACCGTTTGAATCCCACTCCCCGTCCTGAGAATGAAAATAGCCGTTCTTCCGTTGCCGGGCGGGAAAGCCTTGGAGGGTCCGCTCCACCCGATCGGGAAGATGCGCAGCGAGGAGTGCCTTTAAAATGAAGGCGGCGTCCCGGAACCAGAACCGGCGGTAGGTGTACGGCCCGGGATAGACGTCCCCGGGTGAATGCAGGATCAACGTGTGAACGGCCGCGTCGAACAGAAAAGCCAGCCGCTCATTTGGAATTCGAATCTGCGCGGTATTCTTCAGCGCCTCGCTCCAGGGCTTGGACTTCCCACCGCGGTTAGGCAGGTCGAGCTCGATCCCCACCGAGCGTTTTGTCCTTTCGGTCAGGGGAAAGACCCCGCAGCCTGACGCCATCCCCACTTCACACTCGATCCCGCGGGAAGCCTTTCCTTTTTCTTCGAGCAACTTATAGAGATCGCCCCCCTCGTAGTCCGAAAAGTAAAATGCGCCCGGGGCCGCGGAGAAGCGGAGCTCCTTCTCTCCATTTACAACTATCGATCTGTCGCCCGACGCCTGCAGCTTCTCGATGAAGCTTATCCCCTCTGGATTGTAAGGTCTGACCGCAACAATCAATGAGCCGGGAATGTCTGCCACGGCATCGATGTTCAATCGCAACACGGCATTTCCGTCGCGCTCCACAACATCGGCAGAGCTTTCAATCAAAGCGTGTTTCCCGCGGACTGTGGTTCGAAGCGCAACTCCGTTTTCGAGCAGCAGCATCTGCTCGGCCCCGGTTTTCTCGGCCGGATGAAACAGCTCCCCGTTATCATGAAGCACCGCGCATTCGATCGACCAACCGTCGTAATAAGGGGTCAGCATTCCAGCGGGATCGACAATCGGATATTCGTCCAGGTCGGGTAGTCCGACCGCGGTCCAGTTGCGGTGCGTGAGGTTAACGTGAGTGATGGAGAATGCTCGCGGGAGAAACCCATCGTCCGCTGGGTCAAACTGCCGTGCGATCCAGAATGGCCAGCGCCAATCAAGATTATGTTGAATGGCTTGTGTGTTTATCAGCCCGCGCGCGTGAAAGACCGCGCCGGATCGCAGCAGCTCGAACGGATAGGATATCTCCGCCTCTTTCGAGAACGCCCGGACGCGGGTGAAAACCTCAAGCGGATCGATAAACCCGTAGGCTTTCGCAACCCGGCGAAGCGCGCCCCGCCAGGGCACGATTTTCATTAACTTCTTCTTCATCGCATCCGGAGTGAAGCAGAGCTTGGTCGTCTACGGGTATGATCCCCTCCCGTCATCCCCTCCGACTATCGCCTCCAATCTCTACACTTTTTGTGCATCAGCAAACAAAAGAGTGAAACAGCCAACGCCGGCATTCCGGCGGGTATGATCCAGATCAGGCCGCGGTGCTAAGTCCACAGACCGAATGAGTCTTCCCTCCGGACTTATACCCGTTTCCCGGTATATTCCGAGGATCGGTTTTGGTAATCTGGGCACCGGGCTTTTAACCCGTTTGATGCGTATCGGTTCTCGCCGGTGCAGCAGCCGGCGCGGAAAATGAAGGTTGAAGTGCATGAGCGCGGAGTTGATCATTTATCCGGCGGAGAATTGCAGCACCGAGCTGCGGCCCGATTTTCCCACAGCAGAAAGCTTCATGCATTGCGAGCGAGCGTTTGGAAAAAACCCGCTCAGCCCAAATAAACTTTACTTGATTCCCGGCCCGCTTCTGTATCAATCAAGGAAGGAGATTTGAAGATGGCCGGGTCAAGCTTTCAGCAGCTCGTTCGTCGAATCGCATTTTCAATCTCCAAGGTGAGCTTGGCGCGAGGTCAATGACGCATAAAAAGATCACGGTAATGTGTGTCGACGATTCGAACGACATCGTCGAGCTCTTTCGGAACCTCATTGATAATGAGCCGGACATGGCTTGTGTCGGCACCTTGACCAGTGCCGATCAGCTCATCATCGAAGTCGAGAAGCTTCTACCGAGCATTGTTCTGTTGGATCTCTCGATGCCCGGAAAAGATCCGATCCAAGCCCTGCAAGAGCTCTCTACCACGCGTCCGGAGACTCGTGTCATCGTGTTCAGCGGATATGATGATGAGGCAAACGCCCTCAGTGCAGTTGAGGCCGGCGGCTGGGGATTGATCTCGAAACATGAGGAACCGGAGGCCGTATTTCAAGCGATTCGCGCGGTCGCTTCGGGAGAGGTCGTATTTCGAAAATCGCACAGCTAGAGCAGTTGACGAAACCAAAACTTAAAACGCTCTAGGTGCCTAAGCTGCAGCGCCAGTTTGCTTCACCTCGCGGATGGCCAAGAGCCGCTTACGCAAGCGGAGGAATCCGACGAGATTGCTCGTAAGAAACACGGCTTCCATTGCAACTGCGACCGGGCTTCCCGCGATCCAGTTATGCGCGAGCCAAAGGATGGAGCAGATACCAAGCAGAATTCGCATCCAAACATTCGATGCGAAAAACACTGCCGTCGTCCCGATGAGACTCGATGCCGTCGGTATCAGGTTCAGCGGCCGCTCATAGGTCAGGTAACCAGCGGCGAGCGATGCAATAATGAAGAAGTAATACATCGCCCGGCTGCTTGAGCGAGACGCGAGCAGAAAGCGAGAGCCCGTGATCGCGGTAATAACCGCAGGTGTCGTCAGGCCGAGACAGATAAAGTGGGCACTGTTGGCGAGCGCAGATGCCGACCAACAGAGCAGGACCAGCCGGCGCTCCTTCAGCTGAAAGGAAAGGCCTCCAAGCAGAAACGCTGCGAGGGCGAGCAACTGCGAGAAGAGGAAGATTACGTCGAGATTGCCCACAACTCTCCGCTAGCGGGCCGGCAAAATGCAAAGCTCGCAATTGACACGCTTTACTACTTCATCGACTCTCGTGACACTTGCAGATTCTGACACCTGATGGCTTCCGACCCAACCGATCCGTTCTATGATGAGCTGCTGAAGCTCCACCAGTCGGCGACCATCCATGCACTGGATGACGCGCTCCTTGCCCGCTTTCTCGATACGACACTCGGGCTGCTCTTTCCGCAATATACCGAGACACCGCTGCGGACGAAGGCGGATCTGCAGAATCAGGTCTCGACCATCGAGCATCTCGTCGAAAGCATGGTCTTGCAGGTCGGCGTGAATGTCGACGGAAGAGATTTACGATCCGCGTTCGTCGCCGCTCTCCCGGAGCTCCGTCAGAGCCTGCACGAAGATGCTTATGCGATTCACGACGCGGACCCTGTCGCGCCCTCGTTCGACGAGATCGTGATCGCATACCCCGGCTTCTTTGCGATCGCCGCTTACCGCATCGCCCATCTGTTTCAAGTTCAGGGAATTCCGATCATACCCCGGATTATCACCGAGCACGCCCATTCCAAAACCGGAGTCGATATCCACCCGGGCGCGAAGATCGGACGAAGCTTCTGTATCGATCACGGCACCGGCGTTGTGATCGGCGAAACGTCGATCATCGGCTCGCATGTCAAAATTTTCCAGGGTGTCACACTCGGAGGGTTAGCCGTACACCGGTCGATGACACGAACAAAGCGACATCCCACCATCGAAGATAACGTCGTCATTTACGCAAACGCGACCGTTCTTGGCGGAGATACCGTCGTGGGGCACGACAGTATTATCGGCGGAAACGTCTGGCTCACCCGGAGCGTCCGCCCCTTCTCGAAGATCTACCACCGCTCTTTCCGCCAAGCGACGCGCGATGGCGGCGATCAGTAGAGGGCACCCCAGCCGTTCGGCGAAGCTTTTGAGAACGAATCCGCTGACGAGGAGATCTCGTCCGGTCCTTCCATGATCCGCTCGCGTGCAGCAGGGCGATTGAATTTCGAGCGGCTGTGACAGCGCCTTCAACCGGCTTTCGATCACGATCGCGGACACGCATCGCTTGCAGGAGCCAACGGCGCACTTTCAACGTCTCACGAATCGAATGTGCCTGAGCGAAACGCGCCACCGCCAGATTATTCAGAAACGCGGCGTGAAGTTCCGGTGCCGAGCTGCCGCGCATCTTCCGGGACAGCTGCATGAACTGATCGTCGATACACGCCAGCTCCTTTGCCTCCGGGCGGGCGGAACGCAGCTGGCTTGCAAGCTCGGCCGACTCGGCAAAGAATTGTGCTGCGAGGCGAGGCACTGCTGTGCGCCAGGGGCCGGCGACCAGCGAGGCACCAGTCCCTGCCTCTTTCAGTATTTCAAGCGCTTCGTCGATGCTGCTCGCTTCTCTTGCGCGAAGGAGTCCTGCCGCGATCCTGCGGAGGTGCCAGATCGGAGGCTGGACGGGAGAGGTTTGGAGCGGGGTTCGTTCCGGATAGAGCACAACCTCGAGTGGGACATCGTTCACGATTACCCCGATCCGCCGTCCCGATATTTCCGGAAACTTCGTTCCGAACGAAAGCGAAAGCTCCACGGCGCCTTTACTGCCGTGCAGAAGGATTCCGGTGTTCTGGTGCCCATCCAGCCAGTCCACCGCGCTGCCGCGGGAGAACCTCCTTTGGACAAGGTTCATCAGCGGTCCATGATAAGTCCCGGCGAGGCGGTTGTACTCGACGCGCAGAACCTCTGCTGAAGGCGAAACCCGGCTCGAATCATTTCGCGAAATGAAGAGAAGCTCGCGTGATTCAAACACCCCGCGGCTCCAGCACGCCCCGATGATACAGAGCGGAATCGAAAGAATGCCCAGCCAGATCACCGCCCGGGGTAAGGCGCGGCGCAATGTCCACAAGACGAGGAGGACCACCGGGGGAAAGAGCAGGATCTGAAGGTCTTCCGCGGGAACACCTAATCTCCCCGGGAGAAGTCCGGCACTGAGTGTTGCAAGAAGCACGATCAACGCCAAGCCGCGGAGCTTTGCTGAGATCTCGAGCGGGCGCCCGCTACCGTTCATTGTAAAGCGCTCTTCGCCGCGCAGGTGCGTACGTCCAGTTGCCTGTTTAATGGAATCGGCCGATAGTTGCGGGGAGGGATGCATTTTCCGATGACAGCTCCGGGGTCACCGCAGTTTAGTATCAGTTCACTGAAGGCAGAGACAGCTCTCTCCGATCTGATCCACAGGGCCGGTCACGACATCGGGAACCCTCTGACCTCGCTCATCTCACTGGCATCATTGGTCGAACGGGCGCAGCGCGATCCGGCGCTCCAGCTCGATGCGGAGAGCCTGAGCAAATATTCCAGCACGATGATCGCCGATGCTTGGCGAATCCAGGGGATCTCCGAGAAGCTCGTTCTGATCCTCTCCGATCGGGGCAAGGGCTTTCAGCCGGTCGACGCGGCTCCGATTCTCCAGCAGTGCATCAAGAAGATTCTGCGGAAGCCGGCGTTTCAAAATTGCGATGTCGTCTTTGCCCCCCCCGCCGGCAGTATGCTCATGGCGGTTGATCCGGCTCAGCTCGAGTGGCTGGCCGGGGAGCTGCTTTTAAACGCTCTGATCCATGTCAGCGTCTCGCCGAGCGGAGACACAGAGAATGTGCAAAGCATCCAGGTTCGTCTGGAGCAGACGGGTCCGAACAGGACGAGGCTCACGGTAGAGAACGAGCTCCGGGAAGCACCTGCAGCCGACCTTTCCACTCTGTTCGAACCATTCGTGCGCTATCCGATTCAATCCCGCGGCGCCGGACTCGGATTGACTGCGGCCTGGGCGGTGGTTGAGCGCGCCGGCGGAACCATTTTGCTCGAGATGGGTTCGCTCGAGATGGGTTCGCTCGAGATGGGCGGAAGCTTCTTTCGAGCCTCAGTTGAGCTGCCATCCGAATAGTTATT
Organism: uncultured Bdellovibrionales bacterium; assembly: GCA_964401925.1. Classification (GTDB taxonomy): domain Bacteria; phylum Bdellovibrionota_C; class UBA2361; order SZUA-149; family JADYYL01; genus CAYOAK01. Next base: position 18,355 of record CAYOAK010000011.1, on the reverse strand, counting down.
GAGTCTCTGATGCCGAAGCTTCCGATTGTCCTCTACCCCGATCCAATATTGAAGAAGCCCGCCGCGGCCGTTTCAGCTGTCACGCCGGAGATCCGGAGGCTGCTGATTGATATGGCAGAGACGATGTACGAGGCGCCCGGGATCGGCCTCGCTGCACCGCAAATAGGACAGAGCATCCGCGCGATTGTCGTTGATATCGGTGACGATGAAGAGAGCGGCCGGAAGAGCGAGCTCCTGAAGCTGATAAACCCGGAGATTATCGCGGCTGAAGGAGAGATCGACTATGAGGAAGGGTGCCTAAGCATCCCCGATGTGCGTGAGATTGTGCGCAGAAACTCCAGCATTCAGGTTCGGGCGCTGGATCACGAAGGACGGGAGAAGATCATCGACGCCGACGGCCTTCTGGCGATCTGCCTGCAGCACGAGATCGACCATCTCAATGGAGTTCTCTTCATCGATCGGCTCACCCCCGTTCGACGCGAGCTCATGCGAAAGAAAATTCAGCGGATGCTCGCCGAGCGCACATGAAGCCTCGCATCGTCCTCTTCGGAACGCCGGACTTCGCGGAGGAAGCGTTCAAGCCGATTCTCGCGGACGCGCGCTACGATGTCTGTCTGATCGTAACTCAGCCGGACAAGCCATCGGGCCGCGGACTCGAATTACTCCCCTCTCCGGTGAAGAAACTTGCGGGACAGGCCCGAATTCCAATTGCACAGCCCGTAAGCCTTCGCGGACTCGAGCTCGCCGGCGGAGTTTTGCGCAGCGACAACCCGAAATCTCAAGAGCTAGCGGATCTGCTTAACGCGATCGCACCGATCGATCTCTTCGTCGTCGTCGCCTACGGAAAGATTATTCCGGAAGCGCTTTTGAATTTTCCTCGTCTGGGGGCGATTAACGTCCACGGCTCGTTGTTACCGCGCTGGCGCGGCGCGGCTCCGATTCATCGCGCGCTCGCGGCCGGCGACACCGAGACAGGCGTTTGCCTGATGCAGTTGGACCCCGGTCTCGATACGGGCCCTGTGTTTTCCGAAGTTCGAACGCCGATTCTTCCGGCAGACAATTTCGGAACATTGCACGATCGCCTCGCGCGACTCGGCGGTGAGCTGCTTGCAAAAGATCTTCCGGCCATCTTGGACGCTTCCATTCAGTCGAAGCCACAGCCCGAGACCGGAGCCACGCATGCGGATAAGTGGACAGTTCAGGATCTGACCCTGAATTGGAACGCGAAACCGGCCGTGATCTTGAACACCATCCGCGCCTCCGCACCGCAGCCCGGCGCCCGCTCGACGTTGAAGGGGGAGCTGATCAAGATCTTCCAGGCCGAGTTGAAAGAAGGTCCCATCCACCAGAAAGACCAATCCGGGGCCATCAACGATACCGCGCCGCCGGGGACAGTCTTGCAACTCTCGGATACAGAGATCACAGTTCAGCTCGAGGAGAGTTTCCAACTTCTCATTCGGGAACTACAGTTAGCCGGACGCAAGCGCCTCCCAGCAGGAAGTGTCGTTCGAGGCCGCGCAATCGCAGAGGGAGACAGGTTCGGAACATGATTATCGCACCTTCAATTTTAGCCGCGGACGCCAACCGCTATGGAGAAGAGGTTCAGAACGTCCTCGCCGCCGGTGCGGACTGGATTCACATCGATGTGATGGACGGGCAATTTGTGCCGCCGATCACGTTCGGGCTCCCGGTGGTCGAGGCGCTCCGCCGATCGACACCGGCAGTCCTCGATGTCCATCTGATGATCGAAAATCCTGAGGCTCACCTCCAAGCGTTCGCCGATGCCGGGGCGGATATCATCACCGTCCATGCGGAGGCGACTCCACATCTTCACCGCACGCTGCAAGAGATCAGGAAACTTGGAAAGCAAGCAGGAGTAGCCTTGAATCCCGGCACTCCGCTTGAAGCGATCGAGCAGGTGCTGGAGCTGGCAGATCTCGTGTTGCTGATGACTGTAAATCCCGGTTGGGGCGGGCAGAAGTTCATCTCCTCTGTGCTCCCAAAGATCGTCGAGCTCCGGAAGATTCTCGATGAGCGAAAGCACCCCGCCTACCTTGAGGTTGACGGCGGAGTCGATGCGTCCACCGCCGGGGAGCTTTTTCAGAGCGGAGCCCGTGTTTTCGTGGCCGGCACAGCGATTTTCAAGGCCGCTGATTACGCGAAAGCGATCGCTGCGATCAGAGGCGCAGTCAAAAAGGCTTAGGTGTTTGCAATATTGGTCCTCAAACCATACATTCTCGCGCTCATATCGGGGCGTAGCGCAGCCTGGTAGCGCGTACGGTTCGGGACCGTGAGGTCGGAGGTTCAAATCCTCTCGCCCCGATAACTTTCGCTCGCTGGAGCTGGCAGATTCATCTAGAACGGAGTGGTCCGCTGTTGGCTCTCTGTCATTCCACTGCATGAGCTCCCTTTCCTCACTCTTCCAGCATTCCGCGGGAATTCAGGTAATCATCCTGCTGCTCTCTGCGTTTTTCGTGGGAGGCATCCCGTCGGGCTACGTCATCGGGCGGCTCTGGGGAGTAGATGTGCGGCGAGGCGGCAGTAGAAACATCGGAGCGACGAACGTGAACCGGGTCGCGGGAACGACTCCGGCGGTGCTCACGCTCATCCTCGACACACTTAAAGGCGTGTTTGCTACCTATATCCCAGCGTTCATGGACTCGTCCGGAATACCCGGTGCCGATGCCGTGGCAGGCACAGTGGCCATTATCGGTCACTGCTTCTCTCCGTTTCTTCTCGGACAGGGGGGGAAGGGTGTGGCGACGGCCATGGGGGTTTTTTTCTCGCTCGCGCCCCTGGCAGCGTTTATCGGCTTGGTGATCTTTCTTGTGACGCTTGGATTCAGCCGGATGGTCTCACTCGCATCCCTTGCCGGGATCTGGTGCGCCTTCCTTGTGATTCAGAGCGGAAAATTCGGTGCCTATCCGGCCGCCGTGGGAACGGCGGCGCTCGTGACCGCCGCCCTCGTCACCTTGCGGCACAATGCGAACATCAAGCGCATCCGGGCCGGGATTGAGCCCCGGCTGGGCTGAGCGGCCGGCCTAACCTGGAACTTTTTCCAGGCTGTCAGGGACGAAATGAGACGCCGTCCCATTGTCCCACAGCACGGTGATTGTCACCCCGGGAGGCTCTCCTCCCTCTTCTTTCAGGGAGTTGCGGATAGTCTCCACACGGACTTTCTGGACCTTCCCTAGGGGGCCCTCGCCGTTGGCGCGTCTGACCAGATCGCCAGGTTCAAAGCTCTCAACCATAAAACACCCCTTGAAATGCCCTACTTACCCCCCGAACGGCCTCACTGGCTGCCCGGCCGATCGCCCGACCGGATTAGGGGTCTAGTTATTTCAGATACTTCCTTACCCAAACTGGTTTCAAGAACACAAGCGAATCAGTCGATATCTCTTAAAAGGGTCAGCAGGCTGAGCCGAAGAATCGTTCCTGAATCAGAACAGCCACCTGCTGACATCTTTATAGGTAGGCTGGTGGGGTTCATCTCCAGTCCGGGGGATATGTGATCGGGAAGAATGACAGGTTTTCTAGAGGCGGGAATCTCCAATGCTCCTTCTGCGGAAAGAGCCAGGACGATGTCCGTAAGCTGGTCGCAGGGCCGAGCGTTTACATCTGCGATGAATGCGTAGAGCTCTGCAACGACATTCTCACTGAAGAATTTGAGAGTGCAGCTCCGGGCGGGCCGCTCGGATCAATCCCGACACCGCGAGAGCTCAAGGAATATCTCGATCGCTTTGTCATCGGACAGGAGCGAGCAAAGAAGATCCTCTCTGTTGCAGTGCACAATCACTACAAACGGATCGAGTCGCTGAAGACCCGGACGAGCAACGATGTCGAGCTGCAAAAATCGAACATCCTGCTGCTCGGCCCCACCGGTAGCGGAAAGACGCTGCTCGCTCAAACGCTCGCGAAGCTGCTGAATGTTCCGTTCACGATCGCCGATGCAACGAGTCTGACCGAAGCAGGATACGTCGGTGAAGATGTCGAGAACATCATCGTCAATCTCCTGCAAGCCGCCGACTACGATGTCGAGCGGGCAGAACGCGGAATCGTCTACATCGATGAGATCGACAAGATCACCCGGAAGTCCGATAGCCCGTCGGTCACACGCGATGTTTCCGGTGAAGGTGTTCAACAAGGACTCCTCAAGATCATCGAGGGCACCGTCGCGAACGTCCCGCCGAAAGGCGGACGGAAACATCCGCAACAGGAGCTGCTCCAAGTAAACACCGGGAATATCCTCTTCATCTGCGGCGGCGCATTCGAAGGGCTGGAAGGCGTAATCACCCGCAGGATGGGCTCGCGTCAGGTTGGATTCGGAACGAACATCGTCAATCTCACCGATAAAAAGGGCCGGATGCTGCAGGAAGTCGAGCCGCGGGATCTCGTGTCCTTCGGCCTCATCCCCGAATTCGTGGGACGGCTGCCGATTCTCGCAAGTCTCGAAGAGCTCGCGGAGAGCGATTTGGTGAGGGTCCTCACCGAGCCGCAGAATGCGCTGATCAAACAGTTCCAAACACTCTTTGATTTCAGCGGAGTGACACTGCGCTTCACCGAGACCGCGGTGCGCGAGATCGCACGCAGCGCACTGAAGCGAAAGACAGGCGCACGCGGACTTCGATCGATCATCGAAGATGCTCTGCTCGAGACAATGTACGAGATCCCGAGCAAGTCCGACGTGAAGGAAGTCGTCGTATCCGAGAAGTGCATCATGAGCGGCGAATCACCGCTCATCGTGTATGAGAAGGAAGCCCAAACGGGTTGATCCAAAAGTCGGATTTTGAGTCAAAGACGAGGCACGGGAATTTTGAAAAACGGAATGTATTCAACATACATGAGTATTTTCAAAATCTCCCGCAACGACGTATTTGGCCAAAAGCGGACTTTTTAGCGCTCGATTACAACTTCGACGCGCCTGTTCCGGTGCCGTCCGGTCTCGCTGTCATTCGAGGCGATCGGCCGCAGCTCGCCGAATCCCTTCGAGCGCACTTCACGAGGTGACACTCCACCGCGAATCAGCGCTTGCGCAACACTGTCCGCACGCCGCCCCGAAAGGCGGACGTTGTAATCCTCTCCACCGATTGCATCAGCGTGACCTTCAACAAGAATCGCTCTACCGGAAGCACGCTGTCTGATGACTCCGGCGATCTCCTGTACAGTCCGCGCGGCATCCGGTGTCAGCTCCGAACGGTTAAATCCGAACAGAATATCCGGCAGATGGATCGAAACACCGCGCCGATTCTCCGAGACATCCACACCCTTCTTGCGCAGCTCGTTGATGAGCCGCTGATTTTCCGCAAGTTGCGCGTCAGTCTCTGCGACTCGTCCCTGAATCTGGCGGTTCTCCTCATCAGTCCGATCGAGCATCGAGCCGACGAGTGTGCCTGTGACAGCCCCAACTCCGGCTCCGATTGCTGTTCCCGCACCGGCATTGCCCGTGGCACCGCCGATGATCGCTCCAAGACCTGAGCCTATTGCCGTTCCGGCGATTGCCCCTGTTGTCGTCTGATTTAAGGGCTGAGAACAGCCGCTCACGGCAAGCGACATCGCAACGGCGAGAACGATATTGACCAAATTTCGCATAGTCCCCTCAAGGCCCCTTTTCTGATGACAGGGCTCTTCTGACAGAGCTCTTGTGACGGAGGGTCAGCCGGCTCTCTTCAATTCACAGCCTGCTTTAGAGCAGTCAGCTCTTGCTTCGCGTCCGAGTTCCCAGGCTCGAGATCAAGAACCTGTTTGAATTCGTACTCGGCATCGTCGACCCGTCCAAGCCGTCCATAGATTCTGCCAATTGCGAGGTGATAGTTCGTTTTCCCCGAACAGAGACGAAGAGCACGGCGGAGGTAGAAGAGTTTGTCGGCATCAGACACGGAGTTCTTTGCGCGTCCGAACTCTTGCTCAGCGCGAGCACAGTCTTCTGCTTTCGTATCCTTTACGGCCGGGACAAGAACGGCGACCGGCTCGACGCCAGCCGGTTCCACGGCGACGGGTGCAGGAGGAATAGGTTTCACGTCGATTGTTGCCGGGGCCGGCGCTTTCACGAGCTCGGTTGCCGGTTTGATCTCCGTAACTTTCCGCGCCGGAGGCTGCACAGTTTCGACTGCAGAGGAGAGCGTAAAGCTCTCGCCGGTGACCGGAAGCTCCTCGTCGGCGCGAGGAGGAGGAAGCCCGCCCTTCAGATCGGGTCCCTTCTGCGTTGACGCCTTTAAGTCAGAGGTTGCGGGTTGCAGCGCCGGCGACGGAGGAGTTTCAACGATCAGATCGACCTCCTTCGTTCGCGAAAGTTTCACCGGCGAGGTCTCGAGCTTCGGTGCAAGCCGTGCAGGACGAACCGGTTCCGGATGAGCCATGACGATCGAATCGGATTGTCCGAAACTCGATTCACTATGGCTCTCCGTGAACTTGATCGCCCGCGGATTTCCTTTGTATCCCGGGGGGGTGTTGATTACCCCCGGTTTCGCCGGTGGATTACCGAGCGACGCGCGCTTTTCTGCGACATCCTTCCCTTGTTGAAACTCTTGGATGCGCCGGCGATTCGCCTTCAACAGCTCTTCATCCTGCGCCGCCTTCAGCTCGAGCTCTTCCTGATCTTTTCGCTGATTTTCGAGCCCTTCGCCGACCAATCCGCCGGCCGCAGCCCCCACCGCGGCACCGATGACAAGCCCGCCGCCCGCGCTGCCGGAGTTGCTCCCGACGATCGCACCGAGCCCGCCGCCGATAACCGCGCCGGTGGCAGCAGCAGCTCCGACCGGTGAGAGGCCAAGCGAGGTATCTCTTCCAGTTTGCTCTTCAATCCACGCACACCCTTGGAGACCAAGGAGGAGACTGGAACAAACGACCGCTGCAGCAACGCTCAACTTCTTGCCCGCGAACGGTGCGCTCTCGAACTTCAACATCTTTCCTCTTCCGCTAGTACCGGCGATACGTGTCGTCGTATTTCTGTTGATTCTTCAACTCTTGGATCTCTTTGCGCTGCCGCTCAAGCTCTTCACGTTGACGGATCTGCTGTTCCTCAACCCGTTGACGATCTGAATCTTGGTTGTCCATCTGATTTCCTACCAGCGCGCCGCCGAGTGCTCCGGCAGCTGCACCAATCGCGATCCCCGGTCCCGCGTGTCCGGTCGCGCTTCCGATAATTGCCCCAAGTCCTGCTCCGAGAGCGCTGCCTCCGAGCGCCCCAGTGGTCGACTTGTTGAGTGGTTGGGAACAAGCCGAAAGTGCGATCGCCGCAGTGAAAAGCATGATTCGCGACGCTAAAGTCGTCATAAAATCCTCCAAATACGTAAGGTGGGGGTACTATAGCGCGCCGCTCGGACTTCGACCAACGCCCAAAAGTGTGCGTTTTTGCGCGCCGAAACCGGGGAGCTCACTTTTCAGTACCCTCTCGCACACCAGCTATCTTTACGGACGATCCGCTGTTCCCGGGCACTTACGCAGGGGCGGGTGCCGGCGTTTCTTTGGGGCGCCACATCTTCAGAAGCAGGAGGGCGACGCCGACGGAGATTGCGGAGTCGGCGACGTTAAAAGCCGGGAAGTGGTACTGGTGCCAGTAGAAATCGAGGAAATCGACGACGGCACCGAACCGGGCGCGGTCGACGAGATTGCCGAACGCACCCCCAATGATCAGCGCCAGCGAAAGCTTGGCCAGACGGTCTTCGCGGGCATCGGTCAACATCAGGTGCACGACAAACCCGAGAGCAAACAGTGAAACAACAGCCAGCGAGATCTCCCGGTAGGGGGTCGGCAATCCTCCGAACATCCCGAATGCGGCACCCTTGTTCTTGACAAAAGTAAGCGAGAAGAAAGACGGGATGACGGGGATGCTTCCGTGCGGCTCGAGCTCTTTGATCGCGAGCGCTTTCGTAAGCTGATCCAAGATGAAAACTAAGCTGATCAGCAGAACAAGTGCGGATAGCTTCTGTTTCGATGACTCTTCGGCTGGAACGGACATCTCGTTACGACTGTAGAAGCCTTCTGAGAGAGACAACGATGCTCTTGCCGTCGATCTCTTGCACGGCGAGCGCTTCGACCCCCTCTCGCATCGTCGCCTCATCCGAAACCAGTTCGAGCTCCACACCGAGCGTCTCGCCCATGATGTAGATCCGGTTTTCGGTCAGCGCCGTCGTGAGCCGGGTGTCGGCAGACATGTAGCGGATTGAGATTCGGTCCGTCACGTCAAAATCTGCGTCCTTTCTCATCTTCTGCACACGGTTGACGAACTCGCGTGCGAACCCTTCCATCCGCAGCTCCTGTGTGAGGTTCGTATCGAGAAGGACCGTAATTTGTCCGCTGGACGCGGCAGCGTCCCCCCCGCCCTTCACTTCTCGCCGGATTACGAGATCGTTTTCAGAAAGCTCTATGCCCGCGCATTTGATCGTCTCCCCGCCCTCGACCCGCATGAGATCGGCATTCGAAAGCGCTTCGACAGCGTTGCGAAGCTCCTTCATCCCTTCGGAGCCGAGCTTGGGGCCAAGCGTCTTTCCGAGGGTCTTCGTATTCAGCTGGGCTTTCAGCTCTACCAGACCGCCTTCTTCGGTCGAGTACTCAACCACTTTCACATTCAGCTCTTCGCGGATGTAGACCTCCAGCTCGGCAAGCCGTTCCATCGAGGTTGAGCTCGGATGCACCACAGTGATCTTTGGGAGCGGCTGACGAATGGGGAGCTTTCGATCGTTTCGGATCGAGCGTCCGAGCTGAATGATCTCTTCGAAGTGCTCCATCGCCGCTTCGAGTCCGGGATCGATGGCGAAGCCGCTGAACTCTTCCAATGTCGGGAACGGGGTCAAGTGCACGCTTTCGAACTCGAGCCGCGTTACTCCCTTCTTGAGATTGAGGAAGATCGCTTCGCTCGTAAACGGAGCGAGCGGTGCAAGGACGCGAACGAAGGCCAGTAACGTCTTGTGCAAGGTCGAGTAGGCTTGAATCTTATCCGCCCGCTCTGCGGCAGTGTTTCCCGCCCAGAAACGGCGACGGTTCAGCCGGATGTACCAATTCGTCAATTGATCGACGAAATCCAAGATCGAGGGAGCCGCAGCATAGAGATGATAGAAGCTCAGCGCGTTATCGACCTCCTGAATCAGTGAGCCGGCCTTGGAGAGGATCCAACGGTCGAGCGCATTCGTCGACGGTTCCTCCGCCGCCTGTTCCGGCGTCCAGCCGTCGACGCGAGCATAGGTGACGAGAAAATTGTAGGCATTCCAGAGCGGCAGCAGCGTTTGCCGGACCACGTCCTTCACTCCGGCCTTCGAGAAGCGGATCTCGTCGCCGCGCGACGCCGGCGACGCAAGAAGATACAGCCGCATCGCATCCGCGCCGAACTCGTTCATCACTTCATCCGGCGGCGGATAGTTCTTCAGCGACTTCGACATCTTCTTTCCGTCTTCCGCGAGAACGATGCCGTTGACGATCACGTTTCTGAAGGCCGGCCGTCCGAAGAGCGCCGTCGAAAGCACCATCAACGTGTAGAACCAGCCCCGTGTCTGATCGATCCCTTCGGCAATGAAGTCCGCTGGGAAATTCGCATCGAAGAACTCCTTGTTTTCGAACGGATAATGCACCTGCGAATAGGGCATCGATCCGCTTTCGAACCAGCAGTCGAGAACGTGCGGAAGGCGCCGCATCGTGCCGCCTTCCGGTGACGGCCAAGTGAGATCGTCGATGAAGTGCCGGTGAATATCGGTGATCTTCCTGCCGGAAAGCTTTTCAAGCTCGGCGACGGAGCCGATGCACTGAACATGCCCGGTCTTGTCGCAGCGCCAGATCGGCAGCGGCGTGCCCCAGTAGCGATTCCGCGAGATCGCCCAGTCGCGGGCACCTTCGAGCCATTTGCCGAAGCGCCCTTCGCGCAGGTGCTCGGGAACCCAGTGAACAGTCTTGTTCACCTCCATGAGCTCCAGGCGAATCTTCTCGACATTCACAAACCAGGTCGGGATTGCGCGATACAACAACGGCGTGTCGGTGCGGTAACAGTACGGATACGAGTGTTGAATCGTTTTATGTTGAACCAGCTTGCCCGCGGTCTTCAGCGCCTGAATGATCTTCGGATCGGCAGCTTTGAAATTTAGCCCGGCAAAATCGGGGACCTCACTCGTGAAGTTTCCGTCATCATCGAGCGGATCGACGATCGGAATCCCGTGCGCCTTAAATACAGTGACGTCATCTTCGCCGAATGAAGCGAGATGCACGATCCCCGTTCCATCGACTGCGGTCACAAAGTCGCCGGCGTAGATCTTGAACGCACCTTGGGCGCGCTTCGACTCGAAGTACGGAAAGAACGGCTCGTACTGCAGTCCGACGAGCTGCTCGCCTTTTACCCGGCCGAGCTGCCGCCACTCGGCGGAATTTTCAGAGTTGAAAAAATTCCCGGCGAGCTCGGTGGCGAGAATCGCAACCTCGTGAACGCGGTCGTTCTCAATCAACGAGTATTCGAGGTTCGGGTGCACGGCCATCCCCAAGTTGCTCGGAAGCGTCCACGGGGTTGTCGTCCAGATGTACACATTGAGCGGAAGATCGACCGCAAGGCCGAGCTTCTTTGCTGCGTCAGCGTTGAGCTTCGCCCGGCATGTTACCGCCGGATCCTGCGTCATCTTATAATTGAGATTTGCCTCGAAATTGCTGAGGGGAGTGTTTGCGGCCCAGGAGTATGCAACGCTCTTGACGGATTCGTAGACCAGGCCCCGCTCCCAGAGACGGTGCAGCGCCCACCAAACCGACTCCATGAAATCGAGATCCATCGTGCGGTACTGGCGGCGCATATCCGCCCACCGGCCGGAGCGCTCGACGAAGCGCTCCCATTCCTGCGTGTAACGCAGAACGATCTTCCGGCACTCTTCATTGAAGTTGCCGATGCCGAACTCTTCGATGGCCTTCGATCCATGGATGTTCAGCGACTTCTGAATCTCGAACTCAACCGGAAGGCCATGACAGTCCCACCCGAAGCGGCGGTCAACCTGAAATCCCTTCATTGTGAAGAAGCGGCCGACGGCATCTTTGATCGTGCCGGCGAGAAGATGTCCGTAGTGCGGAAGTCCGGTCGCGAAGGGCGGTCCGTCGTAGAAGACGTAAGCCTTGCGTGCCCCCTTCTCTCCCGGCACCTGACCGAGATCGGGATCCATCGATTTCTCGAAGATCTTCTGCTCCCGCCAGAAGCGGAGGATCCGCTCTTCAAGCTCAGGAAACGATACCTCGGGATTAACCTCGTCCATAAACCATTCAGCGCTGATTAGGCTCTCTTGTGCACTCTTTGAATCTGGGGCTCGCCGCAATCTCTGCCGCGATCGGACCTCGTTTGAAGGCCACCACCGCATCAGCCTTCTCGGCAGCCCAAATCAACTCCCCCTCCGCTCCGGCCCGAATCCGGCCCAGCGTCTCTCTCAGCGGCGGGGTCTCCGCCAGTAAAATATATTCGGAGGAGGTCGTCGAGGGAGAAGGATCTACCATGCGTTTCAGGCAGAGAACCTGCGTCTTCTGATCCTGGGTCGAGCTCATCATGATCGAAAGCCCCTCAAAGGCAGTACCGGGAAGCTTCACCGGCGTAAAGCTCAGGAGGCTATCCTTACTGACGATTGACTCCGCTTGCGGAATCAATCCTCGCGTCTTCCACGAGTAGAGCTTTCCGTTCGCCGCCGCGGCAAACAGGTATTCACCGTCCGGCTCGAGATAGGTATCCGACGCGAATCCGGGGAGCTGCGCGAATTGCTGGTGGACGAGCCCGATCTTCTCCTGATCCCCGAGGTTGAATCGATCACGCAGCCCGAGCTCATCCTCCGTACGCAGCGCCCGCCAGATACTGAGCTCGCCCTCGAGCCCCGCAGAGAAAAAGGCACCGCCGGACGGGTGAAACGCGAGGAAAATCACCGGCGATTGTCCGCCGAGATACTGCTCGAGCGAATCGACACTGTCCCGCCCCTGACCGCTGAAGAAGCTCTGCCCAAGAGACCAAAGATAGATGTCTCCGCCCGCTCTTCCGAGAGCGAGAAACTCTCCGCGGGGATCCCAGGCAAGCGATGTGATCCTGCCGTGCATCCGGGTCATGGCGTAGCGCAGATCACGGTCCCGCATGTCGAAAACAACAACGAGCGATGTTTGTGCGATGGCGAGATACCGTTTATCGGGCGACAGGCTTAACGCAAGGATCGGTTTTGTTCCCGCGAGCAGGGTCTCCGAAACAAACTCGAGCCTCGAAGCCGTCTCAACAAATCGCGATAACAGCACCTGCCCATCATCGCCTCCAGTGATCACTCCGTCGGATTCGACCGGGATGAGCGCATTGATCCGGCCGGTGTGCGCCTTGAAGTAGACTGCATCGCTGAGCTTGATCGGGATTATGCCCTGCTGAACTTTCCGCTCTGGATCTAAGGAGCTCTCCGGGCCCATCGGCAACGACTTCGCGACAAAGCTCTTCGTCATCCGCTGAACGGGGACCTCGACAGTGAAGCGTGTCGGACGGGAGGAGAAATTGATATCGGTGAGGGTGACACCGCAGCCGGACAGTGAGATTCCGGTCAGTGAGATTACTGCGAATCCCAGAAAGAGCGGACATACGGGGAAAAGCCCGGATCTCGGGGCAAAGCGGAATCGAAGCAATCGAGTCCACCGGACCGTCACCACACCTATCACCCCTTTTTCCCCCGGATTTCCTCTCATCGCCGTTTTTCTATATATATAAGGGTAACTAGCCCAAAAAAGCTGTCTCGATACCCGGTCTGACCGGCCATTGTCCATGGAGGTCGATCCGGCATGAGCGCGCACAAATGAGAAATATACATGACATCCGCATTTTCTGACCTCGTTCAGGACGGGGACCTGGCCCGGGCACTCAACCAGCTGAACTTTACAGTCCCAACTCCGATACAATTACTTGCCGTCCCGGCTGCTTTACAGGGCCGAGACCTCATCATCCAGGCTCGCACCGGGAGTGGAAAGACGCTCGCGTACGCTATCCCTCTGATTGCGTTGAGTCGTTCGCTTCAACATAAGCATCAAGCGCCGCGTGTAGTGGTGCTCGTACCGACCCGAGAGCTTGCCAATCAAGTTCGAGATGTAATCTCGACTGTCACTGCGATGTTGCCTGAAGGCCGCTACGAAACGCCGTGTATCATCGGCGGCGCGGATATGGATGCCCAGATTGAGAAGCTGGAGCGGGATTGCCGAATCGTCGTTGCAACTCCCGGCCGCATGCTCGACCTGATGCGGCAGAACAAATTAAAGCTCCACGCATGTAAGCTGTTCGTCCTCGATGAAGCTGACGAGATGCTGTCATCAGGCTTCCTTGACGATATCCGCGTGATTCTTTCGAGATTGCCGGATCAACGGCAGGGAATGTTTGTCAGTGCGACGATCACTCCCCGAGTTGAGATGCTCGCAAATAGCTTCCTCGAGAAGCCCGAGCACGTCGCCGACAACACTATTGGGGAAGAGATGCCGCCGGTCGAGCATCTCTTCGTCGAGGTCGGCAGCGAGGTGATGGCTAAGCCGAATGCTCTCTGCGACATAATCGAAACCTACCGGCCTGGTTCCTCAATCGTTTTCTGTAATACCAAGTCGGACACTGAGCTTGTCGAAGCGCTGCTGCGGCGCCGCGGCTTCGAAGCCCGGCGGTTAAACTCCGATCTCTCGCAGAAACAACGCGAGCGGGTGATGAAGAAGATCAAGAGCAAGGAGCTTCCGATTCTCGTGGCGACTGATATCGCGGCGCGCGGACTCGATATCGAAGCGCTCGACATGGTGATCAATTTCGCTATCCATGAGCAGCCCGAGCTCTATATTCACCGCACTGGCCGCACCGGGCGCGCAGGCCGGAGCGGTATTGCGATCAGTCTGGTCGGGGCACGCGACTTCGGTTCATTTCATTTCCTGAAGAAAGTTGTGGCTGCCGAATTTAAAAAGATCGAGCTGCCCACGGAAGAAGAGATCGCAACTGCCCGTCTCGCACACGTTTCGCAGATGATCCGTGAAAGCCATCTTGCGATCGGCGAGCGCGACCGGCTCGTTGCACGGAAGCTGATCCAAGAGAACACCGGACTCGCCGACGTCCACGAAGATTTCGTCGAGATTATGGCAAAGCTCTGCGGTCACATGATGGAGCACCATGTCTCGATGGAGACGAAGGCGCTCGAAGAAGAAATTGCGGCATCGGGCGAGCCGGCCGAGCAACCCCGCCGCAGTTCTGAACGCGAAGGTGGCCGCGACGAAAGTTCCGGACGCCGCTCACGCGATCGCCGGGATCGAGAACAGGATCCCGCTCGAGCTGCCTCTCATGACGCTGGTCAAGATAGAGGGCACGCTGACGAACGGAGGGACACCTCGCAGAGCGACCACGCCGATGTCCCCGTCAACGCACCCGTCCGGCTATTTGTCGGCCAAGGCCGGAAGCACGGTCTCGGAGAAGCCGAGCTTCTCGGTCTGGTAAAGGATGTAGGAGAGGTTCCCTCCGAGAATGTTCGCGCAACGATGATCCGCGAAAACTACTCCTTCCTCGAGGTCGACGCCCCGCTCGCAAAGCAGATCGTCGCGAACATGAACGGCATCGTCTACAACGGCGCTGACCTCCTCGTTGAACCGGCAATTGAACTGCAACAGCAACGCTCCCAAGGGCGCGGCCGCCGCCGTGACCGTGGAGGCGATCGCCGCCCGCACCGCGAACACTGACCGGGTCCGTTCCCTGACCGGGGAGAAAATCGAGGTCTTTGCACCCTGAATGCCGAGGGAGCCCGAACCTCCGTTTTTCGACAGACCCTGCAGATGTTGAATCTCTCGTCGAGTTGAGCGACTCTCCGTTACGAGGTTTGTCCAAGGAGATAACTTTATATGAATGTACCCGCTGTTCGCGACGTAATGACGAAAAATCCGATCACCATCGACGCCAGCGCAGACGTCTCCACCGCTGCTGAGCTCATGAAGGAAAAGCATATTCGGCATCTTCCGGTTGTGAAGAACGGAAAGGTGCTCTCCGTCCTGTCGTATCAGCAGGTGAAGACAATCAGCGAGATGTATGGCTCGCTTGGCCCTCGAACTTCCTTGCACTGCGGCGATCTGCAAGACTCGAATCCGTTTCACGTAACCACGCCTGACGCTCCGATCGATCAAGTGTGTCGTGAAATGGCTGCCACAAAAACCACCTCGGCAATTGTGACCTCTGGACAGGGCGTCGAAGGAATATTCACAGTTGTAGACGCCTGCCTATTCATTTCCGAAAGCTTCAGTAAGTAAGAGAAGGAAGTTATCGAATCTGCACACATTGAGCCCAGATCGTCTTTTCCCAGCTGCCGTTGCGAGCGAGACAAACGGCGAAAAGCGCCGCCGTCCAAGCGAGCGTTCGAAGTATCCATTAGCAGTAACAGCTGCGATTATTGAGCCTCAACAACTGCGCGACTCAGCATAAACAGGCCGAGCGTAATGATCAGCAGATCCACTGAGTAGCGGAATAAACGCTCAGGCAGCCGGCGCAAGATGAGGGCGCCGACGATCGTCCCAAGCACGGCTGCGGCAGAGCTGATGATAATTAGGTCGGCAATGGGATACAGGTCAGCGCGGTGCGATACGAAGTAAACAGGCATTCGAGCTGCATCGACGATCACTCCGGCGGCTGTGGCAGTCGCAACGTACGCCCGACGATCAAGATTAAAGCCGAGAAGCGCGGCGGATCGAATACCTCCCTGATTACCGACCATCCCGCCCAGAATCCCAGACAATGCCCCGGCGAGCCAAGCGAGCTTCGAGCCACAGCGCATTCGTGACGCAAAGCCGGTCAGGTCACTCACGCCAGCGAAGATCAGAAGCATTGCAAAGACAAACGTCAGAACTGGGTTTGAGGCCATCGTGTTAAGGAGGGCGCCAAGGAGCCCCCCGACGGCGCTAAAGATGCCAAAGTTAATCAGCACCTGCTTGTTGATGTGCTTGCGAAAGAACCACAACCGTAATGCCGTCGCTATTAAATGCGGAATTGAGACGGCGGCGACTGCCGTACGTGTCTCCATTTTCAGCGCGAACAACGGAGTGAGAATGCTTCCGATCCCAAATCCGGCAATCGACGCAATAGCAGCGCCTACAAACGAGCCGATGCCCAAGATCACTTCAAACACGTGCCCTCTTTGTGAGGTGGTGGTCCAATGATAATGGGCCCGCCCCAACGATCAGGAGGAAGAGCAGGCTCAATATCATAGACCAATCGGTGCGTGCTTCATGGGCCATGACCCAGAACCCTTTGGTGGTGAGCAGCCCAAGCTTTGTAGTGGCGATTGCCACAAGCATACTTATGAGGAGTGGAACAGCCGCGAGGCGAGAGAAAAGCCCGGCCAACAGAAGGACGCCTCCTACGATTTCGACTGTCCCAACGAAGGGTGCCATGATCTCCGGCGCAGGAATACCAATCTTTGTGAAGCGGCCGACGCCCAGCTCGTCGGCGAAGAGGAATTTTTGAATTCCCTCCGATAAAAAGACTGATCCGACCAAGAAGCGGATGACAATCACCGCCGCTGGCGCATTTGTGCGGAGTAGTTTTGTAAGCATCAGGACTCCTGGGAGTGGTGGACTGCATCACAAGCGCTCCCTGAGATATCATAAAACTTCGCCGTGGATGTTCTCTTCTGCCGGCTATGAGCCGGAAGAACGCGTCCAGCGGCAGACCACCACCGGACGGCTACACCAGGGTGAGCAGCTCCGTTTGGACTTCGCCGGTTACGAGCGACTCGGTGTCCGTAAGGAACATGTTCAGCTCGAGGCGGATGCCGAAATTCTCCAGATACACTCCCGGTTCGACTGAGAAACAGCTCCAAGGAATCAGCTGGCGCGTGTCGCAAGTCTCGAAGCTGTCTAGGTTTGCGCCTTCGCCGTGGATATTCTCCCCGATTGAATGTCCCAGCCGGTGAATGAACCGCTCCCCGAAGCCGCCCTCACGGATAATGCTTCGCGCATGAATATCTGCGTCCATCCCACAGACAGTTTCACCGCGTGCGCGCTTCTCACGAATGAGATTGACCGCGCCGTCCCGCGCCTTACGCACCAATGCAAAGACGTTCGACTCTTCCGGCGTTGGAGAAGCACGCAGAACACCGCACCAGGTTATGTCGTAAAAGATCGCACCGGGCTTTGAAAGCTTTGCCCATAAGTCGATAAGGACAAAATCCCCTTGCTTGATCAGCGAGCTTCCCTCTGCCGCCGGTTCATAGTGCGGCAAAGCGGCATGAGCGTTCGCCGCGACACAAGGTGCGTGACTCGTTTCGAGGTTCTCCTCAGCAAATCTCTTCAGAATAAACTGTACTGCGTCATGTTCAGTGACTCGGCCCGCGCCATCCCGAAGAAATGCGAATGCCTCTCCGCGAATTCGATCGACCTTTCGTCCCGCCTCAAGATGCGATTCCAATGCCAGCCTATCGAGCACTGCAGAACTTCTCTGAAGAACTTCCGATGCGCTTACAACCTGGACACCACAACTGCGCACAAGTTCGATTGTTCCTGCATCGACCGTGGAGATAATTGGAAGGCCCCCGGCCGGCGAGTAGCACATGGCAACCGATCCCCAGCCTCGCAGCACCTTTTGCACTGCCGATTCAAGCTCCTCGCGGCTCGAATAGAAAATGCACTCGCCGTCGATCGCGTCGAGGACCGACGGTTCAATTCGATGACAGATCTTACACACCCGCCCATCGCGATGGATCGCAACGAACCAACGCCGGGAGATGTGTGACGGCAACGGCAGACCAAGGATCTGATATGCGAACGGATCCCGGCGCCGGAAGTCGGTGAGAAGCAGTCCCTCCTCACCAGCGCCGTTCAGAGCTGAGACGATCTGGGTGATTTGATTCATACCAAGGACGTTCTATCCCTGCAGTGATGAGGATGTAAAAAGCCAGGCTTTAAACAGACGCCCCAAATAATGCGCCAACCCCCGCCGTCAGAGCCATGGCGAGGGCGCCCCAAAATGTCACGCGCAGAGCCGCTTTTTTCACGGGAGCACCGCCGGCATGCGCACCAAAGCCCCCAAGTAATGCGAGAAATACAATCGATGTGCCGACTACCGCCGGAATGAGAATCGCCGTCGGCGTGACGACAGTGGTGAGGAGCGGCAGCCCGGCGCCAACGGCGAATGTCCCCGCGGAGGCGAGAGCCGCCTGAATTGGCCGGGCGCTCAATGTATCGGAGATACCAAGTTCATCACGGGCATGAGCCGCGAGCGCATCGTGCGTCATCAGTTGAGCTGCAACCTCCTTTGCCAAAGACGCATCAAGGCCCCGATTGACGTAGATCGCTGCCAGCTCTTCATGCTCCCGCTCAGAGTCAGTAGCCAGCTCGTTACGTTCGCGCTCAAGATCGGCTCGTTCGGTGTCGGCTTGCGAGCTGACCGAGACGT
>CAYOAK010000010.1:13249-32841 GCA_964401925.1 uncultured Bdellovibrionales bacterium | reverse complement strand
CTTTCGGTCCGACCTTTCTTGCGTCGTAGCCACGATTGGAATTGATCCCGCCCGGGAAAAAGCGGCGGTAGAGCGGAAACTGATCACTGCCGCTGAAGGTCTCACCCCAAGCGATGCGCTGACGCGGTGCGAACAGCAGCGGACCGTTCCACATATCAAACAGCTTGAAGTAGTTAATATTCTGGAACTGCCCGAGGTAGAACTCCTGTTCACCCCCAAGGCCTGCGATTTCAACACTCAGCAACTGGCGCGAGCCGCTGGTCGGATCGAGCGGGTTGTTAATCGTGTTCCGGATGATCCGCGGCGTCATGCTCGATGCAACTGTCTCCCCGGCCTGGTCTTTGACGAGCGGCGGGGCGTCCTCACGAATATCTCGGATGTCTACGTTCGTCAGCTCGTAGGTTATCGACGCGCGAACATCCTCCAACGCCTTCTCGCCGAGGAACCAAAGCGGATAGCCAAGTGTCAGAGAACCGCCTTGTTGTTGCCGCTCAAAAAACTCGAAATCGCGCAATGTCGAGAGAAGGTCTGCACCAAACGACCAATAGGAGTCGTCCCCCCGCGGATTGTTGAATGAGAGGATGAAATTTTGCCGCCTCGTTCCGGTATTAACGTCTAAGGTCAGCGAGTTTCCGGAGCCGAAGATATTGTTCTCCGAAACCTGACTCGAGAAGAGCACGCCATCGCCTGAGCTCAATCCGGCACCGATGCTGAACGTTCCGGTGCTCCCTTCACGAACCGCGACGTTTAGATCCACCTTATTCGGCTCGGTGCTCGGCTCGGGCGAGATACTCGCTTCCTCGAAATGGCCGAGCCTCTGAAGAATCTCCTGGCTGCGCCGAATTTTCGAGCTGGAGAACAGCTCCTGTTCTTGAATCTGCATCGATCGCCGGATGACGTTGTCGTTCGTCTTGGCATTCCCGGTGATGTTGATCCGGTTGACCGTGATCGGACTTCCTTTGTTGATTTCGAAATTGATCGCCACAGTTTTTCCTGCGTGATCGATCGACGTATCAGGCGCCACGTTCGTGAAGGCGTAACCCTTATCGGCGAACTTGTCCGTGATCGTAAACGTATCCTTGCGAAGCTTCTCCGCGCTGAAGGTCTCTCCGGTCTTCGATTCGATCCCGTCGAGCGTTTTCTCCATCGAATCTTCGAGGAGCGTGCCCGTGGCTTTGATCGCAGCGAACTTATACGGCTCACCTTCGGTGATCTTGAACGTGATGCGCAGGCCGCCTTCGATCGGTTCGACATCGGGATTCCCCACCCGAACATCGACGAATCCCTTGTTCAGATAGAACCGCGTCAGTTCCTTGGAGTCCTGCTCAAGCTGCTCCTTCTTCAAGACGCCGGAGCCCGTAATCCAGGATGTCAGCCAAAAATGCTCCGAGGTCTTGATTGCATCTTCAAGTTCGTCGGAGGGGACATTATTGTTCCCTTCAAAGTGAACTTCATTGATGACTTTCTTGTCACCCTCTTTGATGTTGAAAGCGATGTCGACCTCACCGTTCTCTACGGGTGTCTCCTCCAAGGTGATCTCGGCATCGAAATATCCCAGTCCTTGATAGTATTGGCGTGCCTGCTCAATTCCGGCGTTAATCTTGGCCTTATCGAGGAAGCGGCGGATACCGATGTTCAGCTTCTCCTTCAGCGTGTCGTCGGTGACCTTGTCGTTTCCGCGAAGCACGACATTGCGAATCGCCGGACGCTCAACCACTTTAAAGACCAGGCGCACTCCGCCCGGCTCACGCTCAACCCGGCTCTCCACATCCGAGAAGAAACCGCTGCGGTAAATCTGCTTCACGTCGTTGTCGATCGCCTGACCGTCCGCGAGCTGACCGGGTTTTGACTGGACCTGTAACAGCACCGTCTCGGATTCGACCCGCTTCGTGCCTTCGATGCGAACATCGGTGATGACCGGACCGGCGGCGCGCGCGCCGGTGGCGAGGCTCAACACGAATCCAACAACTAAGAGCCAGCGACTAGTCTGCAGCGACATTCTCATACTCTAAAATTGGACTCCGGACGGCGTCAGTTCGACCATGCGGCCCATTCGACCCGCAAGCTCCCTCGAGTGCGTCACGATCACCAGCGTAAGCCTTTGTTCTCTCTGCACTTCTAGGAGCAGCTCACTTACTTGACCACCTGTTCTTTGGTCAAGATTACCAGTTGGCTCATCCGCCAGGAGCAGCTTGGGGGATCTGGAGAGCGCACGGGCGATTGCGACTCGCTGTTGCTCCCCGCCGGAGAGGGTGCCCGGCCGATGGGTCTCCCGGTGGGAAAGGCCGACTTTCGAGAGCAGATCTCTCGAACGATCGAACGCTGCCTTACGGCTTTCTCCCGCGACGAGCAGGGGCAACGCGACGTTTTCCAAGGCGCTAAACTCGGCAAGCAAATTGTGAAACTGAAATACGAACCCGACCTCCCGGCCGCGAAAATCTGAGAGCGCATCCCGCTTCGCGCGAAGATCGCTCAGCGCAGTCGTCCCGAGCAGCACCTCTCCGGCCGACGGAGTTTCGAGACCGCCGAGGATGTAAAGCAGTGTTGTCTTTCCGACGCCGGACTCACCCATGATCGCTACCGAGCTTCCGGAGTCGATCGTAAAGGAGAGATCGCGAAAGAGCTCGATATCCTGCGTTCCATCGTGGAAACGCATCCCCAGGCTCTTTGTCTCGACTCTCATCTCGTGCCCATTAAAACCACCTATTCAAATCTCAGTGCATCGGCGACTTTCAGACGCGCCGCACGCCGGGCCGGGTACAGACCGGCAAGTGAAGTGATCACGAAGCTCGCGAGCGCCACAACGGCGAAGTTCAGCGGATTAAAATAGACCGGCACCGAAGAGAGCGCGAACACCGACTCGTCGAGTTGCCAGCCATACCGCTTCAAGCCGTAACACCCGGCAAGCCCGAGCAGTGTTCCAAGCAGCGTCCCGACACCGCCGATGACGCTGCCTTGCAACAAGAAGATCTTCCGGATTGAAGCGTCGCGGGCGCCCAAGGTTTTCAGGATCGCGATGTCGCGCGACTTCTCCATGACGACCATCACGAGCGTGCTGACGATGGAAAAGCTCGCTACAAGAATCAACAGCAGGAGCACAACAAAGTAGACCTGCTTTTCCAGCTTCAACGCGTCGTAGAGCGGCTTGTTTCTCGCAGACCAGTCACTCACCTCGAAGCTTCCGTTGAAGGGCTGAAGCCGCCGGTAGATCTCTCTTGCGACCTCTTTTGCGTTGTCGAGATTCTGCACCATCACCTCGAGACCGGAGACCCCGCCGATCCCGAAGAAGCTCTGCGCCGAAGGCAGCGCTGTGTATGCCAGCCCGCTCTCGTACTCGACCAGTCCGGAGCTATAGATGCCGACAACGAGAAAACGCCGGAGGCGGGGTAGAAGCCCTTGAGGCGATGCGGTGAACTGCGGCGCAAGAATCGTGACCGGTGTGCCGATTTGTAAGTTGTCGTGCTGAGCGAGCGACTTCCCGATCAAAATCGGCGGAAGCTCAACCGTGTCCGGCGAACCGTCGGGACGGGTGAAGGAATAAAGGGCCGGCCTGAAGAGCGCGCCTATCTCTCCCGCGATGAGGCTTTTTTCGAGCTTCGCCGCCTGCGAACCGTCGTTCCCTATCCCTTGCACGATCAGTCCTCGGGCAACTCCCTGATGCGAAAGCATTGCCTGGTTATAAGTGTATGGGGATACCGAAAGAACCTCCGGAACCTTCGCAACTTCCTTCCGGACCTCCTGCCATTCGTGCATCTCACCGCCGAACTGCCGGACAACGACATGCGCGCTGGTATCTATCAGTTTGGATTTGAGCTCACCCTCAAATCCCGCCATCACTGCAAGCACCATATTCAGGACCATGACGCTCACTGCGACACCAACGACCGAGATGATCGTGATGATCGAGATGAAGACCTCCTTCCGCCTGCTCCGGAGGTAACGTAACGAGATCCAGCTTTCGTAGGTTGAGGCCAAGGTATTAGAGCGGACGCATCTGCGGAAAAAGTATCACATCCCGGATTGAAGTGTTTCCGGTGAGGAGCATCACCAGGCGATCAATCCCGATCCCCTGACCTGCTGTCGGTGGAAGTCCGTATTCGAGAGCGGTGATGAAATCTTCGTCGAAATCCATCGCTTCGTGGTCCCCCTTCTTCTTCAGCTCAAGCTGACTCTCAAAACGACGCCGCTGGTCGAATGAATCATTCAATTCGCTGAATGCATTCGCAACCTCTAACCCGGCAATGAAAAGCTCAAACCGATCGGTGAATCGCGGGTCCTCGAGATTCGGCCTCGCCAGAGGTGAAACCTCGGTGGGGTGCTGCGTTATGAAGACCGGATTCACCATCAACGGCTGCACCTTCTGATCAAAGATCTCATAGAGAATCTTTCCGTAAGATGCCGAGCCGTCGATTCCCCCAACTCCGAGCTGCGCCGCGGCGGCACGTGCGCCCTGCTCCGTCATCAGATCCACCGAACGCGCAACTCCGCCGATTTCGTAGATTGATTCCACCATCGTGAGGCGCTTCCACGGTGCGGAATAGTTGATGAGCTTTTCGCCAAACTGAATCTCCCGCTTTCCGATTACCGCATCGCAGAGCCCCACGATCAGCTCCTCCGTGAGATCCATGAGATCCGTATAGGTGGCGTATGCCTGATAGAACTCAAGCATCGTGAACTCTGGATTATGCTCGGTCGAGATCCCTTCATTCCGAAAAATCCGGCCGATCTCATACACACGATCCAGACCGCCGACGACGAGGCGCTTCAGTGGAAGTTCCAACGCAATTCGCAGAACGAGATTCAGATCGAGCGCGTTATGATGAGTCTTGAACGGCCGGGCTGCCGCACCTGAGGAGAGTGAGCTGAGCGTCGGCGTTTCAACCTCGAGATAATCGCGATCATCGAAAAAACGACGGATATATGAAACGATCTTCGAGCGTTTCTTGAATGCGTCGCGGGATTCCTCTGTCACGATCAGATCGAGATAGCGTTGGCGGTAGCGCGTCTCGATATCGCTCAACCCATGCCACTTCTCAGGAAGCGGGTGCAGGCACTTTACCAGCAGACGGACAGCCTTCGCATGAAGCGACGGCTCGCCTGTCTTCGTTACGAATGGAAATCCGGTGCACTCGACGATATCGCCGATGTCGTAGCGCTTGAACTCATCGAACGCCTCGACCCCGAGCTCCTCTTGCTTGATATAGATCTGAAGCCGCCCGGCGCGATCTTGAATGTGGAAGAATGCCGCCTTCCCCATCAAGCGCATCGTCATGATGCGGCCGGCAACGGTGTCATCACCCGCTTCGGACTTCTCCGCCTTCGCGCGGACCTCGGACGAAACGGCTGTGATCCGAACGTCGTTCGGATACGGATAGCGGTGCTGCTCTATCTCTTTGAGCCGTTCGAGACGAACGAGCTCCTGATCGCTTAACTCTGAGGTCATCGCGCTACCTTTACCAGAAGCACCGCCGATGGAAAGGGCCGGCCTCGATGTAAGCTCCTGGAACTACAGCCCTTGTCCGACCAGTTCTGAAGCGACGAATTCGTGGCGCGCGGTCATATCGATCCCGGCTCTCTCTGATCATGGAATCGTAAAGGGGAAACGGTCTGCCTCCGCGCCGGGCGCGCTGAGGTGTGATCGTGAACTCACAAGTTTGTTGGTTAAGTCTGATTGTCATCGGTGCTCTGCTCTTCGGGTACCAGGTTGTTCCGGTCACCCAAGGGGGATCGGATGGGCTCGTTGCCGGAACCTTCCGGTGCGGCGGCCTGTTTCTGATCGTGTTTGCCGTGTTCCCGGAATCCCGGAGCACTCGCGGAATGACATGGAAGCATTGGGGCCTTGGGGCATTCAGTGCTGCCTGCGGGTATCTCTTCCCGGCGGCATATACCTGGACCACGGTTGCAATCGCGATCACGGTATCCTACTCGGGGATGCTGTTCCGGCCGTTCGTCCACTGGGCGATGACCGGGATCCCCGTCACCTTGCTCGAGATCGTACAGCTCGGCATCGCCGCTGCCGGTGTCGTCTGCGCTGCTGCAGCGACGTCAGGCGGGGAACCCCGGCTCGTCGGAGGTATTCTCGCTCTTGGAGCGGCTATCAGTTGGGCCTGGTTCGCCACAGGTCACCACAAGATGAAGGCTCCGAAGAACGTCCTGACCTGGCCGAATCTTCTCGGAGCATTGCTCGGTGCCGTAACCATGCTGCTCCGTGACAAGCCGCTTCCGGTCGACTACGCGCCGCATATCAGCGTTGGATTAACGGCATCGACTGCGTTCTTGCTCTTCGCGTTGGCGAACCCCCATGTATCTCCGGTACGGAGCTCACTCGTCTCGGTGATTGAGGTGCCGGCCGCGATTTACTTCGCCTGGAAATTCCTTGGCGTGCCGGTCGAGCCGCTGCACTGGGTCGGCTGTGGTCTGATCATGCTCGCTAATGCGTTCGCTGCGGCGACTGATCGGAGGCAAGCATGAACGGACGGGGGTGTTTCGGTTTTACTGCAGGTATCGAGTTCATCGATCACTCCCGTCTATGGTCCCGACACATCCTCCGGAGATAAGGAGCGGCACTTCTGCTGAATTTCTGATTATTAACCTACTTGGATTCCGCCTCATGTGCCCTTCGACTTCGTCTCGAACATCACATGCAGCGCCGCCTCACTGAAAGTGTTCGCTGTCTGGCGAATGAATTCGAGGGCGGCAGGTGCGGCGGGCACCGCGCGAGCGGCGCGTTGCGCGCGGAGCGTCAGAGTGCAGCGAAAAATCCCTTGTTTCGCATTGTCAGCCGCTTCAACCGTTCGCTCGATCGTTCCGTCCCGGTAGGGAAGGTGCTCAAGCAGATCCGCCGCTCGATTCGTTGCAGCCTCGAAGCGGGGTTGTAGCTGGGCAGAACGAAACGCACGCATCCATTTCTGCCGTTCGTCCTTGGAACCCACCAAGAATGTGGGCTCCAACGATTCCTCGACCATTTGTTGAACACATCTCGCGCGTGCAGCTGCATTCGGCGGGACCGTCAAGAACAGATGATGCATAGCGAGTACGCGTCCAGGCATGGTCGACCGGAACAGATTAACGTAGTCGAGCAATGTGCCGAAAACGTCATTGTCGTCCCCCGTGACGGTAAGGAGACAGGCTTTGAACTTCATCATGTACGCGCGGTAGAGCGCCGCACAAAGTAAGAGCGATTCCGGGCGCCTTGCGCTTCCCAATAACACAGGGAGCGGCGGAACAGTTGTAGAGGTTTCCATGTCCGAAGCACCCTTCAGACATGGAACACGAAAACCAGAATGCAGAAGTGCCGAGGAGAGCACGGCACTGCAAACCGGAAAGACTACACGTGATGAATCTTTAAAGATCGAGCCGGGAAACCTCAGCCACAAAGAGTTGCGGCGATGCTCTCCCATTCTTCGTCGGTTGATCCGGCGAAAGGCTCTTTGCCCGCCTGGCGGTACCAATATCTCGCGTTTCCGTTGTCCCCTTCGATCCGGTGCACGAGGGCATGAACCCATGCGCCATCCTTCGTCGAATCGTCCTGAACCAACTCATGCGCACCATCGAAATCTCCCGCACGAAGCAGGAGCAAGGCCTTCAATGGCGCAGCGAGTCGCGGTGAATCCGGACTCGAACGGAGCAGCTCTTCAACTGTCATAGAGTCCGGCTTATAGCGCGATTTCACGCCGAAATCTTGTTCCCCGGAGTTAGCCCCCTCCCAGGAATGCTGATACCCTCCCGCCCGATGTCAAAAGCCGATCCCCTCCTCCTTCGATCATTGCGCGGCGAGCCCATAGAGCGGTTCCCCGTCTGGATTATGCGCCAAGCGGGCCGCTACATGGCCGAGTACCGCCAAATGAAGGAGCGCTACAGCTTCTCGCAGATGTGTCTGACCCCCGAAGTGGCTGTCGAGGTGACTCTCCAGCCGATCAAAGCCTTCGGATTCGATGCGGCGATACTTTTTTCGGACATCATGATCCCCGCCCGGGCGCTCGGATTCGATATCGATTTCGCCCCTGGTCCGGTCGTAAAGAACCCGATTTGCGGACCGGAAGACCTCACTCGCATCAGCGCTGACCCCGATCTCAATACTCTCCGGCCGGTGTTTGACGCAGTGAAAATGCTGCGCAGCTCTCTGGGCCACGAAGCCCTTATCGGGTTTGCCGCGACTCCGTGGACGCTCGCCTGCTACCTTATCGATCAAAAACCGTTCAAACACTTTGAGCGCAGTGTCATATGGAGTCAGACGGATCGGAAGTTTTTAACGACCCTGCTTGAGAAACTTACCGAATTGACGATCGCCTATACCACTGAACAGGTTCGGAGCGGGGCGCAGGTCATTCAATTGTTCGACAGCTGGGGCGGAATACTTCCGGCCGATCTCTACAAAGAGTTTTCGCTTCCGTACGCAAACCGCGTTTTCGAAGCGCTAAAAAAAGAAGGCGCGCAAACGATACTGTTCGTGAATGGCGCTTCACATCTTACCGGGGCTCTCGAATGCATGAGCGCAGACGGCCTGAGTGTCGATTCAAGGTGCGCGCTTGATCAGCTAGATCGGCAGTTTTCAAGCAAGGCACTCCAGGGAAATCTCGATTCTTCTTCTCTCTTCTCGAAGGAGATTGAGTCGCACACAAAGCGCATGCTGTCTTTGCTCACCCGAAAAACGAAATACGTTGCCAATCTCGGGCACGGAGTCCTGCAAGGCACGCCGCGTGAAGGCGTTCAAAAGTTCGTGGAGACCATCAAGGGATACTCGCTCAATGGTTGATGCTGCGATCATCGGCGCCGGTATCAGCGGCCTGACCGCTGCATTCGAGATGATCCTTCGCGGGCGAAGCGTCCTCCTCTTTGAGGCAAACGGCCGGTGCGGCGGCGTGATCGACACGCTGCAGAAGGACGGCTTCCGGCTTGAGCTCGGGCCGAACACCCTCATGCTTCGAGACTCCGGCCGGACCCTGCTCCGGCAGCTCGGCCTCGAGCCGGCTCGCATCGATCCTGCAAAGAAAACGCGCTTCGTTACAATCACAGAGAACGGGAGCGAAAGGCTCGTTCCCCTGAATTTTTCCGCACTGACCTCGGGTTCGATTCTTTCGGCCGGGGCGCTGCTCCGCCTGCTCGCAGAACCGTTCATTCCGCGAACTGCACACCCCGATCTCACTGTGCATCAGTTCATCGAGCGCCGTTTCGGAGTGGAGCCTGCCGCGAAGCTGGCCTCGCCGTTTTTCAACGGGGTTTACGCGGCGTCAACGCAGGAGATCTCCGCGCGGACCGCTCTCCGGACCATATGGGATTTTGAACAGCGCTCTGGGTCGGTGACAGCCGGCGCTCTCTGCGCAGTGGTCCGCAAGCTCTTCACACGCCGCCGCCGCGGGAGAACCGAGATTGTAAACTTCGACGGCGGAATGCAGGCTCTCGTTAGCGAAATCGTCAAGCACATCGATGTTTCGCTCCGGTTGAATACCGGGGTGCGAGCGATCACCCCCACCCCCAACGGGGTTGAGATAGAGACATCGGCGGGATCGCATGCCGCACGCCAGGTTGTCCTGACCGGGAATGCTCAGTCCACTGCGCAATTATTGGCCCCGATCGACCCGCTCCTCGCTGAAAGAATCTCACAGATCTCCTACGCGCCTGTCGGATTGCTTTATGTCTCGTGCAAGGCATCCGATCTCTCTCCAAAGTTCGACGGGCTTGGTTTTCTTCGGCCGCCGAAGCATGGTGAGCCGCTCCTCGGCGCGCTCTTCAGCTCCGCAATGTTTCCTGCGTGTGTCCCGGCGGGCCGGGCTCTTCTCACCTGCTTTGTCGGTGGCAGCTTAAATCCCGGGCTCAGCGATCCGGCGCAGAGTGAGACTCAACGAAAAGCGATTGATTCACTCCGTTCTCTTTTAGAAATTGGTGGCGACCTCGATATCCTCCATACCCAACATTGGCCTCGAGCCATCCCACGATATAATCTTGGACACAGCGAGATTGAGCGCGAACTTGCCGAGTTCGAGAAACGTCATCCGCGCATCCGGACCATCGCTAATTGGGTGCGAAAACCCGGAGTTGCCGATTGTATCGAACGTGGAATTGCAGCGAGCGAATCCGGTCCGAGCGATCCGCTTGAGCACCAGTTTCACCGTCGCTAGAGCATCGGGATGCTCCCCACTGGGACCGCGGACGTCCCCGTCCGCTTACCGGTGTTCTGGCCAGGACATGGTTGACAGAATAGTGCCCCCTTTCAGGGGGCAGAGTTTTGCGGAGCAAAACCGGGGGTGGTGGAAGGCGGACCAATCACCACACCGAGCGGCTGCCGAGTTTCCACTGGCGACGTGATTGGTCCATAGCGGACGGGGACGTCCGCCGGTCCCAGTAAGCCGAGCTGCGGGCGAAAAAAAGGGCGCCAATGGCACCCTTTCATAAACACATTTGCGGAAGCGATTAACGCTTCGAGAACTGTGTGCTCTTACGCGCTTTGTGCTTACCGGCCTTCTTCCGCTCGACCGCTCTCGGGTCGCGTGTGAGGAAGCCTGCTGCCTTCAGAGCCGGACGGAGCTCGGGCTCTTGCGTCTGGAGTGCACGAGCTATTCCGAGGCGGACTGCTCCCGCCTGTCCGGATTTGCCACCGCCCTTGACATTGACGCTTACGGAATACGTTTCGGTCTTTTCAGTCAGAACGAGCGGGGAAACTGCAACATCTCGGTGTGACTGAACGGTGAAATACTTATCAACGGAATTGCCATTGACCACAAAGGTCGGCTCATCCTTTCCCTCAATGACCTTGAGGACCACCCGCGCAGACGCGGTCTTTCTTCGGCCGATCTCACTGATGTTCTTTGTTTGAGCCACTCTCTGATCCTCTTTGATAGTACTATTTTGCAGGAAGCTATTTTACAGGGAGCTATTTTGCCGTGATTTGGGCGGTGTGCGGATGCTTATCACCGATGTAGATTTTCATCTTAGCTGCCTGCTTCCGTCCGAGCGGAGTCTTCGGGAGCATTCCCTGAACAGCTGCCTTCAGAATTCTCTCCGGCCGTTTTGCGAGGATCTCCTTCGCAGTCTCGACCTTCATGTTTCCGACGAAGCCGGTATGCTTGTAATAGATCTTCTTGGTGAGCTTTCCGCCGGTGAAGCGAATCTTCTCAGCGTTGATGACGACGACGAAGTCGCCACAATCATTGTGCGGAGAGAACTGCGGCTTGTTCTTGCCGGAGACGATCATTGCGATCTCGCTTGCGAGACGTCCGACCACTCGATCTTTCGCGTCGATCAGTTTCCAGCCGCGCAATTTTCGTGCGCTTTCAGCGCTCTCGAATCGGGTGCCTTTTGAAAGCTTCTGCTCTTTCGCAGGCTTTTCGTCTTTTGCCTTTGCCACGGCTGTTCGTTTCCTTCTGAGGGTCCTTATGAGGGTGCGTGGATATAGCAGAGTTTCCATGCGGGTCAAGGCGCCGACCGGCGAAGATTGCGGCTAAGTGGCCGATTAGAGGCCCAAAACTCGCTCTGCCGCAGCTCGTTCAACGGGACCCGCCGAGGCAAGCGCCTGTTCCAGCTCCCCAATCCGTTCGATCAGACGGTCGGGAATCTTGAGCCGTTCACGCTCGATTTCCAGGGCGAGACCTCGAAACTTCAGAATGAGGTCCGGAAGCAAGCGGGAAAATGATTCGACGGCAAAGAGCTGATCCGCTCCGTTCGAGAGATCGGCGGCCTCGTCTGCAAGGCACTCGATCGCCAAAAGATCCGCTTCGAACCGCGCCAGGTGGAACTGCAAGCTCTGCCGAAGCTTCGACGGCTTCAGGAGATCGACGAGCTCAGAGTAGTGGGACCGGACCTTCCCGAGGACCTCTGCGTTCTTCACTTTGCGGCCCCCGCGCTTTCGCTTTTGCTGCACCGGACTTTGATTCCCACGACTAGACACCGCTTCTTCGGGCCTTCAAGCGTATCCGTCCCGAGCATGATGCTCCGTCCGTTCTCAACACCGAGGCGAGTCGCAACTACCGACTCTTCCCCTCTCTTTTCAGTGCTTCGGCCGGCGGCCTCGCCCTGAGTCTGTCGAAGGGTCCCTGAAGTTTCAACGGGCGTCGTCCACTGGACGGTATAGTGAACCTTGTTGTCAGCGAAAGAATGGGGGGTGACCTTCACTCGAAACGGCGCGCCCCCGCGCTGCGGAAGCTCGAGCGTTCCAGTTTCGCCGATTGCTACTTCCGAACGTTGCACCGACAGCGTCTCAAAACTTCCATAGGGAAGGGTCTTCAGCTGCTCACGCTCCTCTTCGCTCTCCTTTTCACTCGGATCGGCAACATTCTTCTTGTCTGGCTTCCCACGGTGCTTGTGCTTCGCTTCCACAAGCCGCGCAGCAACCTCACATCGAGCGCCGGACGCTTTCACTTTCGGTGCCGGATCGGCGGCCGGTGTCGGAGTCTCTGCGTGAGCCATACCCGTCAAAAGAATTACGACCGGTGCAAGAAATACGGAGGAGATCAGAAAGCGCATCTTGTTATTGAGCTCCGACCCAAAGGACCGGCGCGAACTCTCGCTTCGCCGGTTTGATCAGCCGTAAGCCTTTCGGACTCTGCACCCAGTGAATATCGATCCCGCTCGCACGGTATCCGGCACTACGAGAAAGATGCTCAGCATCGAGCGTCGGCGGCCGGACGAACTGCGGAGAGAACCCGAACGATGGGCGCTCGGCCCCACCGGAAACAAAGCTCACATTTCCGGAGAAGCCCGAAGATCCACTCACTCCACCAAGATTATCCGGAAGCAGCGGTACGTAGACCGGAGGAGTTCCGCGAGTATCCGCTTCTACCGCCCGATCGAGATTCACCGATGCGAGCTCCGATCTGCTCCCGGAAGAGCCGGGCAGATCCACCCACTGTGAGGTAGCCAATCCAAACGCGAACATCAGAACGCCGAAACCCGCAGCAAAACGGTAATCGAGACGGGGCCGAGCCAACCTTCCAAGGAATGCCGCCAGGCGCTCGCCCACCGAGCCTTCCAGTTTACGGCTCAATGTATGACCAGGGCGCTTGGGCTCCAGCTGCGATTCGATCGCACTCCAGAGATCCAGCTTCTGTTCGTTGATCGTCTTCCGGAGATGCGCACCGACCTGCTCATGCACACTACGCAGTGAACGCAGCTCACTCTCCAGCGCCGGCGATGAGCGGAGCGTCCGTTCGAACTCTGCGAGCTCAGCTCCGGAAAGCTCACCATCCAGGTAAGCGCTCAGCAGCTCGGCTGTCTTGTCGTTATCGCCCATCGTTCTTGCTCCGCGTCGTTAGACTACTTTCCGGCTCAAATGCTTCATCAGGCTCAGCTGCAACTTTTCGAATAGGGGCAAACTCCGCAAGCGCCTTTTGCAGCCGCTTACGCGCGTGGTGTAATCGGCTCATCACCGTGCCCTTCGAGATCCCGACACTGTCTGCGATCTCCGAATAGGAAAGACCATCGAATTCGCGCAGTACGATCACCGCCCGGTGCTCCGGGGAAAGCTCGCTGAGCGCCGCGTCGATCTTTGATCCCAGCTCTGAACGAAGACTCGCCTCTATCGGAGTTGCCAAAGCGGCCGAGTGCTCGGAGTGGCTGATCGAATCAAGCTGCGGTCCGTCGCGGTCTTGCGGCTTTGAGGCAAAACCGATCTCTCGCGTACGGTAGCGCTTCCGGCTCAGATCAACTGCGAGATTGAAAACGATCCGGTAGAGCCAGGTGTAAAACGCCGACTCACCCTTGAAGGTATCGAGCTTTTGGTAAACCCGGAGGAACGCGTCCTGGGCGACATCCTTCGCATCTTCGGGGTTCCCGAGAACTGAAAGTGCGACCGCGAACGCCCTGCGCTCATAGCGTTCAACCAATTCTTGATAAGCCGCGGTATCTCCGCGCAGTGTACGTTCGACACACTGCCGATCTTTTTTGGTCGCAAGATCATCGGAGCTGGCGGGCTCATCCCCGGAAACTCTCGCTGTCTGAACTCTCACGGCCTGCTCTCCCCGCACTTCCCGCTCATGCGCGGCTCCCGCATACCCTAGACAAAGAGATGTCGACATAACGGGTGTTTCCCCACCATTACCGAACCGGCCGGGTTCGCAAAAGTTTGCTCATCCAAAACTGCTCACCGAGCCCAAGCGGCTCGCACGTCCCCCAGCGTGTAGCCCCCTTTCAGGGGGCGGTTTTGCAAAGCAAAACCAGGGGTGGAGACCCAAAGCGTTCACAAAAAGCAGCCGTCCCCGACCAGGGGACGACAAGAAAAAAACTTTCGCCTCTCTGGTAACTCACAGAATCCATTCCCATAAATTCTGTGAACGCTTTGCCGCCAAATTGCTCAGGACAGGCTCAGGCCGGCGAAATCCTCGAGCTCGCCACGCTTTGACGGAAGGACTAACCAGGTTATTTACCGTCGCGATGGCTGAGAACCCGAAATTTTCTAAGGAAACTGAGCTGCTTATTGAGATCGCGCTGTCCGAGGACCTCGGAAGCGGCGATATCACCTCAGAATCACTTATCCCGGCCGAGGCTCCCGGGGAGGCGGTTGTGCTCTCTCGTGAGCCTCTTCTCGTCTGTGGCCATCCGGTCGCCGCCCGGGTTTTCGAGCGGGTGGACCCGGCAATCCGCTACACGCCGGTTATTCCTGACGGCGCCCACGCGGGGGCAGAAGCCGTGCTCGCCGCGGTGACTGGTCCGCTCCGAAGCCTCCTCACCGCCGAGCGCACTGTCCTGAACTTTATGCAGCGTCTGAGCGGTATCGCCACACAGACTGCGTCCCTTCAGGCCCTCGCCGGCGGCGTCAAGCTTCTCGATACACGAAAAACGACACCGGGAATGCGCGAGCTTGAAAAATACGCCGTGCGAACCGGGGGCGGAACAAATCACCGCACCGGTCTCTTCGACATGGTGCTCATCAAGAACAATCACATTGATGCGGCGGGTGGAGACGTCGCGCAAGCAGTCCGAACGGCGCGCGCGAAAGCTCCCGCCGGGATGAAGATCGACGTGGAGATCCGTTCGGAGAAAGAGTTGCTGCAAGCGATCGATGCCGCACCCGATATCATTCTTCTCGATAATTTCTCACCTGAGGAGCTGACAAAATTAGTTGTAATTGCGCGGCAGCGAGCACCGAAGATTATTCTCGAAGCTTCCGGCGGGATCGACGAGAATAATCTTTCTCAGTATGCGGCGACGGGAGTCGACTGCATCTCAATGGGCGCACTGACGCACTCGGTTCGATCGGCGGACATCTCGTTCCGCTTGGAAAGCGTCCTGCATCGATATCCGCGTTGAGTAATGCTGCTCTACAAGCTTTACCCCCAGGCGCTTGAGATCCGGCTATCGACCACAAGGGGCACTTGAAGGGCTGCTGCGCCGGACATCTGTTCGACAACGATCTTCCGGATCTCCTCAGCATGCTCTGTTCGTGCCTCGACGATCAATTCATCGTGCACCTGGAGAACCAACCGGGCGCGATCGGACATCGGCTTCATAACTTCGTGCAAGCGGAGCATCGCGAGCTTCATGATATCAGCCGCCGTCCCTTGGATCGGCGCATTCAATGCCGCGCGCATTGCGAATCGAGGATCCCGGCCGCTTGTGTCGATGTCGCGAAGATACCTCCGGCGTCCGTAGAGTGTCTCAACGTATCCGAGGCTTGGTGTAATTTCCTCGAGCTGCTCGAAATAGCTGCGCACACCTGAGTAGGTATGAAAATATTTCTCGATAAACTCCGACGCCTCGTTTCGCGAGATGCCTAACTCCTGTGCAAGGCGCTGTGCACCCATGCCGTAGATAATCCCGAAGTTGATGGTCTTTGCGTACCTTCGAAGCTCCTTTCGGCGGCCGTCGTCCGCAGATCCGTACTCTGCACTGAAGATCAGCTGCGCTGTCTTCGTGTGAATATCGCCCTGCGAGAGGAAGGCCGCGGAAAGCTCCGCATCCGACGAAAGGTGCGCGAGTATCCTCAGCTCGATCTGGGAGTAGTCGGCACTAATGAGTGACCACCCGTCATCTGCCACAAACGCGGTTCGCAATCTCCTTCCCCGCTCGTTCCGAATCGGAATATTTTGCAGGTTCGGATCGCTCGAGCTCAAACGTCCCGTCGCGGCGATTGCTTGGTTAAAACAGGTATGCACCCGCCCCGTTTCCGGCCGAATCAGATCCTTCAGTGCGTCTACATATGTGGACTTCAGCTTGAAGAGCTCGCGATACTCGAGCAGCTTCGCCGGCAGCGGATGGGCCTTCGAGAGACGTTCCAGCGCCGAGGCGTCGGTGGAGAAGCCGTGGGTCGTTTTCTTGATCCCCGCCGTGGGCAGCTTCAGCTCTTCAAAGAGCAGCTGACCCAGCTGCTTCGGTGAGTTCAGATTGATCTCCCGTCCGGCGAGAGCGATCAGATCCTTCTCGAGAATCTTGATCTCGCCGTCGAACTCCGCACTCAGACTTTGCAGCACTCCGAGATCGAGCCGGATTCCGAAGCGCTCCATATCCTCAAGCACCGGGACAAGCGGAACCTCAATGTTCTCGTAGACCCAGCGCTGCCCCGGGGTGAACTTCGCAGAGACCGCGGCGTGCACGCGGAATGCTGCCTCGGCATCGTGCGCCGCATACTGGACAATCTCCTCCGCCGGGACTTCGGCGAGGCTCTCCCGATCTTTTACAAGCTGCTCGTAGGTTGTCATCTCCTCGCCGAGGAACCGGCGGGCGAGATCTTTTAATCCGTGCTGACGGTAATCCGGATTCAGTACATATGAGGCAAGCATCGTGTCGCCAAACGGCGGAACGATCTCAATGCCGTGCGTGCGAAGCATTGCCAGGTCGAACTTCAGATTGGACGCGAGCTTTCGCTTCGAATGATCCGCGAATAACTTCTGTAAACGTTCCCGGTGATCCTCAAAGCTGAGATTCTGCGCATACTGCAGCGCGAACGGAATGAAATACGCTTCCTCTTCACAGACTGAGAAGGACGCACCGAGAATCTTCGCGTTTAGCCGATCAATCGAGTCGGTCTCTGTATCGAACGCGAAACTATCGGCGCGCGACAAGACGTCGTACATCGCACCGATGCTTTCCTCGGTGACGAGGTGGAATTTTTTGTTGAGCAGTTTGTGTGCAAAAAGATCTGGCTGGGTCTGCTGCGGCTCGACAGCTTTCTTCGCGACTTTTTTCTCGGCAGGCGGCTTATCGTCCGGCGAGGTGAGCACAAACGGCGCTGGGGTGTCCCGGTTTTCAAGACCAAACAGGTTGCGAATTTCGAGCTCAGCGGAAATAGCCGCGAGCTCCTCAGTATTGGGTCCTGTATATCGATAGGCCTCGAACGAGGGCTCGTCGACATACGGGGTGACATCCTTTTTCAATGTCACAAGCTCTTTGCTCAACGCGAGGATCTCCGAGCCCCCGGAGAGCAGCTCCCGAATCCGCTTCGCTCCGCGGAGACCTTTGATCTCCTCAATTGCCGGAAGATTTGCGAGCAATGCGTCGACCGAGCCGAAGGTCGAGAGGAGCTGAACTGCTGTCTTCGGCCCCACCCCCTGAACACCCGGGACGTTGTCGGAGCTGTCGCCGGTCAGCGCGAGAAAGTCGATGATCTGCCCGGGTTTCACACCGAACTTCGCCTCAACTCCGGCCGGGTCATAGCGGATATCCCGCATCGCATCCCAAACGGTCACGCGCTCATCGACGAGCTGGCAGAGATCCTTGTCGCCGCTGACAATGACAACCGGCGTGTCGGTGCAGCATGTCGCTATCGTGCCAATGATATCGTCAGCTTCAACTCCCGACTTCTCGAGCACTCGTATTCCAAAGGCACTAACGAGTGAGCGGAAGTATGGCATCTGCAGCACCAGGTCCTCTGGGCACTCGGAGCGGTTCGCCTTGTAATCTTCATACCGCTCATGGCGGAAAGTCTTGTCGCCGAGGTCGAACGCGACTGCGATATATTTTGCAGAGACATCACGCAGGAGCTTGGTGAGCATCCGGCTGAATCCCGTCAGGGCGTTTGTCGGCAGGCCCTTTGAGTTTGAAAGCGGCGGCACTGCATAGAACGCCCGGTAGATATAGCCGGAGCCATCGACGAGGTAGAGTGGTTCGGAACTCATCCTGTGAGACGTACGACAGTTCGGCGCCGGGAACCAGTGTTCGCGCAAAGATTCATGCGCTACATTTGGCCATGGTCTGCACCACTCAATCGGGTCAATCGGGTCAATCGGGCGCGAAATCAAACGAAGTTCCTGTTGAACAGGGCGAGCGCGGCATTGCGCTGCTGATCACTGTGTTTGTGATCGCGATTGGAACGATTATCGTTTTCGAGCTCGGCCGGATGGCGCGTTACGATCAGCGAAGCGCTCGAGCCTTCGCTGAGCGGATCCAAGGGAACTACGTTATTCGCTCCGGGTTCACTGTTGCGCAGATCATCCTCGCTCTGCCGAAGCCCGATCAGACGAATGTCAAGGAAGATTGGCCCGGAGACCTCTGGAGTAAAATCGGCGCCGCGCGAACACTTCCCGTCGAAGGCTTGCCCGGTGAGACGCGGATGCAGATCGTCGATGAGAGCTCCAAGATGAACGTGAATCTGCTCGGCAACCGGGGAACGAACGGAAACCGGTGGAAGGTCCGCTTCGCGCTGCTCTTCAACCAGCTTGGGTTCGAGAAGGAGAACTTCAAGAAGGGAGAGAATCGGACTGTCGGTGATCTCTCACTGGATTTTGAATCACAGACGGCAGCAATCGCAGATTGGATCGACGAAGACTCAAACTCGCTCCAGAGCCCGGCCTTCGCGGCAAAGGGCTTCGAATCCGACGCGCCTCCGGGATTCTTTTTCAACCGGGAGCTGAAGAACATCAATGAGCTGCTCCTTGTTCCAGGCATGACTCGAGAGCGCGTCAGCCGCGCCATGCCCTATATCCGGGTTGATGACTCTAACTCCGAAGGACAGCGCATTAACGTCAACACCGCGAAGTACGAAACGCTGGTCGCCCTCGGATATCCCGAAACGATGGCCGCCGAGATCTCCATGGCCCAGGGCACTCAGCCGATAGACCAGGCCCGGCTGACGGAGCTGAACAAGATTGACCCGGCACTGCAGCAGGTAACAACGACTGCGAGCAGCGGTTTTTCGGTCATTGTCAGGGTGCGGCTGCCCAATTCCGTCCGGTGGGGCCGGGCAATTATGTCCTCCGGACCTGGTGTCGCGGGCTCGAAAACCACTTCAATCCTCTCAGTCGAAATCTATTGACCGAGTAAGGGTTGATTTACCTTCGATATTTCACTACCTTCTCGCCTCCTTTTGGACAGGTACGATTATGTCTCGACGTTGCAGCATCAGTGGTAAGGGCAGCCAGGTTGGCCATAAGGTCAGCCATGCCAACAACAAGTCGAACAAGGTGACCTACGCCAATCTCCACAGCCGCCGGCTCTACGATTCCGAAAGCGGCAAGTGGGTCCGGATCACGGTGTCGAGCAGAACTCTCCGGACGATCGATCAAAAAGGCCTCAGCTCCGCACTGCGCGATGCAGGCCTTACGCTGAAAGACGTCACCCGCTAGGCCGCTGGTAACCGCAGCAACGCGGAGTTCGATCATTTTTCGAATGCGTGAATCGGGAAGCGGACGGGGACGTCCGCGGTCCCAGCAGTGCCTCTCCTCGAA
>CAYOAK010000010.1:0-13149 GCA_964401925.1 uncultured Bdellovibrionales bacterium | reverse complement strand
TTTTCGAATGTGTGAATCGGGAAGCGGACGGGGACGTCCGCGGTCCCAGCAGTGCGCTATCGCCGATAGAGCGTCAGTGCAGTCCGCTGCTCTTCTCGGCGTTCAGCTTTTCGACATCGAGCTTAACGGAGCTGCGGTTCGAAAACAGCGGCTGTCCCGTTTTGAGGCAATCGCGCTCGACTGCCGCTCGAAGCTTTGATGAATCGATGATCCCCTGACGTTGGCCATCGGGAACGAATACGTCGCCGCAGAGCTCACATTCGATCACAACCACGATCCCTTCGTAGGTCACGCGAGTTAGATCCGTGCGGAAAGCGTGATCTCCGTCCTCGCCACCGTCATTGCCGCAGGTCGGACATTTGATCTTCTCGAGAAAGGTCTCGGCGAGCCCTTTCAGTCTAAATTTTAATCCCATCCCTCCTCCTGATGGATGTTGTGGAACCGCAACTGCCTCACCGCGCTACTCTCCAGAAACCGCTTCCTCCTGCGCGTCGACTTCCTCTTCTTTGAATGTAGGGATAACGGTGTCGATCATTAAAAGCTCAAGGATATCTTTCACATTCCCGCGGAGCGGCATGAACATGAGCGTGCCGCCCTCGGCTTGCAGGCGCCTGTGCGAAATCAAGATCTTTCCGATCCCGTACGAGTTAATGATGTCGACCTTTTCAAGATCGAGAATCACCGTGCGCCGTCCGCTGTCGAAGACACGATTGAACGCCTTTCGGAAGGCTTCACCGGCCTCTTCGTCGTCAAAGTCCCCGTGAACGTGGATAAACCCACGCTCCTCTTCCAATTGGACTTTGTAGTCCCCTTCCATTGAGCTGCCTCATCACCGTTTTCCTGACCGGCGCAAAGGCGCGTCCTGTCAGTGAATCCAATGGGTGGTATCGGCCTGGGTGGTGCTTGGCTTGACCTGGAAAATGGCCCGTAAAGACCCTACTTTACCGTTGATCTTCGGACTGCTATCGGCCAGTGTTTCCGAGTGCTTGTGAGGGGTGTCGTAGGAGAGTCGCCGACTCTGTTCGACCGCTCAGGGCGCCCGCTGTTTCGGCCGACCATAGTCTGGGCCGAGCTTATTTTGGAGTCTGCATGACCGAAACCGCACCAGAGGAGTTTAAAGGACGGCTGTCTGCCGGGAAGGATTGGACCGAGATCGTGGCTTTCGTCAGCGATCTCCCCCCGCTTCCGCACGTCGCTTCGCAAGCGATCGTGATGGTGGAAGATCCGGACACCACTGCTGGCAAGCTCACAAATCTCCTCGGACAGGACACGGCCCTCGCCGCTCGCGTATTGAAGATCGCAAACTCCGCGATGTTCTCGATGCAGCGTGAGATCACGACTCTCAATCAAGCGATCATGGTCATCGGATTCAAATCGCTGAAAGGAATCATCGTTGCCGCGACTCTCCGGCAGCTGAATCGCACGTTCGGAAAGGCCGAGCAGATGATCTGGGAAAACTCCACCTGCACAGCGATCGGCTGCTACAATCTTGCCTCTTTCATGCGTAAACCCTTCGTCGATGAAGCTTTCCTCCTTGGACTGCTCCACGATCTCGGAAAGCTCGTGCTCATTCGCCAATTGCCCAAAGAGTATCAAGGGATCATCAACGCAACGAAAAAAGGGGTGACCTACGTCGATGTCGAGCAAGAACAGCTCGGCTACGCACATCCGTTGATCGGCGCTCTCGTTGCGAAAAAATGGAACTTCTCGATGGAGACCTGCCAGGCGATTCTGCACCACCACGATCCGTTGCCGGACGCAGCGACTACGCCGACTGAAGAGAAAACCGCACTCGTCCAGGCGGCTGACGCGATCGCGCACCTGCTCGGATTCGGCCACCCGGATGGCTATCCCGACCAGACAGAGCACGTGACGGCGTGTCTCAACCGCCTCGGAATCACGGCAGAGAACCAGCCGAAGATCATCGAGCAGATTAAAGACGCGTTCGCTCAACAGTCGTCGGTCTACAATTGAGATTGGGTCTCCTCGACTCTCCGCTGCGCGAGTTTCCTTTCCGGCTGCTCCCGCATTTCCAGCATCCGGCAGAAGATCTGGAGCGCACGCTGCTCTGGGAGGAACGCTCGGCAAGCTCGCTTCGCTTGCGCCCGATCGGCATCAAAATTACTGGTGAAGACAGAGGGGCAAGCGATCTTACCCGGGCAAGTGTCGCCATTCAGAGTATCCCCGCTTCTGAGTCGAGGGAGATTGGGGAAGAGCCGGACTATACGTTGGTGGTCGAAGCGGGAACGGTTCTTCATCCTTCCGCGCTCTACATACTTACGAAAAAGATCGGCGAGACCGGCGCGAAGCTTATTTATTGGGATGAGGCTCTCTATCGGCCGAGCGGCGGACGTCTGGTTGGGTATGAGCGAAAGGCGCGTCCCTCGAATATCTCCTTCGCGGGGAGAAATGTTCCGGGAACGAGTGCCCTGGTTCACCGGTCACTGTTAGAAGCGAGCCCCTCGCTCTGGCGGACCTCGATTCGCTGCGGTGAGCGCGACTGCGTTCATGTTCCACTGGCATTAAGCTCTCGGCTCGAAGATCAGCAAGCCAAACACGAGCCGCCTGATGCTGACCTCCTGCGAGACCGAGGCCTTGAGATCAGGGAGATCACCGTTCGAGACACCGCGCTCGGCGTCCGGTCCAGAATTGAGCTCGAGCCCGTCGAAGGAGAGTTGGGAGTGATCATTCCCTTTCGTGATCAATCCGAGCTGACACTGAAGGCACTGGCCTCTCTGTCCAAACAATCCGTCGCCCCGCGACTGCATGTGCGCCTTGTCGATAATAATTCCGCAGCGGATGAGCGGCTGAAGATTGAAGGAGCGCTTGGCAATCTTCCGTTCGCGACGAAATTGGTGATTTCGGACCAGGGCTATTTCAACTTTGCGCGGTTGAATAATGTCGGATTTCAGTCTCTTCCGGTGGAGTTTATCGGCGCCATCGTGCTGATGAACAATGATGTGGAGATCTCCGGTGCGACGCATCTCGAACAACTTCTCGCATGGTCGCATGTCCCGGGCGCGGGCCTCGCGGGCGGAACGCTGACTTATCCTGGAGGAAGGGTTCAGAGCGCCGGCATCAACTTCAGCCAAGTGCGTCCGATGAATGTCTCGACACCGGCAATGCTTTCGGACGCTCTTCGCGAGGTGGACGGATTAACCTTCGCTCTTGTTCTCATTCGAACCGAGGTATTTGAGTCGCTCGGCGGACTAGATGAGACGCATTGTCCGAACGGTTTTGGCGATGCCCTCTTCTGCCACGAAGCGGACAAACGCGGCTTCCGATCGCTTCACATTCCATGGCTTGAAGCGGTCCATCACGAATCCGCCAGCCGGGGCGCGCGTCCGGAGGAGCTTGAGCTCCTCGAGATGACCGAACAAGGGTTGCCAATCGCCGATCTTTGGAGTGATCTCTCAGCACAGCGGCAGCCAATGTTCATTCCGCTGACACATTCGAGCAGCGCCTTCCACAGCATTGTCCGCCATGTCTCGGCTTCGCCGAGGCTCCTGCGGATTGCCGAAGGGATCTCGCAGCCGATTTTGAAGACCGGGCGTGTTCTGCGAAAGATCCTGCCCTGATTATGCGGCCCGGCGCGATCATTTGGGCCTGATTGTATGGAAGTCACTCTTCTCGAGCCCAATAACCCCTCGACGATTCTTTCGGAGACAGTGCATTTCAGGGGACGAGTGAGCGGAAGCTCCCGCCGGCCCGGTAAGCTCAGCTTCACTGTCAGCGGCACTCCGATCAGATACACCGCTGTCGAGTGGCGTGACGAATCAAATGACGGGGAGACCGATTGGTTTTTCGAGGGGACTCTGCCGGTCACGGAATACATTCCTGCCACCCTCACTGAACAGCGCGATTACATCCTTAAGGCAGAGTGCAGCGCCGAGGGGTATGTCGCAGAGTCGAACGAATCGACCTTCACTGTCGCCCCCCGGGAGACCTGGACGAAAGCCTTCGGCGGATTTCTCTATCCGAATGTGCTCGAGGTCCGCGGGCCCAATCTCATCATCGAAGGGTGGGCGGCTAGACGCGGCGCTGAGGTCACCGGTGTCACAGTCTCACTCGGCGGGAAGAGTTTTCCGGCGCAGCACATTCGAACGTGGAGTCCGTTTGTCGCTCGAACCCTTCCCGATCTCGAGGAGGCAAAGAACGCAGTATTTTCGATAGGCATCTCCCGGAAGCAGTTCGCCTTACGCGCGGGAATTCTGACGGCTAATCTGCCGCTTAAGTTCTCGGCGCAGATCTCATTCTCCGATGGCAGCACGTTAGATCTAAAACGTGCGCGCTTGCGTTGGCGAGGGCCGCTCTATCAGGCGATTCTCGGCGCGTCCGAGGAGCACGTTCCCGCGGCGGAACCGGCGCGAGGCACTGTCGTATTCGTCACGAACAATCTTCGAGAAACGGAAGGTGCGCCGAAAGTGCTGCTTGAAGTCGTCCGCGCCGCAGTGCGTGTGCCCAATCTGAAGTGCCATGTGATCAGCCCTTATGATGGGGGAGTTCGCGAGCAGCTCGAAGCCATTGGTGCCGTGGTGCATGTTCTTCCGGCGCTCCAGCTTCTGCATTACCGGCGGCGAGCCGATTTTCTTTCCGCGGGTGAGCCTGCCTTCCAGCTTCTCGAGAAGCTCAATCCTGAGATGATTTTCGGAAACACAATCGAAGCCTTCTGGGCGATCACCCGTGGAATCCAGCGGCAACGCAGGACCGCTTGGCTGATTCATGAAAGCGTCCCGCCACTTCAAGCATTCGAGCAGCTCGATCCCACGGTTCGTCTCGAGTTTCTTGAGGCGCTGGAGAAAACTGACCGCCTTATCTTCGTTTCGGCGGCCACACGCCGGGTCTTTGGTAATCCGAAGAACTCGATAGTCATTCCGAATGGTGTGCCAATCGCGGCGCGTAGAGAGCGTGCAGCCAATCCTGACGAGCCTCCGACAATCATCTGCGTCGGCACCGTTTGCGAGCGGAAGGGTCAGGATGTGCTCGTTGAGGCGCTCGCAAAGCTGATCGATCTGCCGTGGCGGTGTCTGCTCGTGGGCGCACGCCCCTCCCCGTTTCTGAGAACCCTTCAGGAGCGAGTGCGGGCGCTGCAACTGGAAGAGCGGATCACCCTCATTCCGGAAACACCCCAGGTTGAACAGTATTACGCTGTGGCCGACCTCGCGGTCATTGCCTCGCGCGAGGAGTCAGCACCACTTGTCTCACTCGAAGCGCTGGCCCGCGGGATTCCGCTCGTATCAACCGATGCATTTGGATTGAAGGAGCAGCTGACCGGCAGCGATGCGGCGCTTCTCATTCCAATAAATGATCCGGAGGCGCTTGCAGCAGCGATTCGATCACTGCTCGCCGGCCGATCGGATGCCGAGCGCCTCGCTGCAAACGGCCCGGCGTGGGTCGAGAAGAATTTCTCCCAAGAGCGCTCAAAGGAGCGCTATCGGACTGAGCTCGCGTCGCTTCTATTGAGCGGAAAATGATTACGCCGGGAGAGCTTTTTCGGCGCTATATACCGCTTGTCGTGGCCCGGATCTGCATTTCGATCGATCTGCCGCTGACGACGTGCTTAGTTGCTCGCCTCGCGGATCCTGAGCTGAATCTGCAGGCTCTCGGCGGTCTGGTCTTAACGCTCGGATTCTTTTTCGAATCACCAGTTTGGAATCTGCTCGTTACCTCGGCCGCTCTGGTGAAAACGAAACAGGATTTTCTCGCCCTGCGGCGATATGTGCTTTTCCTGTGTGGCGGCCTCGCGATTCTATTCTACGGCCTGATATTTGGGCCGTTGTCCGAGCTGATATTCTTAAGGC
Source organism: uncultured Bdellovibrionales bacterium (assembly GCA_964401925.1). Classification (GTDB taxonomy): domain Bacteria; phylum Bdellovibrionota_C; class UBA2361; order SZUA-149; family JADYYL01; genus CAYOAK01. The sequence continues at coordinate 7,348 of CAYOAK010000010.1, read as the reverse complement.
TTTTTGCTGCGCCCGCTGACGTGACAGAGCTCTCCTACGGAGGGCTTCTTATCTCCGGCCTCTGGCCTTTGCTCGTAGGCTATCGAAGAATCTGCCAGGGAGTATTCGTTGCAAACGGACGCTCCAAGCTGATCGGCGCTTCCTCTGTCATCCGCATTCTGACACTCGGCATTCTTCTCGCTGCCGGATATTCTTTTCCGACTTCATTGAGCGGAGTCACTCTTGCTACGCTGATCACAACTGTGAGCATGGGCGTAGAAACCGCAGTGACTCACATCTGGTTCTATCGCAGTGCCTGGAAGGAGCTTTCCGATGCACCGGGTGAACTGACGAACCGCTCAATCTCAACTTATACAGCTCCGCTCATCGCCTCTTCCGTCGCGGGAACACTTGTGGCGCCCATCGGGACAGCGATGCTCTTTCGGATGCCGGCCGCTGAGCTGTCGCTGATTGTCTGGCCAGCGGTATCCGGCCTGCTCCTTGTCTTCCGAAATCCCGGATATGCGTTGATCGAACTGACAACGTCGCTTGGTTCGAACAAGAGCAACCTGCCGATACTGACAAAGCTCACCTGGTGCGTGACCCTGTTGATGACAATCGTGACAACGTCCGTTGCGATTCCGATGATCGGCTGGAGCATTTTCTCCACTATCGCGGGTCTGCCGCCAGTGGCGGTCGCATTCGCCCTATCGGCATTTCCGTTCGCGACTTTCTGGCCGGGGCTCGAAACGCTGGTGAGCTTTTACGCCGGTCTTTCCTATAGCTCGAGGCAGACTCGCATCGCCGCCGAGGCCACGTTCCTTTATCTGGTATTTTATATCGCCGGCTGCGTCGCGGGCGTCGTTCTCCAGCCCATGGAAGGTATTCGTTGGTACATGCTGCTGCTCACAGCAAATACTTTGATCGAGTGGCTCTGGTTCGTATTCCGCCTTAAGGGAGCTGCGGCTAGAGTAGAAACAGTATTGCCGCTATGAGCGTCGGCACGGATGCGCCAAGGAAAAGTTTCGCGGCTGAAATACTCTCGTCTGAAAAGGTGCTGCGAAGCAGCGTATAGCCCGCCGGATTCGGAGCGTTGGCGATGACGGTTAGGCCTCCGCCACAGACTGCACCTCGAACGAGAAGGAGCTTCTGCTCTTCAGTCAATGTCGAAACAAGCGTGCCCAAGTATGTGAGCAGCGCGTTATCCACGACCGCCGTCAGAGCCGTCGCACCCCAGAACAGCATCCGCGGTGATGCGTCCGAGATGAACGGCTGAATCCACCAGCCTTGAAGCCTCCCCAGAACCACCAGTCCAGCGAGAAAAAACCCGACAAGAATACCACTGCGGAGATCCATGGGGCTTTGATACTCAGCGGATACCTTGGTCCATCCCAGAAAGAACAAGCTGATACCAATCAGAACCGGGATGTGGTGCGCGGAGACGACTGCGAATGCGAGAAATAGGAGGTGAATTATTGTCACCCACACCGGAGAGCTCTCCAGAGATTGGCGAGGAAGAGTTATCTGACGCAGCTCGCGTCGAAGGAAAATCCCCGCTCCGAAAGCCGAAAGTGCGACGGCGCACGCCGCACGCCAGCCGAAGTGCGTCAGCAGATAAACCGAGTCCCACTGCCAAGGACGCGCAACCATCAGAACCGGAGGCGACGCGAAATGCGTTAGTGTTCCTCCAATCGAAACGTTCACAAATAGGATTCCGAGCAGCAGGTACCGTCCGCGCTCTGACAATTGCTCCGCAGTAAAAATCGGAAGGAGCAGCAGCGCGGAAAGCGTCATCGCCGCCGGTTCGGTTATCAAGGAACCGAGGAGGGGCCCGGCGATGAGCACCGTAATCGTCAGCGAGACCGGTTCGGCGGTAGGCAGGCCCGTTGCGAGCTTCGTGACGATTGCTCTCGCAAACTCGAGAACCGGCTTCGTTGCGCTGATCGTCATGATCACGAAGACAAAGACCGCTTCGCTGAAATTCGTCGAATCCAGATGATGAAGGGGCCGGGGGGTGCCCTCAGCTACCGCCCAGATGCCGAGGAAGATCGCCGCCCAGAGACCGAAGACGATCTCTACCTCACCGAGCAGATGCAAGAGGTTCTCGAGAACCGATCCCTCCGGATAACGAGATGCAGCCCGCCGGAATAGTCCGGTGAGAAAGACATGTCCGATTGCTAGTGCGAAAATCGCAGTAGAGAGTTGCTCCATAAACCTGGCCTGGGGTCCGGACCGGGATAGCCGAAAACCCTCTCTTTCGCCTCCTTTCTTGACGAGGTGTTTGCCCGGACGCTACATCCCTCAGCGGACGGCCCGGTCGCCAAGTGGTAAGGCAAAGGTCTGCAAAACCTTTATTCCCCGGTTCGAATCCGGGTCGGGCCTCCAATCGATACGCGGCCCCCGGGCCGACATTGTTGAGTAATTTAATAGCTTTTGCTACATGGCTTACGTCGTCACCGAACCGTGCATTGGTACAAAGGACCGCTCCTGTGTGGAGGTCTGTCCTGTTGATTGTTTCTACAACAACAAGGACCCGGAGTTGAACTCGAAGACCGGCAAAAGTCCGGGCAAAGAGGGCGATATCGGGATGCTCGTAATTCATCCGGATGAGTGCATCCACTGCGGCGCGTGTGAGCCGGAGTGCCCGGTCGACGCGATCTTCGAGGATGATGACGTCCCGGAGAAATATAAGGAGTACATCCAGCTCAATCAGACGGTCGTCGAAAAGATGAGTGAGCAGGATCTGGAAGCGAACCGGGTGACGTTCAAGAGCTGAAGCAGCGTCACCATATCTAAAGTTCTATGCCTGTTCTCATTTGTGTCGGTGTTCAGTGGGGTGACGAGGGCAAAGGTAAGGTCGTAGACTATCTCACCGACAGCGCGAACCTCGTCGTACGCTTTCAAGGTGGAAGTAACGCCGGACACACTCTTGTCATCAGCGGTAAGAAAACCGCCCTTCGGCTCATTCCCTCGGGGATCCTCCGCGCAAATAGCCGCTGCCTCCTTGCAGCGGGCGTCGTCATTGACCCTGAAGTCCTTCTTGCCGAAATCGATTCACTCCGTGAAGCAGGGGTTGAGGTCACACCGCGCCGCCTGGGCATCGCGCCGGAAGCTCACCTCGTTCTTCCCTACCATCAGCTGATTGATCGCGAGCGTGAGCGATTTCTCGGAGATGGGAAGATCGGAACGACCGGCAAGGGCATCGGCCCGGCCTACGAAGATATCGCGGCCCGGTGCGGGATCAGACTCTGCGATCTCGCCGATCGGGATTCGCTGCTCGAGTTGCTCAAGCGCAATGTCGATATCAAGAACCGGATCCTAAAAAATGTTCTCGAATCCCCTGAGCAGCTTCGTGCGACGGATCTGATGGAGAAGCTCGTCGGCTACGCCGACAAGCTTCTGCCGTATGTGGCGAATGTGAGCCGGGAAATAGAAATCATCCGCGCGAAGGGCGATCTCGTCATTTTCGAGGGCGCACAGGGCTCACTCTTGGACACCTATCACGGGACATATCCGTTCGTGACAAGCTCCAGCACGCTTGCCGGCTTCGCGTGCGTCAGCGCGGGATTTGCGCCGTCTCACGTCGATTATGTTTTGGGAGTCTGCAAAGCCTACGCTACGCGGGTCGGCAGCGGCCCATTCCCCACCGAGGATCTCGGCGAAGTCGGGAACCGGTTGCGCGAAATCGGGAAGGAGTTTGGCACGGTAACCGGACGTCCTCGGCGCTGCGGCTGGTTCGACGCGATTGCTGCTCGCCGTACAGTTCGGCTAAACGGAGTCAGCGGACTTTTCATCACGAAGCTCGATGTGCTGAGCGGCCTTCGCACGATCAAACTTGGAACAAAGTATCTTTCGGACGGATCCGAGCTCGACGACCTTCCGACCTCGATGAAGAAGCTCGCGGGCGTTCAGGTGGAATACGAAGAGCTTCCGGGCTGGCAGGAAGATATCACCGGCGTCCGGGCGTTTAACGATCTACCCGAAACAGCGAAGCAGTTTCTTTCCCGTGTCTCGGAATTGACCGGCGCTGAGGTCTGCGGATTTTCGATCGGCCCCGAGCGCGATCAAACGATTGTGACCTCTCCCAAACTTCAGAAGTTTCTTTCTTAGGATCAGGATCTCTATGGGTGCAGCAGCAAAAATGCCGGAGCCCCGGGGCACAATTCTGATCGTCGATGACGAGGCGGCGATCCGCAGCTCGCTCAGCGGCGTCCTGCAGGACGAGGGCTTCACCGCCGAGGTGGCCGAGACCGGCGAAGAAGCGATCGCAAAGATGCCCGAGCTTAAGCCCGACCTTGTGCTGCTCGATATCTGGCTGCCCGGCATGGACGGGGTGCAAACCCTCGAAGAGTTGCAGCGGTCCTATCCTGCGACTCCGGTCATCATCATCTCCGGTCACGCGACAATCCAGAATGCGCTCGAGGCGACGCGCCGGGGAGCATTTGATTTTATTGAAAAGCCGTTTGCGATCGACAGCATCTTGCTCAGCATTGAGCGGGCGCTCGATCGAAAGCGCGAGGCTGGGAAGGGCTCCGAGACCAATTCCGGATCAAGCTCAGGCGGCGAAACCCAATATGAGCACCCGGGAGTGCTCTCCCGAGCCTTTGCCGGAAAAAATCTCAAGCAACGCACACTCCGTCGCGGAGCCCTGCTCTACGGACACTGCCTTCATTCCGGACAAAAGAGCGGATTGATTCTCGAGCCGCTGCCGTTGAATTCGGGCATTCACTTCGCACCGATCGGGGACGCGCGTGCGGTTGCTGCGCACGTGAACAACGTGCACTCGACCGGCTTTGCAACGACGGTGCGATCCGGATCGAGTTCGGCCGCAACTATCGAGCACCTGATGTCTGCACTGCACGCCTATGGGATCTCGAATCTCTTGGTGAAGTGCAACGGTGAGGTGCCGATCTTCGACGGGTCCGCGCTGGAGTTTTGTAAAGTGATCGAGGATGTCGGCATCGAGGAGCAAGGTGGAGAGTGGTTTGAGCTCGCACCCCAGCTCACCTACACGGCGACACCGAAGCGAGCCGGCACAGATGAGAAGATCACAATTTCACCCTCCGACAAGCTCGTCGTTCGCTATGAGCTGCGCTATCCCGCGCCGGTTGGGCATCAAGAATTTGAGTTCACCTTCGACGGTGTCGAGTCGTTCAAGCGGGAGATCGCGCCGGCACGAACCTTCGGCTTCATGAAGGATATCGAGAAGCTTCAGAAAGCCGGACTCGCTGCCGGAGGAAGGCTCGATAACTTTATCCTCATCGGTGAGGATCGAATTGTGAACACCGAGATACGCTTCCCCGAAGAGCTCGCGCGACACAAGGTATTGGATGCAATCGGAGATCTCTTCCTCATCGGACGTCCTCTTCGAGCCCGGGTCGATGCGGTGATGACCGGACATTCCGACAATGTCGATGTGCTCAAGGCTGTTTGGGCCGCTTGCACCTCAGCCTAACCCATTTTTTTCCAACACCAGTGCCAGGGCTCGTAGACGATCTTGTAGGGATTGTCGTGTGGATAGCTCATCGTAAACCCGAATTCGGCCGCGCGACGGACCATCCACTCGAAGCTTGGGGTCTGATCCAGAGCAGCGTCGAGCGGCTGGATGCCGGTGCAAACGATATCGACGGCCCGGCCCGTGTGATGCTCACTGAATCCGGGCGCGGCCAAGAGATTCAAAATCTCCGGAAGTTTTTCACCGCGATCTAATCGACGTTGGATTTCGTCCGCCTGATTCCGAACAGAGCGGTATGCGGACATGAGCAAGATCTCGACGCCGTCTGCGGCGGCTGATGCCTTCAATGAATGCCACGCGGCCGCTGCTTCTGAAATGAGATGTCGCTCGCGCGCCTTATAGTCGGGCCCGACGGAAACAAGAGACTCCGCCTCGCGCTGGAGCGGAAGCCCGCGCGCATTTTCGTAGTCGGCAGGGATTCCGAGCTTCCGATGGAGGACACGAATTTGCTCGCGGTAGCTCCGCTCCGAATCATCCATCACGGGGTTGTCGTGTAACCGCTCCGCGAAAAGTTGATCTGCTCTAGCTCTCGAACATCAGAACAGCGCGCTCACCAATCGGTGTGACCCGCCAGAAGCTGCTCGTAAAATCGCCCGGCGGGCACGGCTCAACAAGATGCTTTCCTTCGAGAGTGTAGAGCGAACGAAGAATCTCATCCGAATCACGAATGCCGAGTCCTTGCGCGATCTCACTCACTTCGAGGCTTTCGCGCTCGGTGTCGGCCTTGAGCTCACGATCCATGAACTTGAGGACACCGAGCTCTCCATCGGAGATCATCCGCTTCGCGTTCCGATCTGTATCGAGCTTGCGGTTTGAAGTTTGACTCAATGGCGGAAGCTCACGCTGAATCATCTTCGGCTTCGGCCGTCCCTCTTCGCGCTCGATCTCTTCGACCTTTCCCTTCTTCGCCACGATGTCCTTTCGAAAATATTCCAGTGTTTGTCGGCCCGTATGCCGCGCCAATCCGGTGGCATTTGCCATTCAGGTTAGCTGTATTGTGCTCTCACCCTCGCCGTCTGTGCCTTCGCACGTTCCCGGATGGCAGCAGCGGGTTCTCTTCAATGCAGGAATTCCTCAATTATATCAAGTGATACTGAATGTTTTCAACTAGTTGGACGCGAAGCGAGGAGACGAACCGTCACTATTCTTCCGCTTCGACCTCTTCACCGGACAGAGCTTTGTCCACGAGCCGGCGGAATTCCTTGTCGAGATCCTCGTACTGCTTCTCCAGGTTCACGAACCGGGTCGCCCCCCGAGTGTAGATCTCAGAGAACTCCACGAGCTGCTTGCCCGTCACCTTCATCGAATCTTCGAGCGCTTTTAACGTGGCGAGTGCGTCGGCATCGAGCTTCATAGTGCCGGCAATTGCAGCCAGATTCGTAATCGTCGAGCCAAGCTGCGCGTTCATCGCGGTCGCTTCGGCCTGAACCCGTTCCCGATTCTCCCGAAGCGTCTTTGCCAGCTTGTCGCTGTCCTCCCGGCCCTTCTTCAGCTCACTGTGCTTTGCCTCCTGCTTGTCCACACGCACCTGCAGGCTTTCCAGATCCTTCTCGAGCTTTTTGACCTTCCCCTGCTCGACCTCGATCGAGGCGGCAAGCTTGGCCTTCTCGACTTCGATTTTTCCCTGCTCATCGAAAGAAACCATCGGTTCGAGCACGGTCAGCGCATTCGCAATTGCATCGTCATATTTCGTAACTTCCGCCCGGATCAGGTCTCGTTCCTTACCGACGGAAACACTGGCCTGACTGCTGAGGCGCTTGAACATGTAGTACACGAGCCCCGTAGTGAGGGCGCCCGCGATGAACAATGTGATAAAGGCAGCCAAAGTGTCCTTTTTTTCGAACCGGAAGGGCC
>CAYOAK010000009.1:7181-33012 GCA_964401925.1 uncultured Bdellovibrionales bacterium | reverse complement strand
GGGGGCTGAATGTATCGAATCGGACGGATAGCGCTCTTTCTTTTCCTCGCAAGCTGCTCGGCCGATGGGTCGGAGGCTGACGAAACTTCATGCATTCTCCGGCCTTGTCACGGTCTGCAACTCACGTGTGAGAAGGGCAGTCCCTCAGGCGACGTCTGCACCGAGATGTATCAGCTGGGAGATAGCTGCCGCTCTCTCGCGTCTTGCGAACGAAAAGCAGACGCCTGCTCGCTCACTCTCGACCCGAAGTTTGAAGCTTGCCGTGACTGCGTCGCGGACTGCGAAAGTGAACCGGGTGGTGCAGCCGCGTTCAAATGCGAAGAAAGCTGCCTAAAAGCAGCCGGCCTCCGCTAGAGATTTCGATCAGTTCAACGGCAGCGTCGGGCTGCGCAGGCACCAGCGAGCGAGCGGATCGTTCGTCGTTCCTGGCGCATCGCTAATCTTCGCCGTCATCCGGACAACGGACTTAAACAGCTTAGAGGTTCCCGGAGCACCGAGGCAGTTCACCCGCTGGATCTGACCTTTCTTATCCTCGTAGAGAATCTTCTGAACTTTGAATGCACTGCATGACGCCGGTGGACTAACGGACTGCGCGGTGTCAATGCTGCACCCATTGAATCCCGATTCCGGCCATCGATCGCGATTCTGATTATCCCGGACAACGACGCTAAAGATGCCCTTATATTTGCCGCGGGTCAGTACCGCTGCGTTCCCTCCGCAGGCTGGATATTTAGGACGGTAAGACACATCCTTGTGAACGTCCTGCCAACAAACACATGGCTTAAACCGCCCGCCTTGGCAGTAGCGAATCTTTTTCTTTGTCGCCGCTTCGGCGGGAACAAAACTCAGGGCCAAAAGTACGAGTGCTCCGAAAGCAATGAAACTGAACTGTCGCATCAATTAGGTTCCCCGAAAAAAATCACGCCACGCCTTTACCAAGAATTCTCCGCTCCCGCCAAATTCCCTTGGTGTTATGGCGCGATCGTGCGGAATTGGCTCTGCATGCGCCCGGTAGCGTATTCTGCGGTGATTCCGACGAAAAGGTGACTATGAGTACTCCTGCGAACACGTTCTTGAATCCGACCCGGGTTCTGTTCGGGATTGGCATTTCCGAGCGGCTTGAGTCAGAAGCTGCCGCGCTCAGGATGCAGAAGATTTTCTTCGTGACCGATCCCGGTCTGGCCGCGGGTGAGAATTGCCAACGCGTCACGAACAAGCTTCGTAGCGCGGGATTCGAGGTAACGCTTTTCAACGAAGTAGTGCCAGATCCGACGGCCGAGAGCGTCGAACGTGCGTTTGCTCAGTTCAAGACGAGTGGGTGCGATAGTATTGTGGCGTTCGGTGGCGGGAGCTCGATGGATACCGCCAAAGCGGTCGGCGTCCTCGCGAACGGGGAGGGCGGAAGTATTCTCGCCTACGCTTTCGGGGGCTCGTTGACTCCGCAAGGTGTGCCTCCGTTGATCTGCATTCCCACAACCGCGGGGACCGGCTCCGAAGTGACGTTCATCGCTATCGTCACTTCGAACGGCGCAAAGCAGATCGTCCGGCATCCTTCGATTGCGCCGACTCTTGCACTCGTCGATCCGGCATTGACTGTTGGAATGCCGTTGAAACTTACAGCTGCAACAGCACTTGATGCCGCCGCTCATGCGCTTGAGGCGCTCACCTCGACGATGTCGGGCGTGGAGTCAGACGAACTCGCACTCTCCGCTTTCTCTAGAATTGCTCAGGCACTTCCCGCGGTGGCACGAAATGGGGCCGATCTGGCGGCGCGGAGCGAGATGAGCATAGCCGCGACAGAAGCCGGCATCGCATTTCTCAACGGCCGAGTGCATCTCGGCCATGCCGTGGGACACAGCCTCGGAACAGTTTTCAAGATTCCGCACGGCTTCGCTTGTGCAGCATGCCTGCCCGCCATCTTGCGTTTTCTTGACCCGGTCGCGGGGCCCGCACTTGAGTCAATGTCCGCTCGGCTCGGTGGCCGCGCCCCTGCGGACGTTCTCGAAGCGCTCATGGTGCAGGTCGGTGCTCCGCGCCTTGGAGAGGCTACAGGCTGCACCTCGAAGGATATTCCACGCTTGATCGAGATTGTTGAGTCGACGGAGCAACGATTGATCGGACTCTCGCGCCGCCGCCCGTCTCAGGCAGATTGGGAGCAGATCTTCGCGTCGAGCTTTTGACCGTTCGAGCAGGTTGTTGCCTACACAAACTTAATACGCCCTAGTAGTTGACCTGCACCTGCAAGCCGAGACGCGAGGCATTCGAGCGATCGTCATACGGGAATGTGTTCGTGTTCGTCCGATCGCGTGTGTAGGTGTAAACCGCAGTAAGCTCAACATCCTTCCAAGGAGAGAACTCGAGACCGAAATCCCACTCATTCACCCGCTCGTGCGGAGCATTACGGCCAAACTTTCTTCCGCCATCGAAATATTGCCAGCGGACAAACGGAAAGAACGTGTAGTGATCGATATCAAGTTTATAATTCGCCTGGAGGTAGCCCCCGTTCAGGCTCTCATCATCGATGGTCGTCAGGTCCTCACTCAATTCGGGACCACGGCCGATGTTCCACTCCGCCTCAAATCCGAGCGGCTGCGGATAAAGAACAGCCGAGATGCCGCCGCGATGGTCTGCAACGCCGTCGGAGCGGAACGACGGTGATGACTCTGCTTCAGCTCCCGGCGCAGTAAACGGTCTGGTGCGGGGAACAAACCGCCCGGCGTAGGCTTGAACTCCCGGCTCAAAGACCTGGCCGCCGGCGAATTGGAATGGGTAGCTCAGTCGGGCAACTACGTGCGGCTCATCATTTAGATCGGATCTGTTAAGTCCCTGTCCGCTGTAAGCCCCGATGGCGGCGACCCCATAGTCCCCACTTCCCTTTAGCCCATCATTCACGAGCTTCCGGAATCTCTTCCGTATCTCTTCGGGTGCCCAGAAGAGATACATTCCCAGATCACGCTCCCCTTCGACTGCGCTATTAAACGCATCGGGCCGTTCGAGTGGTCCCCGGTTCTGACTGGATTGCATGTTCACAAATCCGTACGGCACCTTCGATTGCCCTACGCGAATCCTGAACTCCTTCTCTTCGTCAAGCGCGATATCGCCGTAGAAGTCACGAAGCTGCGTGGAGTAGTCGCCATCCGAAGGTGCAGCATTAAACTCGGGCTGCACATAAAGGAAAACGTGCTCCGACACATCACCGCTTAAAATTAATCGCGCCCGCCGAATGAGGAACGTCGTATCGTCCGTCACAGAACGGTCGGCCGGGTGAAACCAATCGGCACCTTCGCCGTCAAACAGCGAGTGATAGCGGAATTGCATGTAACCGCGGACTGAAAGCTTCTCGAACCAATCCTTTTTCTTCACCTCGCTCGAGGCAACCTGTGTATCGGCAGACACCGCAGCTGGCGGGTGATCGAGAAGCGGGCCGGCGGCAGGCGAAGTGGATGTCGAAAGCGCCCTTGGCTCCTCCTGACGGACCGGCGCAAAAGTGCCAAGTTTCTCTCGTCCCGGACCGGCTTCCGTGAAGACTTGCTTCGTCTTCTTGTCGACGTAGAGCTCAAGAGTCTGTGCTGCGGAAAAGAGCGGAACTGAAAGGCTAACGGCGGCAAGCAGAAGGACCTGGGAGGAAATTCGGCGCATATTCAGACTCCGGCACGCCGATCGTGCTGCATTGCAGGATTGAGGTGGCGCATCGGTCTATGTGGCGAACGCTCCAGCGAATCAAATTAATTTATTGTTAACATTCCCTTCACAATCGGGGCAGTCGGACGCGCAGCTACGGTGAGGTCACCCGAATCTGCCGGTGATATAATCCTCTGTCCGCTTATCCACAGGGCGCTGGAAGATCCGTTGAGTGCGGCCAAATTCGACAAGCTCACCTGTGAGAAGGAATCCTGTGTAGTTCGAAACCCGCGCGGCTTGCTGCATGTTGTGCGTGACGATCACGATCGTATAGTCGCGCTTAAGCTCGTGCATCAGCTCTTCAATCTTACCCGTCGCGATAGGATCGAGCGCAGAACACGGCTCATCCATCAGAAGAATTCGTGGTTCAACCGCGAGTGCGCGGCCGATACACAGCCGTTGTTGCTGACCACCCGAGAGATCGAGCGCCGAAGCCTGGAGCCGATCCTTCACCTCCTCCCAAAGCGCGACAGCGCGCAGACTCTTCTCGACGAGCGCGTCGAGCTCCTCTCGAGTTCTGCGCTTCTGCACCCGCGCGCCGAAGACAACATTCTCGTAGATGGACTTTGGAAACGGGGTCGATCGCTGAAACACCATGCCGACTGAGCGACGCAGCTCGGTGACCTCTACGCCCGGCGCAAGTATGTCATTTCCTTCGACAAATATCCGGCCTTCCATACGAATGCCGTCGATCATGTCATTCATTCGATTGAGGCAGCGGAGGAGTGTCGACTTGCCGCAACCCGATGGCCCGATGAAAGCGGTGACGTCGTGGCGAGGAATGGTCATCGAGATGTTTCGCAGAGTCAGCTTCTCGCCGTAGTAGAAGCTCAAGTTCTCGATCTTCACCGCCAAGTCTTCGTCGGCCGCGGGAGCGCTCACGAATCGTTCGCCTGTGATCACAGTGTCTGACCGGCTATCTGCGTCACGGACCTCATGAGCATCTGGTTGAGTGAGCCTCGGCTGAAACGAAAATTTTAACGCGGAATCGGCTCTCACAATTTCCCACTGAGCTTTGCCTCTTCTTACATTCTCGTCCAGAGGAAAGTAAACAGCGGCCGCTCTCTGGAGACTTGACCTGCTGATCGAAGGGTGACCAGATCCTCGCGCCAACTGCGGAGTGTTCATGATAGCGTATTCATTCACGCCGATCTCGGTCGTTCTGCTCGGGATCGTTGCGATCTGCCCCGCACGATCACATGCTCAATCTCTGAGCGGGAGCGTGACAATCGACGGCTCCAGCACCGTCTATCCGATCACTGAAGCGGTCGCCGAAGAGTTTCGCGAAGTGCAACCGAAAGTAAAGGTCACGGTCGGGATCGCCGGCACGGGCGGAGGATTTAAGAAGTTCTGCGCCGGGGAGATCGACATCAATGACGCATCACGCCCGATCAAATCGAGCGAGATCGAACTCTGCGAAAAGAACAAGATTGAGTACATTGAGCTGCCCGTCGCTTATGACGCTTTGTCGGTAGTCGTGAACCCTTCAAACGACTGGGCGAAGACGCTGACGGTAAAAGAGCTGAAAACTCTTTGGGCGCCCGAGGCACAAGGAAAGATTACTAGCTGGAAGCAGATACGCGATGGATTTCCGGACAAGCCGGTGCATCTCTACGGTGCCGGCGTGGATTCGGGGACCTATGACTATTTCACCGAAGCGATCGTAGGAAAGGAGCATTCTAGCCGGGGCGACTTCACGAGCAGTGAGGATGACAATGTCCTGGTGCAAGGAGTCAGCGGCGACGTTGCGAGCCTCGGGTTCTTTGGCCTCGCCTACTATCACGAGAACAGCTCGCGGTTGACAGCCGTCGCAATCGACGATGAGGATGATTCGAACGGCAAAGGTCCTCAGTTTCCAACTGTTGAGAATGTTCTAGCAGGTGTTTATCGGCCGCTCGCTCGTCCGCTCTTCATCTATGTCCGCAAAGAAAGCGTCGCCCGGCCCGAGGTTCAGGCTCTCGTGCAATTCTATCTGAAAAACGTGAGCACACTTTCAGGCGAAGTTGGCTATATTACTCTGCCGGCGAACATTTACGCACTTGTCGAGAAGCGCCTTGCGGATCGAAAGCTCGGAAGCGTGATGGGTAAAGGCGCGGCCGCTGCGTCGCTGGAGACGTTACTCAATCAGTAAATGATGAAAGAGCGCGGTATCGAGTTCATCCTTCTCCTCTGCGCTTGTGTTTCGGTGTTCACAACTGTGGGCGTTGTGCTGATGCTTGGAGTAGAGGCGGCACAATTTTTTGCGAAGGTCTCACTCGTCGAATTTTTCACCGGAACGGAATGGACCCCGCTTTTTGCCGAGAAGCACTTTGGAATTCTTCCACTGATTTGTGGAACATTCCTTACTTCAGCCATCGCGCTCGCGGTGGCGGTGCCGATGGGATTGTTGGTGGCGATCTACTTGAGCGAGTTTGCGCCGGGCAGAGCGCGCCGGGTTCTAAAGCCTGTGCTGGAGGTCCTCGCCGGCATACCGACGATCGTCTACGGATACTTCGCCCTGCTCTTTGTCACTCCAATGCTCCGTCAGATCTGGCCGCAGTTGTCGGGTTTCAACGCGCTCAGCCCTGGAATCGTTATGGGCTGCATGATTCTGCCGCTCGTTGCGTCACTCAGCGAGGACTCCCTTTACAGCGTGCCGAACTCTCTGCGTGAGGCTTCATACGCCCTCGGAGCAACCCGGCTGCAAATGGTCTTCAAGGTTTTGCTCCCGGCATCGCTCGGCGGGCTCACTGCTGCGTTCATGCTCGCAGTTTCTCGTGCGGTCGGCGAAACGATGATTGTTGCGATTGCCGCCGGACAGCAGCCGACACTCACCCTGAACCCCTTCTCACAGGTCGAGACGATGACCGCATACATTGTGCAGGTCTCTCTGGGTGATGTTCCACATGGGACGCTTGAGTATCAAACGATCTTTGCCGTGGGCTCTGTGCTGTTTCTCATGACCTTCGCCACAAATTATTTCAGCATCCGTGTGCGGGAGCGATTCAGCCAGCAGGGTGGAGGTTGAGATGAAGAGGATTCCGCTACGCCTTTCTCATCTCACCGACAGGGCCTTTCAAGCCGCGGCATTGGGATGCATAGCCCTGTCGCTGGTCCTTCTGTTCACCCTGATCATCGATACCTGCATCGACGGCGTCCCGCGGCTGAGCTGGCAGTTCCTCACGAGCTATCCTTCACGGTTCGCCGCCAAAGCGGGAATTCTTTCCGCTCTCGCTGGAAGTTTCCTGCTGCTGATTCTCACCGCCCTGATCGCATTTCCGATCGGCATCGGGAGCGCGATCTATCTCGAGGAGTATGCGAAGAAGGGCCGGTTGACCCGGATCATTGAGGTAAATATCGCAAACTTGGCCGGGGTTCCCTCGATCATCTTCGGCCTGCTCGGGTTACAGCTGTTTGTCAGATACGGCGGAATGGGCCGAAGTCTCATCGCCGGCGCCCTGACGATGTCGCTGTTGATTCTCTCAGTGGTGATCATCGCAGCGCGAGAAGCCCTGCGTGCGGTGCCGAAATCCATCCGCGAAGCATCTCTCGCGCTGGGGGCGTCGAAATGGCAGACGATTTGGCATCAGGTTCTTCCCGTAGCGGCGCCCGGAATTTTGACCGGCTGCATCCTGTCGCTCTCCCGTGCGATTGGCGAAACGGCGCCGCTGATAACACTCGGCGCACTGACGTATGTCGCCTTCCTTCCGGACAGCATTTTCTCTCCTTTCACTGTCTTGCCCATTCAAACTTTCAACTGGGTTTCGCGGCCGCAGGAGGATTTCCATGTGAATGCAGCGGCTGCGATCGTCGTCCTGCTTATTATTTTACTCTGCTTCAACGGTGGGGCTATATGGCTCCGTGCAAGATATCAGAAGCGCCTGTAAGGAACTCCCGCTGCGGCCCGCACTATGAATGTTCATCTGAATAACGCTCTTCGTGAGCTGCAAATTAACGTCGCTCAGCTTGCGGCTCTCGTTCAAGAGCGGGTGGGTTTGGCACTGCAGGCTTTTCTGGAGCGGGACGACAAGCTTGCCGCGAAAGTGCGTATTGGCGACGCCGAGATCGATAAGCGCGAAGTAGACATCGAGGAGGAGTGCTTAAAGATTCTCGCACTCTACCAGCCGGTCGCTCACGACCTGCGGTTTGTCGTGACAGTGCTCAAGGTAAACAACGATTTGGAACGGATTGCTGACCTCGCGGTGCACATTGCCGAACGAGCCGCTTTTGTTACCAACTACAAGAATATCGAATTTCCGGTCGACTTCCGTGTGATGGGTGGTTGTGTTCAGGAGATGTTGAGCTCCGCCGTCCTTGCGATGTCCACACATGACGCAAAACTCGCCAGGGAGGTCTGCGGCAGTGAGGGTACAATCAATAAGTACCACGTAGAGAACTACGACAAGATTGAGCAGGAGATCGCCAAACGTCCGGAGCACACAAAATTCTTCATCCAGGTGCTCTCAATCTCACGTTACCTTGAGCGGATTGCAGATCAGGCGACAAACATCTCCGAAGACGTGATCTATCTGGAGGAAGGCAGCATCGTGCGCCATCATTTCTCGACTCCTCGCGGATAACTCGATCCGACGATGTGGCTGCAAGCCGCGGGTGCCGGAATCTTCTGATTCATTGAGCAACCGACAGCATCGCCCCGTTTCCCTCCGGCTAACTTTCGGTAAGCCTTCGCGATTCTCGGCGCCCGGGGCTTCAGAATGTAGGTGAATCTGCCGATTGATCTGAAGAGTCCTAAAGAATGGGTCGGTCGCAGTCCCCGGCACGGAGTAAGCAGTATGGGCAGTGTTGATAGTGTCAGCGGTGTAGGCAGCGTCGCCTCCCTCCTCAAAACAAACGAAAAATCAGAGAAGAAGCCGGCGAGTCTCGCGGAATTCGAAGCTGCGAGCGACGCGGTCGTGATCGACGCATCGCTCGGAACAAGCGTGTCCGAGGCAAACAAAGGCAAAGCGAAGGGAGATAACTTCCAAGCGCTCTACGAAAGTCTTTCGCTCACCGCGAAAGAGATCGTCGATAAAATCAACGAGCAGCTCAAAGTAGCTCTTCCAAATGGAGTTCAGAGCCTCACACCTGAAGAGGTCACACCCGAGGCGACCGCGGAGCGAATTGTCAGCGGCGTTACGGCGTTCTTCGATACCTATGCGAAGAGGAACAAGAATCTCGAAGGCGAAGAGCTGATCAGCAAGTTTCTCTCCGAAGTAAAGCGCGGTGTCGACCAGGGTTATGGCGACGCCTTCTCTTTCTTGAAAGGAATTGGCGCCTTTGAGGTCGAAGGCGTCCAATCGGGGATCGAGAAGACGCGCAGTTTGATCGATGAGAAATTCGCCGCCTTCGAGGCGCAAAAGCGCAAAGAGCTTGGTCTCGTGAAGGACGAACCTGCGGACGATGAACAGAATCCCGCCGCACCGGCCGGATCGACGCTTAACGCCGTAGCCTAACCGCGCACCCTTGATTCACTTTTGGCTTGGACCTAGTCTGAGCGTTCCTCATTCGTTGGAGCGCTATGACTACGTCCCCCAGCTACCTACGACTCGACCCTGCTGACAACGTCGTCGTGGCACTAAAAGAGCTCGCCGACGGCGCGACTGTCGAATCGATTACCTCCAAAGCGGTGATTAAGAGCGGACACAAAGTTGCCACCAAGGCGATCGCGAAGGGTGAGATCGTTCGAAAATACGGGCAGGTGATCGGCTGGGCGTCACGGGACATCGCACCCGGTGAGCACGTGCACGTGCAAAACGTGGAGCTGAAGAATCTTCAGCTTGAGTATGACTACGCCACCGAATCTCCGCCGACCCCGAAGCTCCCGGTTTGGGCGCAGGATCGCGTGTTCATGGGATATCCGCGTCCGGATGGCAGAGCCGGCACTCGCAATTACATTTTAGTCGCAAGCACGGTGAATTGTTCGGCCACGGTATGTAAAGGTATCGCCGAAGCCGCGAAGCCACTGCTCGCACAGTATCCAAATGTCGACGGAGTCTTCGCCATTACGCATAAGACAGGCTGCGGTATTGTTCACGGAACGGATCAGCACGATCAGTTTGCGCGCGTCGTCGCCGGTTACGCGCATCACCCCAACGTCAGCCGCTGCCTGATCGTGGGCCTCGGCTGTGAGGTCGGAGGGATCACCTATCTAACGGAGAAGAATTTCGTTTCCGATGCGACCTTACGCAGATCGAAAAGCGATGCGGCCCCATCTGCACCTCGTTTTGAAGCTTTTACGATGCAAGACGTGGGAGGAACTCGGAAGGCGATCGAGCTCGGACTCGAGATAATCAAACGCTGGCTGCCGGAGGTAAACGCAATCCAGCGGGTGCCCGTGCCGATTTCGAAACTCGTGCTTGGAACGAATTGCGGCGGCTCTGATGGATACTCGGGACTAACCGCAAACCCCGTCATCGGGGAGATTGTCGATCTGCTCGCCGGCGCCGGGGCAACCGGGATCCTTGCGGAAACACCGGAAACCTTCGGTGCCCATCACCTTCTCGCCCGCCGTGCGGCGCAGCGTGAAATCGGTGAGAAGCTCATCGAGCGTATCGAGTGGTGGGAAAGCTACACAGCGAAATTCGGCGCCACCTGCGATGGCAATCCTTCGTCGGGAAACAAAGAAGGCGGACTAACGACCATCCTCGAAAAATCGCTCGGAGCCGCGACGAAGGGGGGTTCGACTGTTCTAAATGCTGTCTACGAATACGGGCAGCAGGTCGAGCTTGGAAAGGGCTTCGTTTTCATGGACACGCCCGGCCACGATCCGGAGTCAGTCACCGGAATCATCGCCGGCGGGTCGAACGTGGTCGTATTCACCACGGGCCGCGGAAGCTGTATCGGTTCGAAACCGGCACCGACGATCAAGATCGCTACGAACTCGATGATGTTCAATCGCATGACCGACGATATGGATGTAAACGCGGGCCGTATACTCGACGGAACTCCACGTTCGGAGGTTACTCGGGAGCTGTTCGAGAAGATCCTTCTCGTGGCGAGCGGCGTAAAAACCAAAAGCGAAGAATTCGGCTATGGGGACGAGGAGTTTGCTCCCTGGAACATCGGTCCGACGATGTAGGTCACAGCGCCCGTAACCGTCCAACATACCTGACTATTTCTCAGCTCAATTCTCCCTGCACTTGGTGGCAGGAGCTGTCGACAACATGAAGGCAGTACCTCGTTGCCATGGATAGGCTTAATAGAGATGCCGATTAGTCTGAATACTAACGTTGCTTCGCTTCTGGCTCAGCGCCGGTTAAGCGACAGTACGCGTTCGACTTCCGACACATTCACACGGCTCTCCTCAGGGCTCAGAATCAATCGAGCGTCCGATGATGCAGCCGGGCTCTCGATTGCTTCCGCGCTGAACAGCGACGCCAGAGTATACACTCAGGGGATCAAAAATCTGAATGACGGAATCGGTTTGCTCTCGGTGGCGGAGGGTGGGCTGCAGCAGCTGAATAACATCTCGATTCGAGTCAAAGAGTTGAGCGAGCAAGCCGCGAACGGAACGTTCTCTACGGCGCAGCGGCGAGCTCTCGATCAGGAAGCAGACGCTCTCATCGACGAGTACAACCGGATTATCCAGACGACGAAATTTAACGGGCTAACCCTGCTGGATGGCTCGGTAGAAAATCTCACACTGCAGGCAGGCTACGGAACTCTCGGCTCGCTTCAGATCGGGATCGGGTCGGAACTCAACGGGACTGTTAGTAGCGGAACATTCGGTGCCCAGGCTTCGTATGCTCTATCCGGAGCAACGCCCGTCGGCATTGCCTACGCCGACTTTAACGAAGATGGCGTGGGCGACCTGCTTCTTCCCACAAACGGCAACGTTCAGGTTCAGCTGGGTAACAGCGATGGAACGTTTAAGCTTGCAACCGGCTATAACACGGGTGCGGGCCTGACCAGCGCAACGAGCGGCGATCTGAACAACGATGGAAATCTCGACATCGTCATGACTGACTGGGCCAGCGATCGAATGATCACCATGCTGGGCAATGGAGACGGAACATTCAAAGCCAAACTCTCATATAGCACCGGCGACTATCCGGTCGGCGTGGTGGTCTTCGACTTCAATCAAGACGGCAATGCGGACATCGCGACACTTGACCAGAACACCGCCGGCACGCCGATCAGCATCCATCTCTCAAACGCAGATGGCACGTTCCTGGCACGTACGAGTCTCAACGTTCCGGGAACTGCTGGGCCCGGCACCTTCCTCTTCACCGATTTTAATCTGGACGGGTTTCGGGATTTTCTGATCTCGAACCCCAGCTCCGGGGGCGTGTCCGTTATTCTCGCTAACGCGAACGGAAGTTTTAAAGTTGGATCGCAATATGGCGGGATCACTCTTACGACGGATCTGGCAGTTGGCGACCTAAATGGCGACGGAATTCTAGACATTGCCACAGCAAACTCGAACACAGCTACTATTGGAATTCTTCTCGGCAATGCGAACGGCTCACTGCTCGCCCCCTCCTTCATTGTTACCGCGGGGCCGTCCCCCTACCGAATCGAGATCGGAGATCTCAATTCCGATGGGGCCGCGGATCTGGTTGTCGCGGACCAAAATGACAACTCGATTGTTCGTTTCCAAGGGAACGGCAACGGCACGTTTCTCGCGCGAACAACGCTGGCTCAGTTCGCAGCGCGTCCGAACGGCATTCTTTTGACAGACCTCAACGAAGACGGAATTGACGACCTCAGCGTTCCACTGAACGGAACATCCGTCGCCGTGCTTTTTGGAAACTCGGCTCCGGGAAACCTGCTCGCGAAGTTCGACCTCACGACCGTTACCGGAGCACTCGAGGCGCTCGATCAAACCACCGTGCTTGTCGACAACCTGATTCGAGAACTGGGCACGATCGGCAGTCACATGAGCAGGGTCGGGATCGGAATCCAGAATCTCCAACAGTCGTCACAGAATTATTTAGACAGCGCGAGCCGGATCCTCGACGCTGATGTCGCCGTGGAATCTGCGCAACTGACGAGAAGTCAGATCGCCCAGCAGGCGGCAGTCGCGGTTCTGGCGCAAGCCAATAATCAGCCCTCTCTTGCGCTCAGTCTGCTCCGGGGATAGGCACCACGGCGTATCCACGGAAGAACTGATTCGCCGCATCCGTTAGGCGAGCTGAGCAGATTAAGATGCTTCATATCAACACATCGAGTTCCCGGACAACGATGGTATAAGCATCTGCGGAAGTGTAGTCGCTGTAAAAGAGGGTTTGTTGAAAGGATCTAACACCGCAACTCAGAGATCATCCGAACACTCGAAAGCGGAGGTTGCCCTCCGCCAGAGCGAGGAACGTTTCCGGATCCTTGTCGAGTCAGTCAAGGACTACGCAATCTTTGCGCTCGATCCTCAGGGGATTGTGATCAGCTGGAACGCCGGTGCTGAAAATATCAAAGGCTATAAAGCCCACGAGATCATCGGCAAACATTTTTCGACTTTTTATACGAGAGAAGCCTTGGTCACCGGTTGGCCGGACGAAGAGCTGCGTCGCGCAACGGCCGAGGGACGCTTCCAGGATGAAGGGTGGCGGGTCCGGAAGGACGGGACGACCTTTTGGGCGAACGTGATCATCACGGCCCTCTTCGATGATGCGGGAACGCTGATCGGATTTGCAAAGATAACTCAGAATCTCACCGAACGGCGTCAGCTCGAAATTGCTCGCTCACATGCCGCAACACTCGCCGACCTTAGCCGTCGAAAGGACGAATTCCTAGCGATGCTCTCACACGAGCTGCGTAATCCACTCGCTCCAATTTTGAACTCGGTCCAACTTCTCCGCGCGACTCCGCTTTCAAACCCCGTACAGGAACAAGCGGTCTCGATCATTGGACGGCAAGTCACACAATTGACCCACCTGATTGACGATCTGCTTGAGATATCGAGGATCGTGACCGGGCGGCTCAGACTCGAACCGTCGAAAGGTGATTTCCGGCAGATTGTTCGCCGCTCGGCCGATTCGGTTCGCACAGAGGCGGCCCGCCGGAATATTCAATTGTCGATCTCTGTCCCCGAGCACCCCGTCTGGATCACCGCGGATGGTGCCCGGATTGAGCAAGTGATCGTCAATCTTCTCTCGAATGCGATCAAATACAACAATGAGAACGGACAGATCTGGTTGACTCTCGCACAGCACGGGAACGAAGGTGTGCTCTCCGTTCGTGACAACGGTGTCGGCGTTCACGGAGATCTCTTGCCGCATGTCTTCGATCTGTTTACACAAGCGGACCGCTCGCTCGACCGTTCGCAAGGCGGACTGGGAATCGGATTATCCATTGTGCAGAGAATAGTGGAGCTCCATCACGGAAGGGTTGAAGCATCGAGCGGAGGTATCGGCAAAGGGAGTGATTTCATCGTTCGTCTCCCCTTGCAGTCTCCGGAGGTTGACCCGATCCCTGCTGAGGAGTTGATTTTCGTGAACTCATCAAAAAATAATTTTCGAGTGCTTGTGGTCGATGACAATCAAGACGCCGCGGACACCGCTTCCATGCTCTTGCGCTACCTCGGCCATGATGTTCGAACAGAATACCTTGGGTCTTCAGCACTGAAGACTGTTGACGAGTTCAGACCGGAGGTAGTTGTGCTCGATATCGGCCTTCCGGAGATGGACGGTTACGAGGTGGCGAGGCGAATTCGCGAACGATACCCGGCCGGAACGATTCATCTCATCGCGCTGAGCGGCTACGGACAGGAATCCGATCGCCAACGCTCGCAAGCGGCGGGGTTTGATGCCCATCTCGTCAAACCGGTGGAGCTTGAAAGGCTTCAGGAGATCTTCGAGACAGTTGTGCATTCACCTGCTGACTTGAGCGTCCAGCACCCGATCCCCTGAAGTTCCCGAACGGCCTAGCAAGCTTTGAGAGCCTTCAAATCGGCGCTGTTTGACGGGGATCAAGAAATCCCCTACACCCCTGCGGTTTATATTCCTCCCTGCCCTGGGATCTGATGCGACCGGCGATCAATCGTGCAAAACGGCCAGCCCTCGTTGCCCCCTCCACTTCGCGCGCTCCGCTGCGCGTAGCGCTGATCTTAAAACTTCGCCCGAACAAGCGCGGATCACTGGAGCAGTGGATTCTGGAGTTCTGTGAACAATCCAGACAACGCGGACACTACGTTGAGATTTTTACAGCTTCAGAGATCCTGCCCGAGATCAGATCCTCGCTCGAGTCTGTAGGGGTTCGCTGGCGTGACCTGGCCGAGATCGAACCCTTCTCCTGGAGTTCTCATAAGGTGCTCCGGCGCTTCGACCTGATTCAACTCCACTTCGTGAGCCTGCGTGAGCCGCTCGCGTTCGCCGCGTATCTCGCTTTTCCAGCGAAGGTCGTTTGGGTGGATCACAATTCCTCCCCCGCAGTGTCGTCTCGGCGCACGCCGCTTGCGTTGTTTGCGGATCGAATGATGCTGCCGCGTGTCGCGAAGATTGTTTGTGTTTCTAAATACGTTCAAGAGCGGGCCCGAGCCCGATTTCGCGCATCCTCCAAGATCTCCCTGATCTACAACGGTGTCGATACGAACCGCTTTTCTCCCCGCCCCCGTGCGCGTCGATCAGAGCTTCGGCTGTTATGCGCTGCCCATTTGATTCATGACAAAGGTGTTGATGTCCTTCTTTCCGCTGCCCGGCTCTTGCCAGACATTGAATTGCGCATAACCATTGCAGGTGCCGGACGCGAGGAACGGTCGCTTCGTTCCCAAGCAGTAACCCTCGGAATGTCGGATAAGGTCACGTTCGCCGGTCTCCGCAGCGACCTCGAAGAGCTTCTCCATGATCACGATCTGTTCATTCATCCCGCCCGTTGGCACGAAGCATTCGGATTAACCGTCGCCGAGGCTCTCGCCGCCGGTGTGCCAATCATCGCGTCGAATGTCGGCGCTATTCCGGAGCTCGTCGAGCACAATGAGAGCGGATTGCTTGTACCTCCCGAAAATCCCGAAGCACTGGCGGAAGCGATCAGACGCATGGCTTCCGATGAAGTTCTCTATCGTCGCTGCGCGGCGAACGGCCGCCTGCGCGCAGTCGAAAGATTTGGGTTGAATGAATGTGTCACCCGGCACGTTGAGCTTACAGAGGAGATAGGAGGAGCAGTATGAGTACCGTCGTCTCGAAACAGGAACCGACCACCGCAGAATCGATCGCCAGCCGCCTCGAACAGGATGGCATCGCGGTTCTGCACAACTTTATTCCGCCGGAGACACTGCGCTCAATGCAGCAGGCCTTTGCGCTCGAGCTTGAGCAGCTTAATTGGAATAACTTTGGCGGATACGAAAAGACCGAGCCCTACCGCCACATGGTTCAGGACGTGCTCCGGCTTGAGCAGGGATTCGTCGACATCGCGCTCCATCCAGTCATTAAACAGGCCTTGAATTCCTACATCGGGAATACCTATGCACTGGTCGAGGCAAAGGGGTGGTTATCGAACCCGACGACGGCAGATTTCAACGGTTGGCATGGCGATTGTTGGTACGATCAGCAGAAAGTCGTCTCCACTGTCCCGCGCGAAGTGAAGGTCGCGTTCTACCTCACCGATGTGGAATCCGGGTACTTCCAGTACGTTCGCGGAACTCATGGTCAGAAGCCTCGTCCAAGAGTTCCTGACTCTGAAGTAGGAAACGTTGACCCGTCCCAGATCATCGAAGCCAAGGGTCGTGCAGGGACGCTGTTTCTTTTTGACACCAGCGGCACCCACCGTCAGGCTGTTCCGATTCTTCAGCCACGGCGCGCCGTGTTTTACAATTACCACGATCCTCGAGTGCCGCTGCAGAAGGAGGATATCGACTACTACCGCTATCACCCGCTGCTCTTGAACGCGGCGTTTCTCGGTGGCCTCGACAGCGAAGATCAGAGGATTCTCGGTTTCGGCGAGAAGGCGAACTACATCCCGTTCTTCAAACGCAAGCCGAAGCATCGCTTGTTTCATCAGACGATGGCTGGATTGTTTGACGCGAAGCTCAGATTCGATCAGCTCTCATCACGAGTTCAGGCTCGAGTCGAAAGGACTATCGGACGCTAGGGGGCTTCCCGGTATCGCTTGGAGCGGCGGAATAAGTCTCTCTCCTAAACGCCCTGGAGAAGCTGCAGTGCGATCTGAGGCTGAATATTCGCCTGCGCTAGCACTGCCGAACCGGCTTGCTGCAAAATCTGTGTTCGAACGAGATCGGCGCTTTCGTGCGCCACGTCGACATCCGAGATCTGGCTGGATGCAGCGAGATAATTCTCTCGCGCTGTTGAAAGCACGGTTGAAACAAAAGTCAGCCGGCTCTCATTTGCTCCCAACTGTCCGATTGCACCGTTCAGGAAGGAACGCACTTTCTTCAGCTCCGTTAGCGCTTCTTTTGCCCCTTGTTGATCGAGAAGCGAATGGAATCCGACTGTCGGTGCGTAGGCTCCGACGCTCTCCCCATTCCCTAACAGAATGCTCATCTGGTTTGAATTTCCGTCCGCCGTGATCAGATCGACGCGCCCGTCGCCGTTCACGTCAGCCGCGGCGTTCGTGTAGCTCTGGAGGCCTGTCGAATAGCTCACGGGCGCTCGAAACGCTCCATCACCATTGCCGAGCATGATGTCGACCGAACTACCGCCGTAAGCCACGAAGAGGTCGAGCCGGCCGTCGCCGTTGGCATCGAGTAGCCTGGTTGTCTGCGGCCCGACACCCGCCGAGTAGTTTCTTTTTGCCAGGAATGTCCCGTCGCCATTAGCGAGGAGAATAGCGATGTCGTTAAAGCCGGCTTCTGTCACGACGATATCTTGCCGCCCATCGCCGTTTACATCACCGAGGGCCACGTCACTCGGCCCGTTCGACGTAGCGAGCGACCGGCGTGCGAGGAACGTTCCGTTTCCGTTTCCAAAATGGATACTGACCGAAGAGACGGAATTGTCCGCAATCAACAGATCGGCGTTTCCATCAAAGTTGAAATCAGAGGTGAGTATCCCTGTCGAAATTGACGGCAACGCGAGAGTTGTGTGCGCCTTAAAGGTGCCGTTACCGTTTCCGGCCAGCAGGGTGAGCACCCCCGTAGCGACATCAACGGTCGCAAGATCGAGGTTTCCGTCTTCGTTGTAGTCGCCGGAAGTAATATCTCTGACGACGATGCCACCGACACCGAAGCTTTTGTTCGCCTGGAACGTGCCGTTTCCGTTGCCTAGCAAGACGTTCACTCGAGTTCCGCTGGCTGTCGAAATAATGTCGTTGATTCCGTCACCATTCGTATCGGCAAGATGAATCGAACGTGGCTGGTTGCCGGAAAGCGCGTAAGTCACCCGCGCGCTGAAAGAGCCGTTGCCGTTTCCAATGAGGATGCTGACGTTCGCTGTTGCGCCGGTGTATTCCGCAACCACAATATCAAAGATCCCATCGCCGCTCACATCCGAAACCTGAACTGCCCCTGGGATTGGCATAGAGTAGGTCTGTGCGACGAGGAAGGTTCCGCTCGGTGCAAGCCCCCCGGACAGACTCAGGGCAGCGTAGCCCGCCTGAACTGCTAGTGCGCCGTTCGAATTTTCAAAGAGATTCTGGCTGTTAAACTGTGTCGTCCAGGAGATTCGGCGGTACTCCTGCGCAAGGGCTTGCGCTTCGGCATCGAGTGCGCGGCGTTGGTTGAATGTCACCGTTCCATTCGACGACTGTTCTGCAAGTTCCTCGAGACGCACAGCTATCGTTGAAAGCGAATTGAGCGCGCCACTCGCTATCGAGTAGTAACTAACGGCATCATTCACGTTGCGCGTCGCTTGAGAGTAAACGCGTGCATCGGTACTTAAAGAGGATGAGATAGCGAGACCCGCTGCGTCGTCGCTCGCTCTGTTTATGCGCAGGCCGGAAGAAAGGCGTTCGAAACTCGCTTCGAGTTTCTTCGTACTGCTCGCCAATCGCCGCTGAGTGTTCAGCGACGCGATGTTCGAGTTGATTGCAAGAGTACTACTCATCCTTGCTACGGCTTCCTTTCGGTCTCCATTCCTACAGCAGGAGACAGTTAAATAGTCGGCATTTCCGGCTATTTACCTAACAAACTGAGCCGCCCAAGTTCATCGCATTGAAGAAGGTTACCCTTTAGAATTGCTGACTTTTTGGGTTTATTCGGCCGCATTTTCACCGTTTATTGGGATTTCCGCCTCTTTCGGTGGCCTCGTCGCGGAGGGCGGCAGGCGTCATGGGCTCCGAGCATCATGGTGCCGAGCATCATGGTGCGTGCCGAGCATCATGGTGCATCCCAACTCCCCGACAAAGACGTTGCCCGTCCCCCCCAAGTCAAAAGGTACAGGGCAACATTTTCGGAAGCGCGTATTCGATCGGACCTTGGGTGCGTACCGCGAGTTCGTTTGCGTGGTGACTTATTGCTGAGTCCCCCGGTCGATGCTAGCTCGGTGTTTCCCTCTAAGGTCCTGCGGCAATGAGAGATTTAGCGACGCTCCTCACCGAATACGAGGCTCGGTACAGTGAAGAGAATATTCGAGCGAAGGCCCGGGAGGATGGTGTACGCGGTATTCCGGGACCGGAATACGAGACTCTCTCTCCATTCGAGGACGAGATCCTCAACGCGGCCCAAATCGTAGCGACGAAAGTTGCGGGTGAATGTCGCGGCCGCCTGGAGACTGTCGACGCGGAGCTGAAGGCCCACCATGGAAAGGCCGAGCAGGCACTCAAGGATGAGGAGCTTCGCATCCAAGATGCCTTCCAGGTCAATCGCAATTTACAGGAGCAAGCGTTTGCATTGAGGTCCTGCCGCGATCGGCATGATGTTGCGAAACGCCGTTTCGACACGACCTTCAACAAAGTCGGCCGCATGCCGCTCCGCTACATCCCGCATTGGATGTACGTAATCTTCGCGCTGATTATCTTTCTTGGCGAAATTCCTTTGAACGCCATGGTGTTTCAGATCTTCGGCGAGAACCAGGTCATGACCTGGGTGATGGCGTTCGTCATCGGACTTTCCATCCCGTTACTTGCGCACTTTGTGGGAATCAAGATGCGCGAGCATCCGGACGGTCTGCACTGGCCGAACATGTTCAAAGCGATCGCTGTCGCTGGCCTTGTAACGATCGCACTTTGGGGTCTATCCCGGATGCGTCACGACTATCTTTTCGCGATGAAAGATCAGCTCGGGCTAACGACTGCGCTTGTCGAGAGCTCATACCTCTTCTTTTGGCTTAACCTCGCCGTTTTTGGCGCGGCGACATTTCTTTCCTACCTCTCCCACGATCCGATTCCCGGCTATGACAGGCTCCAGGATGAGCTCCGTATTTCTCAGCGGAAGCTGAGAGCAGAAGAAGAAAAGAAGCAGAGCGCGCTTAAGTGGCTCGAGATGGACCGCGTCAATCAGCTGGCGAAAGCACGTGAGCAGTTTCGTAACTCGATTGCTGCAACGGTGAAACTGAAGGGCGAGTATGATCGCGTGCTCCTCGAAGGCCGCCAGCATGAATCGAGCTGCCTGTTGCTGGCACGCAAGGAAGTGGCCATCTACCGCCATGAGAACATTCGGACCCGCCCGACCGGGTCACCTCCGAAGGTCTTTAAGTGCGAGATTCACTTTCCGCTGGCTCTGCAAAACATGAAAGAGAAGTTGGACAATGAACACTCTCCGTAAAGCGCTTTGCTCGATAGCACTTTCATCACTCATGGTGACGGATTCGGTGTCCGCCGAAGAGAATTGCAAAGCCTCAGGACCGCACGAAGCGGTCAGTGTCTTTCTCATCGATCGCACTGACAGCTCGCCGCTCGGCGAGAACTACAGCTCAACCCTATTCACGGTTAAGAAGATGCTGAGGCAGGGCGAGCGCATCATCGCCGCTCCCGTCGTTGATCGTCGGGCCAACAGCACGATCCTCATCGATGTGGTTCGGCCGAAAGAGAGCATTTGGGAGCCGAAGCTCGCCTTCGTAAAAAAGGATATCGCGTTTACGAACTGCATCCGATCCTTGGAACTTCTGTCCGATCCGCAACCGAAAGGTAAGGTTCAGAACTCGGCCATTTTAGAGACGCTTACCTACTTGCAAGAGATTCTCTCTTTGGAGACCGTTTCTGCAAAACGGCTGTTCCTTTATTCGGACATGATTCAGAACAGTGACGCCCTGAATCTCTATAGAACCGGCCCGAAGGACTCGGTTGAGACCCTCATGGCGAAAGTAGAGCATGAGCATCTCGTCCCGAACCTGAAAGGGGTGGAGGTCTTCGTCGCCGGTGTCGGCGGTTCCCAAACCGACAAACAAGCCCGCTTCACAGAAGCGTTCTGGCGCGCTTTGTTCGAGAAGGCCGGTGCGACCGTGAAATTCTACGGCCCGGCCTTAGTTCAGCAGTAGTTGGAAGCTCTTGCCTTACAGATTGTCGGCCGTAACGAAAGGCGGTTTGCCTCGGCACTCATTGGGATCTGGTGCATTGTCATTTTCCTTTTGGAAGGATGGTTCGCGGGCTGGGACGTTATCACCGGAATAAGCGCCCGGGACTCCCTTCGAATGGGCGGCGCCGCTTATTCAATCATTTTCGAAGCAGGGCAGCTGCATCGCCTGCTCTCCGCCGCCTTCCTCCACATAAACTTCTCACATCTTATTTCGAATCTTGGTGCGCTCTACCTCTTCGGACAGTTTCTGGAGCGATTCATCGGGCCGCTCCGCTTCTGGCTGATCTTCATTTTGTCTGCGGTTGGCGGATCTCTCCTCTCACTGCTCTGGCACGACTCGACAATCGTTACCTGTGGAGCATCAGGCGGAATATTAGGCTTGCTCGCAGCGTCCGCGGTTCTGGCAAAACGGGTGCAGGAAGGCACGCTTAGGAAGTTGATGGTGCGGCGCTATATTCCGGTCCTCATCCTTCAGGCGCTGCCTTTCTTCCAAGAGCTATTTGTGCGGATCTTCCTTACTCCGAGCGAAACGAATACCGCGGCAATGCAGATTGACCATGCGGCGCATTTGGGCGGCGCCATAAGTGGCTTATTGCTCGGAGTCGGCCTGCTCGCGCTATGGCCTGCATTTCAGGTGACTCCGAGGTATCCAAGAGTGACAAACGCTGTTGCGGCAGCACTGGCAGCCGGATCGGTTTGTGCCGCGGCTTTTGGATTCTTGAGCGCCTAGTTTATCGGCGGCGTCCCGCAAGATCCGTTGACAAGACGGTTGTAGCAGGTGAGATCAACTTCACCCGCCTTGTAAACTGCATTCGCTCTTGATTCTGCTCTTATGCGACCTACCCTTTGGAATCGGCACAGGGCGCTCGCTCTCGTCGCACTCGGAGCCCTCACTGCGAGCTGTTCATTGAATCAGGCCGGCGATGCCCCAGAAGGAACGCTGCCCTCCCGCTCAGGATTCCTCTCCTCCTACGATCATCTTGCCGAAAGCAGGAGTGACACGGGCAAAGGCGCATGGGTCTATGTAAACCCCGCCTTCAAATTAGGCCTTTTTAAGATTGCCATGCTCGACCCTGTCACTGTCGCGCTGGAACCAAATGCCACAGTGACAGCTGAGGAGAAAAAAGGGCTCGAATTAGCGGCAGTACGATTGGAGCAGGAGATTCGTTCAGAGATTGCGAACGTCTTTCCGATTGTAACCACCCCGGGCTTCGGTGTGATGCATATAAGGACTGCAATCACGAACTATCAGGCGGGATTACGAGATGAGGCAGGCCAAATCGAGGCGGTCGGGGGCGGGTCTGTTGGAGTGGAGATCGAATTTCTTGACTCACGGACCGGAAAGCAGATTGCTGCGGCAGTCGATCGTAAGCGAGCGGCCAGCATTAAGCAGGTGCTCCACGACTGGGCACTACTGCTGCGTGACACGCTGGATGAAACACGGGGTCTGCATCGAGGAACCGAATTGCGAGGAACCTTCTTTAGGTGAGCCGGATTGAAATTCCTATTTCACCTGATATCTCACGGTCGCAGAGCTTCGTGAGATTGCAGCAGCAGTTCTTGCTAAAACGTATTTTACGGAGAAATTATAATACTGCCTCTTCTTAAGTGTTTTTAGAGTCAACGTCGGAACCTTTGAACGTACCAGTTTTGACCTCCCTTCTTTCCATTTCTTTCCGACTTTCGTGGCCGTTGCATATTGAAAAACATACTCCATGCCTGCTTGTTTAGCCGCCGTTAACGTCACGACCTTTCCTTTCTGCTTAACGGAAAGTTTCTTTGGAGTAAGCGAAGATACATTGGGATCAAGACAATCAGCTGTTCCATTCCCGTTATTGTCTGCATCCGTTACTCCGCATCCGCAAATTCCGGGAGCAAGCTTTAACTTGTCATTTGGGCAAGACTCCAAACAGTCGGCTGTCCCTTCTCCATCGGTATCTATGTCACTCGCTCCGCATCCGCAGATTCCAGCGTTGATTTTAAGCGGGTCAGATACACAACTATCCTGACAATCATAGGTTCCATCGAGATCACCGTCGGCGTCTGGAGCCCCGCAGCCACAAATTCCGGGAGATACCTTGAGGGGATCCGACGGGCACTGGTCGTGACAAGTAGCCGTCCCGTCACTATCGCCGTCAATGTCTGCGATTCCACAGCCGCAAATTCCGGGCGCGGCTTTTCCGGCATCCGCTGAACAGGCATCATTGCAGTTTGCAACTCCATCTCCGTCGCTGTCCGCATCACTGACACCACATCCACAGACACCGGCTGAGATCTTAAGAAAATCGTTCGGACAAAAGTCTACGCAATCGGCGGTTCCGTCTAAATCCGAATCAGCAATTGTGTATTCCCAAAAGGTATTCGTTGATTCAGCGCCGTTCGTATCTCCGCCGAGAAGCGCGACTGCTTTTCGCTTCGCATCATATGTAAGAGGAAAGAACGCGCGGTTTGCCGGCCAGACCTGACCATCCTGCTTTACAATCTGAGTCCATGAATTGCCGTTAAACTCTCCGATGTCCGAGTTCCAACCGCTCTGCCGATAACCGCCAAAGGCAAAAAGAATGTTTCTTGTAGAATCAAAAACTAACTCGTGCCCGTATCTGGCGTTGGCAGCATCCTCGTTAATAACGATCCAGTCTGCGCCGTCCCAAGACCAGGTCAAAGCGCTTGTTGAGCCACTTTGACTTGGTTTGCCGCCGTGAAGAATAACATGGCCGAGCGCTGCATCGTACGCCATGGCGTGAAAGAGGCTTGGCCCCGGTGTGTGCACCGGGAATCGTTGTTGCCAATCGATGCCGTTCCATTCCCAGGTATCTCCGAGCACAACTTGGTTCGTGTCCACTCCGCCGTAAAGAACTACTACTTCTCTTGCGGCATCATAGCTCATTGCGCTCCACCAACGTGCGAGCGGGCGGTGAGCGGGATTCTTATTTTCCCAAGTTCCTCCGTCAAACTCCCAGGTGTCATCAATTGCGACACCACTTCCAGTTTGCGGATTAGAGTGACCGCCAAACAGGACCGTACGATGTCGCTTCGTGTCATATGCAACTTGATGGAAGTATCTGCTCTCCGGTCCATTTTGCGGCTCCAGAGAAAGTGCCGAGGCGTTGCCTTTCCATGTTTCAACCGCAGGGTTAGTCGAAGAGGACATGCCAAGCAGGACGTTCGTTTCACCTAAGGTGTCGTAGACCGCCCTGCCATAGGCATCGATACGAGGTCGATAAGTTTTGGTCCAAGTCGAGGCCGTATACTTAAACGTGTCGTCAAAAACCTGGCCGTTTGTAACTCCGCCAAATAGGAGCCCCCCTGCTGCTGTCATGACCATAGAGTGAGCGGCACGAGAATAAGGGCCGGCAGTGTTTATCGGCGTCCAACCGCTGGCAGAGCCGTACTCCCAAGTATCGTTGTAGTAGTAGTAATTCCATCCTCCATACATTATTAACTTTCCACTGACGGGGTCGTGAACGAGCGACGTTTGGCTTCTTGCTTCAGGCCAAGAGCCACTCTTTGTTGCCTGCTCCCAAGCCAAAGTCGACGGATTAAAAAACCATAATTCGTCGCTTGCACCCGGCCCATTGCCGCCAAAAAGTGCAATTGAGTCTGAGCCGGAACGTGGAAAGAAACTTAGAGAATGTCCCCAGCGTGCAGAGGGAGGAGTGTTTGAGGGTTCGATCTTTTGCCAATCCGCTCCGTCCCACCGCCACATATCGTTGTCATTGTATCGACTCGAAGGATTTCCCTCTTCGTGGAGCACGTCGCCGCCAAATAAGTATATTCCACGAGTCTGGGCGTCTCCCGGGAAGTAAATCATCGAACTTCCAATTCGTGGCTGGGGGGCGTGCTGAGGATTTGCCTTGGTCCAGGAGACGCCGTCCCAGAGCCAGGTTTCGGAGTTGAATAATTCGGGCGTATTTCCCCAGCCGCCCAACATCACTGTTTTCTTCACAACCGGATCGTATGCAAGCAAAGTGTATTCGCGATCTCCGGGGCCGGAATCGGATGATGCCTTTTTCGTCCAGCTTACACCGTCCCATTCCCAGGTATCCCCGGCGTAGACGCCGCCTCCCCACTGAGCATATCCGCCATACATGACCACAACGTTTCGGCCAGTGTCATAGCTCAAGCCAAAATTAGCCCGGCCCTTAGGAGAAGGATACGCAGTCCAGGCTCCGCAGCTTTGACTCTGCGCCTGCGCCGTCGGCGAATTTGATCCCATTAGTGTGCCGAGGAAGACCAAACACAGCAGAATTCGAATGAGGAGTCTCATTTTACAGGCGACATTCATGATGTTGGTTCCTGTTCGCGTGTTTCCGCAACGTTGCAATGCGTTGCCTGCCTGCCAGCATGATCTTAACGACCAATTCACTGACAACGGCGAAACTATCGGCGTTTAGGGGGCGTGATTATGACAACAATCACATTAGACAAGTAATTGTGATGCCGACGGCTCTACGGCCGCGCCGGCTGCATTTGCGTTCTCGATTGGAGACTTGATTTGGCAAAAAACTTCGGAGAGCTTTTTCCCCAAAGGGGCATGCCCAAGGTTTGTTGGAGCCACCCAACGGACTCGAACCGTTGACCGCTCGATTACAAATCGAGTGCTCTACCAACTGAGCTAGGGTGGCACGTCAAACGGCTCTTACCGTTTGGTGATCTTTTGGTCACTCCGCCCCTTTTTTCGGGCGATTTTTCAACCTAACTACTGAACCTGTTTCCGCTTCTTCGCTGCCGCTTGTCTGATTTACTAATCAGTTGCTCTACCAACGGATCTTCGCCGGCACCGGTTATTCGATAGTTCAGGGTAACTTTTCTTCTATGGGCTGTCACCTCTCA
>CAYOAK010000009.1:0-7171 GCA_964401925.1 uncultured Bdellovibrionales bacterium | reverse complement strand
AGGTGTGCCGAAACTATTCTCGCCGGTTCCCGGGCACGATGTCATAATGACAGCGGGCGGTGCCCTAAAGGAGGTGGTGCTATGCACATACAAACTTCGGAGGTGAGGGAGGCTTAAATCTTCCTCATCTTGGGCCCCGCAAGGGGCCTTTTTTATTGCTTTCGCTACCGAAGCTCCGCGAGAACGCTCTCCCAAAGATTCTTTTCATCCCACCCGTCGCGACGGATCTTCCAGCCCGATTCCCGCTTGATAAAAGTGAACACCCGACGTTCAGAGGATTGAGTTCCTTCAAGGAAAACG
Organism: uncultured Bdellovibrionales bacterium; assembly: GCA_964401925.1. Taxonomy (GTDB): domain Bacteria; phylum Bdellovibrionota_C; class UBA2361; order SZUA-149; family JADYYL01; genus CAYOAK01. Next base: position 6,871 of record CAYOAK010000009.1, on the reverse strand, counting down.
GTCGCAAGATCCGGCTTTACAAACGCGGCTCTGAACCGGCTCTCAGCCGGATGCGTATTGGCGTAGAGGCCCCGGGAGAGGCTCTCGAAAAAGTCCGGCGGCCAATTGTCAGTGACCTGCCGCACCGCTTCAACATCGCTCCGATTGAGCCCGTCTACGTAGCGGTTAGCGATCTCAAGAAAGCCTTCTGTGTCTTGCAGCATTACCCTGCCGTCTTGCTTCGTGACGAATAATCCCTTTCCTCCTGACTGCTGGAGAATCTCGAACAGTTCCCAATTGGCATCGTCGTAAGCTGCCTCCAAAGGCGTGCGGCCCCAGCCCGGCTGCGCAATATTTACATTGGCACCTGCAGCGATCAGCATTTTTACCATCGGAATATTTCCGCCATTGATCGCAGTGAGTATCGGGGGAAAGCCTTGCCGATCGGAATAATTCGGATCCATCCCATTGCGCTTCAGCAGGTCCACCATCTCTTGGGAATTCGCACGAAGGACCAGTGCGCGGCTGCTCCCATCTGAGATGTTCGGGGAAGCTCCCTTTCTCAGGTTTCTCTCTGCGGCCGCAAGATCCCCGTCTGTCACCGCAGTGATGAGTCGCTCCGTATATTGTTTCTGAACGTCATCTGAGCGCTCGCGCATGCTGAGAATGGTGTAGCCGCCGACGGTACCGAGCGTGCCGAGGAAAAGTGCCAGAACGAAATATCCGATCGCCCGTCTACGCAGAGCCCGCATGGCGTCTGCGGCATCGCCGGGGAACATTTGAAGGCCGCCGCTCGCTAGATCATGGACGAGCCCGCCTTTCTGCGCCGAGTACATCCCGAGAAGACAAACCGGTGAGCCGGCTGGAACGAACTGCTCCGAACACAGGAGATCATCGAAATTCTCCCCTGTGCCGAGAAAATACTCGGCCTCAGGAAACCGCCAATCCTCCCGCAACACCCCGTCATCCTCCTGGAAGATCTCCTTCATCTTCCCGAGTATCTTTCCGATCTCCGTCTTCTTCATCTCCGTGAACTTCGTCGACGCGTTGTACTCACGGATCTGCGCCTCATACTCGCTGGCGCTCATCACCTCTTCGGGAAACTCAGTCGGAATGGGAAAACCAATTACACGAATGTCCGAAATCGGAGTTCGAATCGCACACGGCGTCATCGCGTAGCCGCTGAGCGCGACCGTCTTCACACGATCTGTGCGACGGTTCGATCCGGTGCCGGTCGTTCTCACCTCTTCCCGATAGACCTCGTAACTGGAAATAACGCATTCCCGTTTCGTAAATGGAGTCAGCAGAGGTTCGCGCAGCGCCCGGATCATGCCCGCCGCCGCAAATGGCTTTCCATCTTCCGGACGTAGTCCGGTTTTTGCTGCAGCTATGAGCCTTCGTTGCTGGAGAGCTTGCCAAATATTTCGTAGCGAGCCCCAGGCCATCGCGACGGCCATGCCGCCACCGATTGCGCCGTAAAGATCTCCCGGAGGCTCGAAGCGGCCGAGATAGTATTGATAGAGACCTGCGCCGCAGATCGCCCAAATGATAAGGAGTTCGAGGCAGCCCCGTCCCAGAGTTCGCATGGGGCGTTTTTATGCCGTGGTTTCCGGTGTGTCTATGCCGCTTTCGTGTCTATTTGCGTGGGAACGGCCGCCCATTCCGCGGTTCGTTTCGCGGTTCGTCGAACGGCCGGCGGCCGCGGGCTCTTTCCCGGAGGAGCTGCTTTAGCTTCCAGATCGGTATTTCGCGCGGAGGTTCGTCGTCAGGACGATCGAACTGGCGTGGCTGAATCCTCAGTCCCGCGCCTTCACTCTGGACTGGGTTCGGCGGTAATGCCGGCGCCGCGACTTCCACTTGCGGCGAGGGTCTGACCACAGTTGGCGACAAAGTGCCCGCCTCCGTAGAGGTACTGACACTCAGGCTCACAAACCCAACCGTTAATGCAAGAAAGATGACTGCGCAGAAGCTCACGAGCACCGGTGCCCAAGAGCGCTCCGTGGGTGGAGGCAGAATCTCAAGCGACCGCGAGATGCTCTCGACAATTTTCAAGCCGCCCTGCGAATCCATGAAGTCGATGAGTTGACGTCCTGACGAGAAGCGTTTCTCAGGCTCTTTTGCCGCAGCCCTAAATGCCAGCGATTCATACCAGTCTGGAAAATTCTGCTCATCAGCAAATGGCGGCATCTGCTCGCGAATCACCTTGTTTGCGAGCTCAAACCAGTTCTCAGAGAAATATGGGAAATTCTGTGTCGCCATCTCATAGGCGAGGATTCCAAGCGCATAGATATCTGCGCGCTTGTCGGAATCTTTCCCTTGAATCAGTTCGGGCGGCATGTAGAGCGGAGTGCCCACAACTTCGTTCTCAGCGGTCAGCCGAACATCGGGACGAACGGCGCGAGCTAATCCGAAATCGCTGATCTTTACAGTTCCATCCGGCTTCAAAAGAATGTTCTCCGATTTTAGATCGCGATGAAGTACTCCCTCGGAATGTGAGTAATCAACGGCCGATGCAATCTGGCGGAGAATATCGACGCACTCGATGATCGTAAGCTTCGATTCACGCGAGATCTGCCGCAGGGTTTTGCCTTCGACAAATTCGAGAATCAGGAATTGAATTCCGTGCTCGGTTTCGCCGAATTCAAAAGTTCGCACGATATTTGGGTGCAACAGTCTCCGTGTGAGCCGAGCTTCGTTCTTGAAGCGCTCGAGCATCGTCGGATCGCGATCAACGCAGGAGTAGAGCTTTAGCGCCAGACGCTCGTTGTCGAGCGCGCGGTCGTGAACCTCATAGACACTCGACATCCCGCCCTGTCCAATCTTCGCAACGATCTCGTAGCGATCGTTGATCACCATTCCAGGCTGGAGAGCGTTCGAGGGAGGTCGTTTAGACATACTGCAGAGTCCGAGATATCGACCATTTGCGACGAAGAACTTTAGCGGGGCCGGAATTTTCGGTTTAGGCTGCAATCGGTGGGAGAAGGCGAGCCAATCGGCAGTCCAATCAGTGGCTTACGCGGCGCTCCGGGCCTGGGCCGGGCTGTCTATATATATGGAGCATCCGCTCATTTCTGCGCTCGCCGCAATCACGTGAGTTCAGTCATACAACGAACGACCTTTTCAGCCGGACATTCAATACCAACGTCTACTCGCCATTCTGGATCACCAAAGCGGCGCTGCCCTCTGGCGGCCGATTCTTGCCCCTCAGGAATCGTCTTACGCTACGGGAGAATTTTACGGCGGGACCGGCGCCAAACCCACGCCGTAACCCATTTCGTTCCGCGCCCGCATGAGTTATCCGTAAGCTCCGCAGATTGGGGGTCAGCTTGCTTTCGGTCTGCGAATGATTTTTCAGGAAGAGCGTTTGTGAAAGCACTCCATTTTTTTGACCACGGCTCACTCTCGAATCTCCGCTTCGGCGAGGTAGACACACCGAAGCCAAAGGCGGACGAAGTTCTGATCAAAGTCAAAGCTGCGGCGCTCAACCATTTGGATCTTTGGGTGCTCCGCGGTTGGCCCGGACTAAAGATTGAACGGCCGCATATCGGCGGCGCGGATATCGCCGGCGAGATCGCCGAAGTCGGTTCCGAGGTAAAGAACTGGAAAACCGGTCAAGCTGTCGTGGTTTGCCCTGGATATGCCGCCGATGAAGATGACTTCACAAAGCGAGACGATGATAGCTTAAGCCCAAGCTACAAGATATTCGGCGAGCAACGGAACGGTGGCTTTGCGGAGTACGTGACCGCACCTGCGTCCTGTCTTGTCGAGAAGTTGGAAAACTATTCGTTTCACGAAGCGGCCGCTCCGCTTCTCGTCGGTCTGACCTGCTGGAGAATGCTGTTCCGTCGCGCCCATATGAAGGCTGGTGAGACTTTGCTGGTCGTTGGCGCAGGTGGCGGCGTAAACAGCTTCACGATTCAGCTTGCTGCATCCTATGGAGCGAAGATCATCGCGCTCTCGAGCACCGAGGAAAAGTGCGCTCAGGCAATCGCCATCGGCGCTTCCGAAGTGATCAATTACAAGAAGGTTCCGGACTGGAGCCGTGAAGTACGCCGTCTTACGGGCGGGCGGGGCGTGGATATCGTCATCGACAATGTCGGCACCCAGACGATCGCGCAGTCGATTAACTCATGCGCTCGCGGCGGAAGGATTGTTACGGTCGGAAACACCGGCGGCGCTCTCGTCGAGTTCGACAACCGTCTGATATTTACCAAGCAGATCTCAATCCTGGGCTCGACGATGGGCAGCCGGAAAGATTTTGCCGAGCTGCTTAAGTTCCTCGAGCAAAAGAAACCGAAGATTCAGATCGATTCGGTCTACACGCTGAAAGATGGCCAAGAAGCGTACAAAACTCTCGTCGAAGGACGGCAGTTCGGCAAGGTCATCCTCGTTCCGAACTGAGCAGCTCGCCAAGAGGCATTCCTCGACATCCGCGTCATTGGTGCTTACAATCAACTCTTACGGGGGTGAAACGGGTTCGACGTAATCCTTGGTGCTTGATGTTGCACGTCCCGGGGCCGTTGGCCGGGTTAAAAAGCGGCAAAAGTCTAGGTGCAAACCAAGACGACAGAGCTGAGCTCTTGATGGCTGCCTAAACAGCAACCAACAAGGCTCTGCGGTAACCAACCCGCAAGCGCCTGACCTAGATGCACTCGCGGTCTAGAATCGGGTTCATTCAGTGAGTGTAGGTGAGCGTATTCGTCCGGAGCACGATCACTGAAATAACATCGGGACTAGTGAGGAGGAACGTGCTTGAGAAGTCGCCTCTGAACGAATCAATACACACAAGCTAAGCGTGTAGAGCATCCTGCAACAGTTTCACGGACGGGGGTTCGACTCCCCCCACCTCCAGACTTCGCCCCCTTTCGGGCGGCTACGTCTAGCGAGCCAATTTTCGCGGGGCGAAGTCTGCCCGCAGGAGTCAGCGAAGCCGCTTAGGTGGGCTAAAAGTGTCGACGTGAGAACTCTCTTCCGGATCCGGTCTTTAAGTATTTCTCAAATTCGAACGCTTTTTGAGCAGTGAGTAACCCGATTTCTCTCTCAAATAATGCCGACTGCGCCGGAATCCTTCGTCGACTCACTGGACGAAGTCCATTGATCCTTAAGCAGCTTCTTTTTCGTCGTCTTTAGGGAGAATAGACAACTTCATTCCAAGTGCATCAAGAATTTGATGCACTGTCGCAAAATAGGGGCTCGATTCCCCATTCTGCGACAGGCTTTTATAGAGACTCTCTCTTCCAAGATTAGAGAGCTCGGCAAGCTGGCCAATGCCGCCGTTTGCATCGGCAACATTTCGAAGAGCTATGATAAAGTTCTGAACATCCTCGTCGAGAGCTTCTTCAAGATATTCCGCTGCGAACTCCGGGTCCTGTAAATCCTTCGCTATTGCACTATCTTTGAAATTTTTAGCTGGCACCTTGATGCTCCTTCCAGTGTGAAATGGCTTGTTCGATGTCTTGCTCTTGGGTGCTTTTATCTCCGCCCGCAATAGCGACGATCACCTGCTCCTTTTCAAACCCGAAATAGATTCGATAGCCCGGTCCAACGAAAATTCTTAGCTCGAAGACCCCACTCCCGCCGGACTTGTAGTTCTTGAATCCCGAGGCCTGAAGCTGTCGCACCTTGCCCGCAATAATACGCCTCGTTCGTTTATCCCTGAGGGATTCGTACCATTCATCAAACGGCACCTTTCCTGAGGAAGTCTCCAGAAACCTGAGTTCCCGCATCTCATTCCTTTCGTACTGTATCTATTTGGATACACTCTGTCAACGTAAATGTTCGCCCTTTACTCGACAACAATCAGCGTTTGTTTCCGCTCCTCTTCGGGCTTAGCGACACAACTCGAAGAAGCTGAAACGTTTTGCATGTCCGCCATCATGCTTCCTCGGCTGATAGAGAAGTACCGCGAACAGTCCGCTCGGAATCTCCGTGAGAAAGACTGTCGCGGCGAAATTCGGGCCAGACCCTGCGATATCCGACTGCGTGATGGTGAGCACGCACAATGAGCTTCCGAACGCCGGTGTCCCGCTGGCGATAAACCCGCAGCCCGGCACGGAAAGTAACTCCTCGAAACGCCAATAGATTTCACCCTTACTTACCGGGCGGGGATTCGTATCGGTCCCCTCTCAAAATCTGCGCCTTGTGCCGATAGATCCGATTGAGGTGTGACTTCCGGCTTTTCGGAGGCTCAGCTCAGCGTAGTTTCAAGGACGTAAACTGCACATGCCTGTAACTTTGCAGAGCAATATAGCTTCGCTGAACGCGCAACGGCGTCTTGCCGATGCTACTGCTTCGCTTTCCCGCGTGTTCGGTTCGCTTTCCTCAGGTCTGAGAATTAACCGCGCATCGGATGACGCGGCGGGCCTGTCGATAGCGTCCTCTCTGAACGCCAATTCCAGGATCCTTTCCCAAGCCGTACGCAATGCCAATGACGGCATCTCCATGATCAGCATCGCCGAAGGGTCGCTCCAACAGCTTTCAAGAATCGTCGTCCGAATAACGGAACTTGCCGAACAGTCCGCCAACGGCATCTATAGCGCCGCACAGCGATCGCCCCTCGACAACGAAGCGCAGGCGTTGAAAGCAGAGTTCAACCGGATCCTGGAGACGGCGACATTCAATAACCTACAACTCCTGAACGGCGCCGGTCAGGTCTCACTTCAGGTAGGCGATAGCGGCGCCGGAGATTCTCAGATTGTCGTCGACATGGATGCTCCGGTGACTTCTTTTGTGGGAGATGGAACCTTCAAGGCTGCACAGAATTTGAGTGTGGCAAGCGGATTGAGCGCGACCCGCGCCCTCTCCATCGGGGATATCAACAATGACGGCTCTAACGACTTGATGTGGAGCTCCTCCTCCGGAAGCATCGCGCTCACGCTCGGCAATGGTGGCA
>CAYOAK010000008.1:5976-33970 GCA_964401925.1 uncultured Bdellovibrionales bacterium | reverse complement strand
TCGTATGATGATGGAGAGCGACGGTATCCGCTCGGCGGCAACTGCTGAGGTGAAGAACGGACCGCTGATTCAGGTAATCAACTTCGAACACGAAGAGAACCGCGATTCTTGGCTGGCTGCCGCTGCGGGAGATGTACCGCGTAAGATTGATGCCGATACGGCGCCCTACTTTATCTGCGGGAGGCTGGTAGTAGTCGTTCGAGCCACTTCCGCCGCCCCGGATCCTCTCCCGATCCGTTCCCGGATTGCACCGATTATCAAACGAATGGTCCAGTGTCCGCGCGGACCGGAGCTCGGCTCAGTGATGCAATAGGCTCAGAATGGCGAAAGGCGAACAAGCAGGTGCGGGTTGCCTTGCGATATTCTCACTCCCATTTGCGTGCGTAGGTGCGTTCACGCTCTTCGTCTACGTTTATGCGCTCTGGCAGTGGGTCGACAAACAAAGTTGGGTGCCTGTTCCTGCGACGATTCTCACAGCCGATCTTGAATCCCACAGTGATAGTGACGGAGCGACGTATGAGGTGAAGGCCACGTATGAGTATTCCGTCGGAGGACAGCAGTATCAGTCGTCGAAAGTTCAAGTTTCGACCGGCGCGGACAACGTCGGCTCATTTCAAAAGGACGCATACAAGGAGCTGAAGCGGCACCAAGAGGAGCACATTCCGTTCACCGCCTTTGTTGACCCAGCGGATCCGTCGAATGCGGTTCTCTATCGAGATCTCCGGGTCTCACTCCTCCTGTTTGTCGGCATCTTCGCGATGGTATTCGGAGGAGTCGGATTCGGTCTTCTCGCTGCCTCGGTGTTAACGTTCTGCGAAGTGCGTGAACGGGCGGCGCGTGCTTTGGCTCATCCCAAGCAGCCCTGGCTGCACCGTCGAGAATGGGCGAACGGGGTGATCGCGGGGGACAGCAAAGGCCGCGTCCTTACGTGGTTCATCGTTGGACTGGTGGCGGCGATCATTTCTCTGCCACTTCTCGTTCTTTTACCTCTCGAAATCTTCAAAACCGGAAATTATCTCCTCGCCTTTGGCGCTTTGGTTCCGGCGATCGGCGGGTGTGTGCTGTATGGAGCGATACGAAAAATCGCTCATTGGCGCGCATTTGGCGCTGCACGCCTTCGGCTTCAAACAAATCCGGCGAGACTCGGCGAAAGATTCTCCGCCACCATCGAGATTCCAAAACCGCAACCGCCCTCATCCGTCACAGTGAGGCTGCGTTGCGAGAGGGCGATCACTACGGGCTCCGGAGATGACTCTTCGACCGATGTAAAGATTGCATGGTCGGAAGAACGTGCCGTTCCGCTGCACTCACATCCAGGCGCATCTGCGACCCTCATTCCGATTGCATTCGAACTAGTAAAGGGACTGCCGGAGAGCGGCGATGAGTCGGATTCGATCAAGGTGCAGTGGAAGCTCACCGCGAAGGCACCGATGCCGCGCATCGATCTCAACCTTGAGTTTGAGATTCCCGTGTTCAAACGGTAGTCTCGCTTTCCCGGTCCGTCTGCCGGTTGCTCTCTCCTCCTACAAAATTTTCCAAGAAAGAGATCGGGACATTGTCCCTGCCTTTTGGAGCAGCTCGCGGCTCCGGAACTGAGGTTCAAGACAGCATGGCCAAACGACAGGAATCGCCCAGGAACCGCCGGCGTCGCGAAGAGCGGAGCCGGCGCAAGCACGCGGTAAGATCTGAAGTGGAGTCGCCCCCGCCGGAAGCGCAGGCTACGCGGTCAGAGTTCAGGGAGGACCCTTATATCCAGAACCTTATCGATTCGAGGCTCGCGGATTTCGACAACGCAACTCTCATCGGAGGCGTGTTTCCATTGGGCCCGTTCGCATTCGTTTCGAAATTTAACCGGAGACTGGGTCTCGTCGAGAAGCGCGTTGATCCCAGAGGCCTTCCACCGCTTACACCTTACGTGGAGGTGGTCTTTTCCATTGCGTCGTCCAGTGTAGTGATGCCGGGCGATGGAAAAATTCCCGACGCTCAGATTGATGCCATGCTGGAAGTTACGGAGCTTGCCAATCAGTATTATTACGCGATTGTTCTCGAGGATTTTGCCAGATTGCAGCCTGAGCTGTTCAAACACGGCGAGATGACTTCGCTCGTGCTTCCCTTTCGTGATCTCGTAGACCTGCGCGGTGTCCGGCCCCTGTATGGTTAAGGATGTATAGCTAAATAGAAGCGAAGGCGAAGTTTGGTTTTCCCAACTGTTTGTATTCCGGACATTCCGCGCGGCTCCTCCAAAAGACAAAACTCTCGACGCGCCTTGACTTTCAATGCGATCATCGAAGATCTATCCGCTCGGGTAGAGCAACTTTCAATTCGGTTTTTGCCAGCAGATCTCCCTCGATGACCGGTTCCGGTCCGCGGTGGAGGTCTTCCATGCTTGTTACGAGACGATTCTGGGATTTCTATCTCGCCATCGTACTCTGCCTGTCCATCCGCGCCGGCGTCCTGATGTGGACCGCGCAAAACTACGGGGTTCCTGTCACTGAGCTTCAACTGGGGATCGGTCCAGCCATCGCCGAACTTAACATCCTCGAGCGGAGCGTTTCGCTCCGGCTGATTCCGTTCCCGTGGGTTTCGTTGGCGTTTGTCGACGCGAATATTCTCGGCGGTTCCAATCGACAGATCGACGCCGCTGTCATGAATCAGCGAATGCAGAATGCGGATGCCTGGCTCAAAGTCATCTCGGCACCGCCGCTCGCGCTGATCGTTTTTGGCTTTCTTGTAAGCTTCGTGCGCTTTCGCTTCCTCGGGACTCAATTGTTGTGTTTGCCATGGCGCATCCGCAAGATTCCCTGGACGTTCACGCTCGCGACGAACCTTCAAGTCGATGATGAAATCATTGGAATTCGAGACGACGGCGTGTCCAAACCGTTCCCATCGTTTTCATTCGTCGGGCAACTGCTGAGCTTCGGCCCGGAACTCAACGAGCCAGTGTTGCTAGAGGTGCGGCGGAAGGGAAAGGCAAAGATACGGCAGGTGCGCGTTCCGGCGCTCCGGATGCTTTCGGCTTTCCAGTACGAAGTACATGTCCGGCGGCTACCGTGGATGCAGAGTCTCGTCGCTTCAGCTCTTGAGGTCTGGAGGCCGATCGGATGGGCCATTCGAGTCGTGTTTCCGGTGGTCATGTATAATCAGAGGTTCGCTCGGGCATTGGTGATACCGCCGAAGTTTGTCGGCACTCACTCTGAGGCCATTCTCGGCTTTCTCGGAGCGATGTCCATTGTCGTTAGTCTCCTCTCATTCGTCCCGTACCCCGGCCTCGGCGGAGTCGAGCTGATATGCGCACTGCGAAGCGCGTTGATCGCACCGGTCTCAAGGTTCGAGTACGTGATGACGAGTATCGCGCTCTTTCAGGCGATACCCTTTTTATTGCTTGCAGCCATCTGCGCGAAACTTGGCCTAGCCCAGGCCGGAACGGCGAAGCGTTAAAGGATTTTGGGACGAGCCTCACCGCTGAGCCTCCCGCTGACAGTTGCTTTCCCTATCTCACTTGCCCTACGGCACCTCTTGATTCTGACGCCGGACTCGTCTCTGATGAGCACGCTCATTCGGAGGCCACCATGAATCACTATCTCTTACCCGTGTTCCTCCTCATCTCGGTGCTTTTGAGCGCGTGCTCTTCCTCCGGATCGCGCTCTGATTCGTTGACTCCGGAGAGCGGACAGCGGCCGCCGGAGGACGCTCGCGCACGGATGTCCGACATCAAAGTCGGAATGTCCCGCTCGACAGTCGAGTCCATTCTCGGGCTGCCGATGAATGTCTCCGAGGATCTCGTCGGCGCGCCCGGCGCGGAGCGAGTGGAAGTCACCGTTCAGTACATGCCTGGGATGGCAACGCTGATGCGCTCCGCTCAACAACAGATGGCTAACGCGCAGACGGCGGGGAACGTTTCCGGCATATTAGATCAAGGTCTCGGGCTGGCCGGACTTGCGGGTCCGGCCGGCGGGATCGCCGGCGGAATCGGATCATCAGTTCTTGGTATGGCCGGCTCGTTGGGAGGGATGGCCGCACAACCATCTCCGGAGGAGATGCAGGCAGCAATGCATATGCTGGTGATTCGCTATAGAAACGATCGCGTAGTCGGCGTCCAGCGAATGAATCCCGGCGAGAGTGGAATGCCGTCCGGCGGTTTTCCTCCTCCCGGAGATTCCCAGGACGATCTTGAGCCGCTGCCTTAGTTACACCTTCTTGGTTGAAAGGACGGTGCTCTCGCTTCGGATGAAGTACGGCACGCTCATGTGACCTCCGAAGCCGGAGATCAATTGCGCAAGAAACGAAGCCCAGCCCGCGTGCATCCCCGCGCACATAAAGCCGACGTGCAGCAAGCCGCGAAAGGCCATTTCCAATGTTACCCGGCAAGCGAGGCCTCGGATTACCGATGATAACGGACGCCGCTTCAACGCAGCGAACGCCACACAATAGACAACAAAGCTGACGCTGATTCCGATGAAGGCATTTGCAACAGGCTCGGCGAAGACTCCCTGCGCCGTTGCGCAAGCGGCCCATGAGACTGGAAACGAGAAGACACTTCCAGCAATGAAGCTGGCGGAGATTGTTCGCCAGCTTTCACTGGAGAACCGCCCTCTGAACTGCGTGAGGTCCACCTATATGATCTATCGGCGGAATACCGGCCGCGTATGACCTGGAAATGAGCGCCCCACCGGCAACGGATCAATCTATTCGGATCTGGATCGAACAAGATTCTCCCCTTTCCAGACCCGTATCCTTTGGACTGTCGGTGGCAACATTGCCGTGGGTCTGAAAAGGGAAGAGAACATGCAGCTCCCATACGGGAGCTGCACGCCGAATCACAACAACTGCTAGCGGACTGACCGCGAAGCGTTGTTATTCGCTTCGTTCGATTCTGCTACATCGTCCGTCGGATCCGCGACGGCGATCAGTCGGCGATTCCTCGAAGCACTCACGTTGAACGAGAACGCTCGGGATGAACCGGCTGTAATCCCCGCAACCGAACGGCGAAGAACAAGCAGATCGCCTGTTCCCACTGCCGAGTTACTCGAGACATACAGGTCAACCAGCGCTGCGCTCGAAGCTCCCGGACCGCTGTTCGACAGAGTGATCCGTCCTGAGAACTTACCGTTTCGATACCGTGTATTGGATATCGAAACTCTCAGGTCGGGCAGTGTCGATGTGCTGTCCGAAATTGCAAACACAGCGTTACTTGTGTCGGTGACGGCGGAGCTCAGCGTCGATGTCACGCGGACGAGCGCCTGACCGGTCACAGGTCCGGAGACCGTCCAACTCTCGGTTCCGTCATCAGCGGAAGCCGCGAACAATGTCTCCCATGTTGTGCCGCCATTTCTGCTCAGCTCGATATTGACGGTTCCGCTACTAAGAGATGGTGTCCACGTTATGGAGGTCGAAGCTCCGACTGTCAGTGCTTCTCCCCCATTGGGTGCCGTGACCGCGATCGCTCCGAGGGTCGTTTGCGCGGACGGCTCCGTGTAGAGGAAGTCATCTATGACTACCGCGTCGGCAGATCCTGTGTCGGCTGTGCCGAGCACGGCATTCCCCGAAGTGATCCGGACGTAGGCGACTTTCTCACCTTCCGTAAACGTCACTCCCAGAAACGAGAATGTTTCGGCTCCGGAAGTGCCCGGCACGATAAATTGACCAAGCGAGTTATTAAACTGATCGAAATACTCGATCGTTGTTGGCCCGGTGAGGTCCACGTCCGAGAAGACCGCTCCGAATGAAGTTACGGTCGCAAGTGTCGACGTTCCGGGCAGAAAGAAGTTCACGTCCAGCGTGTTGCTTCCGAGGGAAGTAAACAAGCGCTCAGCCGTAAATGGCGCGAACTGTGCAGGATAACCGGCATGCCCCGTTGCTCCGCCGAATTCCACCGGCTCACTGCTGGTATTCACGGCGTCCGCACTGACCTGAAAGCCGGTGCCGGCTGTGGTGAACACAACACCGCGAGGCGAAGTCGAATTGAAGAAGTCTGCCGCAAGGCTGTTCGGTGCTGCCGAAGTATCCGGCACTCCGTCCCAGTTAATCTCGCGCCGTGCCCCGCCGAACGACCCGTTCGATCCGGCCACAGTGCCGCCGCCGATATCCGTTCGAAACGCGTCACGAGCTGCGGTAACAGCGGTGCTGTCCCCGGTGGCCGACCTTACGAGCGCGTCTCCGTGTGCGACGCAAGGAATCCCCGCGGTCACAAAGACTGCTGTTAAAAGAAATTTATTGAATTGCATCTGTCATCTCCCTTCTTCAGGTACTTTATAAAAAGCCGGGACGATCCCTAGCACATCAGTCCCGCGGTTTGATGAAGAAGCTGGGCGATCTGATCGAGCTGAGCTGGAGAAAAGCTCCCGATCGGCAATTGGGATAGTTCTGTCCGGTTCGGATAGAGCAGACCTCTGCTCAGAGAATCGGCTCGATCGGAACGGGAGCTCCATTCCGAATTACCTTCATCTCATGTTTGATACCGACGACATCGCCGTTCGAATCAAAGCTATAGGCTCCAAAGAGTCCTGTGAACTTTCCATACAGCAGCTGATCACGCTCGGTGTTCGAACCTGGAGCAAAACCGGCCATTAGTCTCAGCGTTTCGTATGCTGAGGGAAATACAAAGGTCGAGCTTTGCATCGGTCCGAACTTCGCTACGAATTCGGTATAAAGCTGCTTGCCCGATTCATCGAATGTTCTTGCGGCCGACGGTGCATCGACGAACACAATGCCTTCGCTCAGCTCTTTAGCGAGTTCGAGAAACGCCGGGTTACCCGGAAAGTAGATACCGTAGACGGGAACGCTCCAGTTCAGCTGTTTCATCTGTTGCAGGAGTTTGACGGAAGTTCCTTCGGAGTTAGCGTTCAGAAAGAGCGCCTCCACCCGGCGCGCGCGCAATCTGAGCAGCAGCGAGCGGAAATCTGTTTCTCCCGAGCTGAAAACTTCGGAGACAACTTTTAGGGGGCTTCCGCTCGAGGCTGTTGTGAACGCCGAGAGAACTTCCTGAGCGTAGGCGCGGTCCTCTGTGATTGTGCCGAGAGATCGATACTTCGCCTTAATGGTCTCGAAAAGGAGCCGGGCTGCCTCGTCATCGCTTGGCCAGGTGCGAAAGATGTATTCGCCGGCCTGAGAGATGGAATGTCCGCTCGCCGCCGGAGCCATGAGGATCTTCTTTGCTTTCTCGAAGATCGGCGCAGCGGAGAGTGTGGACTCGGTGCAGACGGAGATACCGTAATCGATCCGATCTATGTCGAGCAGCTTATGCGCGGCGGTGACGGCGTTCTTGCCAAGACACTGATCGTCTTCGAAAACGAAATCGATGTGACCCGCACCGAGCTTCTCTTTGGCAAAGAGCAGTACGTTCCGGATGTCAGTACCCCAGGCGGCGACATTACCGCTCAATGGCGCGATTACTCCGACCTTCATCCCGGGCGCCTGCTCCGCGCCTGCGGATCCGGTGACGAAAAGTATGAATGAAATGAAGGCGAGAAAAGTTCGCAGGTGCTGCATCGTCTGTGCTCTGATTCTGTCCCGCTATCGAGGCATCGCCAGTTTCGCCCCGAGCGCGAACAATATCAACTCAGGCAATTCGCTTGCACTACCGCCGGCCGAGGTCCGTGAAGAGCCTGAGGAGATATCCATCGGGATCGGCCATGACGAACTGACGGTTCCCGACTTCATGATCATCCCGCCGATACCAACGCTCCTCGATCGGTATGACAATCTGTGCGCCGGCCGTCTGTGCCCGTTCGTAGATCGTGCTGACGTCTGCCACCTGAATCTGCAAATTGATTCCACGTCCATAGGGATGTTCGAGCGGTGCCGTACGGAATCTTCGGCCGGGACCGGCGGCCTCCTCAAGCATCAGTTGCGACCCTTCCAGATCCAAGAACACAAATCGCTCTTCGGGACGTCTGTAGAGCTCTCTGCAGCCGGCGACTGCGAGGTAGAACTCAAGCGAGCGCCCAAGATCTGAGACGTCGAGCTCGGGAATGAGTCTGTTCATGCTGCACCGATCGCTTTTCCCCAGCAGCTATATGCGTTTCAGCGGCCGTTGTCCCGCCGAGTGTGCAATGCCGGACGAACTCTCCGGCTTGCAGCTCTCTCCTGTGAATGAAACCATTCGGACTCTCAGGAGCGCAGCAGATATGAATCAAATCCGTTTGGTATTTCTTGCGGCAGGCTTATGCCTGGCCGTGAGCGGTTGCAGTGGCGGGGGGGACGGCGGATCGAGCTGTGTCAACTCCGGCGGATGTGCCGCGGGTGAATTCTGTAACTTCACCGATCTCGGTTGCGGTCAGAACGGCCGAACCGGGAAGTGTGAGCCGGCTCCGGCGAGCTGCGATCCGGCACAGGTTGCGACGGTATGTAGCTGCTCTGGAATCGCATTTTTCAATGAATGTTTCGCCTCGGCCGCCGGTCAGTCAATTCGTTCTCTCGGAGAATGCCCGTGAAAAAAATCTTTTCGATAGCGGCGCTGGCCGTCCTTTTGCTCCCCGGAGTTTCCCATTCGCAAGTCGGACCTGGCAGTCCGGGATGGGTGTGCGACAACATCGTGCCGATCGATTCAATTCCGGGCGGGGGTGTCCTGTATAAATCCGAAAACATTCATGGTGGACGGGGGCCGACGTTCCTCGTGCAGAATGTTTCCGAAAGAACAAACAAACAGGTAATTGAAGTGCGGAACGCACGCTGCGAACTGATCGGCACCTTTGGCCTCTTTCGCACGGATCAGCCGTACGGCTCCCGCTATTACTCGCGAACGGGGGGAACCGGTTTCAGCGATACTGATATCCTCAACATCGCGCGTCAGGCGGGAAGCGATGCGATTCTTGTGGAAGGGTTAGGAAAGTGGGTTCGCGTAAGGAATCCGCTGAACCGTGAGGGGAGTGTCCGGAAGTAAGCGCATCGGTTTCAAACATCGAGAAAGGTCTGCGCTGTCATCTTGAGCGGCAGGTCGCAGACAAAAGCTTCAGCGTATTTCGCGCCGATATCAAGGCCATGGCCGGCTCGGTGGAGCAGCGCAACTTCATCGATTGGCCGCCCCGCGATTCGAATCGCCATCTGTGATTCGTGCGCGCGAAAGATTTCAAGCATCCGATCGATCACATCGGAGACATCCACATAGAGTTGGGGAAGCACCGATCTCGGAAGCATGAAGAAATAACTTTTCTGAACTTGGTGCTTCGGCTCACCCGGGACGGCCTTCTCAATTCGCGCGAGCTTGATCGCGTCGCGAACGATCTCGCCGCACACCATATGATCGCGGTGCGCCACGCCGCCGAACTCCGCCCGAGTGTTTGAATGATACGGCGCGAATACAACTCGTGGCCGGTACTTTCTGATCACCTTGGCGACGGCCTGCCGGGTTTCGACGGTGTTCTCGAGGGCTGTGTCGGGAAAATCATATTGGAGCAGGTCGCACGGAATCATCCGGCACGCCGTCTTCAGCTCCTCGGCTCTTAATTGCGGATCGCCATAAGTTCCCACTTCGCCCTTCGTAAGGCACAACTGAAGGAGCTTCTTTCCTGCGTCGGCAAATTTGAGCATCGTGCCCGCCATCTGCATCTCGCAATCATCAGGATGCGCGCCCACAACGAGGACATCAATCGGTTCGACGGAAGATTCGGTCATGCGGCTGTCTTATGACGGCGGCGATTCGGAACGCAACTCCTGACCCGGCTACTTTCCCCGCTATTTCATTGTAAATCGGCCTTGGCGAACGATCATCAGGCGGACGGGGATATCGAAGCTATGATCGGGCAGTGTCGATAAGGTGCCCTGTGCTCCTGAAAAGCCCTTGAGATTCTCGACATACCCCCGTGGATCCGGAGCGGAGAGGGCGAGTCCGAGAATTGCCGCTGTGTCGTACCCGTTCGGAGCGAAAATAGTTTTCCCATCCGGAAACCTCTTCGCGAGCTCTGCGTCGATGCTGCGTGATCCCTCGGAGCCTTCGCGCGCATACCAGAGCCCTTCAAAGGCCGTGCCCGCAGATTTAAGCTCATCGGGTGTTTCAATCTGATTGGAGGCGAAGAGCGGCTTCGCATATCCGAGTGCGCGAATCTCGCGTGAGAACATCGACGATTGCGGAGGGAGCAGTGTGATAAATACTCCGCCGGCATTCGCGTGCTTTGCTTGAAGAGCGTAGGCCTTCATATCCGCCTCCGCCGGTGCGACTTCAATCTTCTGAACAAAGGGCGATCCGAAAGCGGATTCAAACGCGTCGCGATAGGCGAACATTCCATCGTGAATCGTCGTGATCGAAACTACTTGTTTCAACCCCGTGCGGTGCGCTTCCTCGGAGAGCGGCTTCGCGATCGCCGTGGCAGCGGCCATGTTTCGAAAGACAAACTTCTTTCCGGTCTGAATCTTATCCGAGGTCGCGATGCTGATGGTCAGCTTTCCGACTCGCTCAAGCCGATCGACAACGGCAAGACTCGTCGCCGAGCCAAAGACGGCGAACGCATCGCAGTTGTTCGAACGCAGGAGCGACTCGACAGCGCTCACCGCACGGGCCGGTTCGCCCGAATGATCTTCGAAGACGAACTTCACATCTTTCAGTGCACAGTCATTCGGCTCCGCCGCGGATTTATCATTCGCGCATACGGACATCTTCTGTTGTGCGAGCTGTGCCCCCCGCATGACGGATTCGCCGAAAGCTGCCTGCCCGCCGGTCAGCGGCAATACGAAACAGAGTTGCCTTGCATTGGCGGCGGTAGCCTGCGCGAGACAGAAAAAAGTGAGCAGTATCAGTCGGATCATCGGGGGAGCAGAGGACAGCGAATGGCATTTGTAAAGTCAGGCGGGAGGGCCCCTAAACTTTAACTTTCAACCGCCGCACGGTATGACGTGTCTACCTTTCGTCTCAACGGCGCGGCTCTCTCCCAAAATCAGACTGACTAAAAAATGACGGAGTCATCCCGGAACCGATCCGGGATGACAACGATGGCGACGGTTCTGTGAAAGGATTTCGAGCAGTATGCGGAACCGTCCCGAAAGGTGACGTATGAGTACACAAGATCAGATTCTCCGGATGTCCATGGCGGGCGGCCGGGCGATTTTCTACTATCAGGGAGGTTCGGGGCGCGAAATGGATTTCGCGTCGCTCGATCATCTCTCCGCTAACCATCCCCGGGACGAAATGATGGCGGTCTTGGCCGCCCGATTCGCCTCGAACCACTATGTGGTCAACCGCCCCGCAGCCGAGGCACTTGTAGCGCCGGTGCTACCACACTGGCGGGTATTCGCGGCTGGCAAGGATAAGCCGGAAGGGGGAGTGTCCGTTTTCGACAAGGGAACGGGCGCGATGCTGCTCGGTCCGAACGACCCGATCGTGCTGCCCAACGTCGATGGAGGCAAAGGGGTGATCGCGGAGATCGAGAGGTGGATCTGGGTGAACGGCTTCGGACAAGTCATTGGATACACCTACGGTGACGAGCGCACGGTGACGCTCGAAGGCGGCGTCCTGAAGGACTTCCAAGGCTGCGGCCACCTCTGCGGTGAATGGCACATTCCGCTCATGGCAAAGTCCGCGTCGGCGCTGTCCGGGAGCGTTACGGGCAACATCATCCGAGGGGGGGTGAGTCTGCTGCCGAAAGAGAGTGCGACGGTGGATCTCCTCACGTGGGGGCGTTCCATGAACGGCGTCGTCCAAAGCGTGAGCGCGATGCCCGGAGGCGCGGACGGTGTCCGGATTATCGCGACGGGCGCGCTCATCAATGGAAAAGCGTTTCCCCTGCAGCGCGGCGACAAGGTGGTGGCGAGTTCGTCGGATGGCCTTCGCCTCGAGGTGTCAACGCCGTAGCGCGGCCGGTTCGAGCAAGCGCGGTGGCTTCCCGGGAGGCCACCGCTGTGCGTTTTTTGCCGTCGATGTCGATCCGACCTGACGAAAAATGAGGAGGCTGGCGGAGTACTCGAGTTGAGTACTCCGCGAAAACCTATCCGAATTCCCAGCGCTCCTCGAGTGGTGTGTGGACAACGTAGCCGATGCGCCACTCATCCACTCCGATGCAAGGCGACCCGTGCGCCAGACGAAAGTCGGCGAGCAAGAGACGCCCTCGGGGAATCCTTTTCAGAACCGTGTCTCTCTTTCGGACCTCTTCCCTAAATCGGGCGGTGTCCTTACGGAGATAAAGCACCACCGGCGCGCCCGCGTCCGTGTACATCAGTGCCTTGACAGGATCGCAGTGCGGAGCAACCGACGCTCCGTCACGGCGCCCATGCTGAATCGTAATTCGAAAATCGACCGGTTCGGTCGGCGGTGCGAACAGCTTCCGAAGTTGCCACACCACGTGAGTCGCTCGCCGGACGAGAGCCTTCTGCTCCTTCGGTGAGTGACGCAGCACCGATTTCAATCGAGTCCGAACCTCCTTGCAGAGCTTCGGATAGGTGTCGCACTGGCCGTCGATTCGCCGGCTTTCGAGTCCCGCCGGGATGCTCCACTGGCCCTTCAGAGTCTTTGGAGCGGGCATAATCACGCCCCGTCGATTCCGTGCGAGCCACAGCTCGGCCGGATTGAACCGGCTCAGTTTTTTAACCCTCTGTAACATTCACTGCCTCCGGTTCCACTCGAAGCAGTCAAAGGTCGTTACCGATCAAACGGATGGGGAGAGCGAAGCAGAGGAGTGAACCTATCACTCTGTTCCGGCCGGCTCTATAGAAAGGTCACTCGACCCGTTTCGTTGTTTTTAAGCGGCTTTTTTTAAATCGCGCTCGCAAGCTTCGACGCGCAACCCGGCACTGAGCAGATCCCAAGTCATGCTGAACCGGTTTCCTTCGAGGCTTTGCATCGTGAAGCCGATGTCATCAACTGCGACGATTCTTCCAACCTCATGGCTATTTGCAAAAGAGAATCGAAGAATCTGATCGGTAACCGTTAACTGCATGAGAACCTCGCTAGGTATTGCCGAGTTTATTATGCCGGCTCACCTCAAAGTGGTTCCCTCTTCGGAATGTCTCTCGAAAGACCATTCGTTGAGTCGCTGCTGCCGATCTGCGGAAGGCTGATTCTTTACGAAAATCGCCCGCTTAGCGAGAGCGCTCGGCGTCTTCGGCTCGAAGATCTGCCCATGTGCAGATGGCCGCTATGTCGGCGAACGTCGAATTGGTAATTGGGAGCGTGCCTGCCGCCGCGAAATGAACGACACCGTGAGAAAGATAATTCATGTCGACATGGATGCGTTTTACGCGAGCGTCGAGCAGCGGGATAATCCCGAGCTGCGCGGGAAGCCGCTTGTTGTCGGCGGGAAGCCGGACTCGCGTTCGGTTGTCGCCGCTGCAAGCTATGAAGCACGAAAGTTCGGTATTCGTTCCGCAATGCCCTGTTCTCACGCCGTCAGGTTGTGCCCGCATGCGGTCTTCGTTCTTCCGCGATTCGATGCGTACAAACGCGTATCGTCGGAAGTCATGGCGATATTCCGCGAATATACCGATCTTGTTGAGCCGCTCTCGCTCGATGAAGCGTATCTCGATGTGACGGAGAACAAGCGGCAGAATCCATCGGCAACCCGAATCGCAGAGGAGATTCGTTTGCGAATCTTCCAGCAAACAGCGTTGACGGCGTCTGCCGGAGTGGCACCTTCGAAATTCCTGGCGAAAGTCGCGTCGGACATGAACAAGCCGAATGGCCTGACGGTGATCCCGCCGGAAAGGGTCGAAGAGGTCCTTATCTCGCTCGCCATTCGCGCAGTCCCGGGGGTTGGTCCCAAAACTGAGGAGAAGATGCGATCGCTCGGTATTGAGACTGTTGGTCAGCTTCGAGAGCTCTCGCTCGAAGTGCTCGAAGAGCGTTTTGGGAAATCGGGAGGTTGGTACTACCGAATCTGCCGGGGAGAAGACCAGCGAGCGGTGATTTCGGAACGGGAACGAAAGTCAGTCGGAGCGGAGGACACCTTCTCTACGGATCTGACAGATCTCGCGGAGCTTCACGTCGAGCTGCAAAAGCTTGGAGCGAAAGTCTGGCGCCGCCTTGGCGAGCGTCCGGGCCGAACCGTGACGTTGAAAGTCACGTATGCGGGTTTCGAAAAAGCTACGCGAAGCCGCACGCTCGAACTGCCGCCGAGCTCAGAGGCTGAACTGCTCAGCGAAGCGGTGGAGCTTCTGAAATTGACGGATGCAACACGCCGGCCGATCCGGCTGTTGGGAATTTCGGTATCGAATTTCGAGCTGCCGCAGGCTGACGGTCAGCTCTGCTTTCCGTGGCGCTGAGCGGCTACCGTAGAAGAAGCCGCCAGAAGGACCACGCAGGAAATGCGGCTTCATCGCGTACTGTCGATTCGCTCCCCGCGGTATGAGATCTCTTCGTTATGGATGAACAAGCGAAGGCCGAGCCGTCGGGGACTGGTCCGCCAAGGACATGAACTGAATCTCCCGGTGTAAGCGCAAGCCGGTAACCGCAAGTCAGCGTCCGAATAAACTGCTCACCTCGATCTGCCACATCTGCACGGATCCAAAATCCGGACCATCCCAGCCGCGTGACAGTTCCGTCCGTAAAACAGATACCTGATGGAGGCGGTCGAGAGTTGGCGGGCAAGCTCACAGGAGGGGAGCTTAAACAGTTTGTTGCGGGAGTAAAATGCTGTGATGGTCCTATCGGGCCCGTCGGGCAGTCCAATTGTAGGTCAGCGAACTTCCATTCCCCGGTTCTTTGTCGAAATGCGAAGAGCTGATCCCCTCAAGCGTTCTGCCGTCTGCGGAGAGAATGGCGCGGCTCGCGGTCGGGAGACCCTCGGCGGAGCTCATTGTGAATTCAATTCTCGTTGAGCCGTCAGGGGCCTTCGTAAGAGTTCCGTCGAGCGGAAACGCGATCACCCGGCTTCGAAGCTTTCCCGAGTTTCGCTTGAGCGGAATCTCCATCAGGCTGTGACCTGAGATCTGGCCACCCTTCTCTTTGAAGGTCAGGAGTCCCTTCGGTGAGAGCTCGGTCGGGGCGCCGGCGCTCCAGAGCCAGGCGCCATTAAGTCCCGCTAACGCCGTCGATTCGGATGCGGTGCGTGTGGTCTTTCCGCTCGAGTTCTTTGAACGCGGAGCGCTTCGCTTAGCCCGCTCTTGCGCGCTTGCGACCGCGGCCATCTCGGAATCGTAGGCCTTGCTGTACCAGTCAATCGAAGCACGCACATGGGAACGGCCGCTAACCTTGGCGGCATATCCTCTCGAAGCGAGCAGATCTCCTTCCGGACCGGTTGTCGATGAAGGAACATAGTAAATCTCTTCAACGCCTGCTGCGGTAAGTGTCTGGACTTCGCCTGCGGCACTAACAGCGTCCCGATCGTTGTCGAACCAAAGCGCGAGTGGCTCGAGCTCAGCACCGGAAAGTTTTCCATCGCTGTTCGCATCGAGCGATGCGAGCGCCTGATATCCGTTCTTCCAGCTTTTCCCGAATGTGAAATTTCCGAATAGTTGCGCTGCGGTTGTGATTGTCCCCGAATGAGCGGGGTCATGCACGAGTAACGGATGGTCAGCCGAGGCTTTCCAGACGTAGAACGCATCGGGAACGGCCGGATCAAGCGGGAAGCGCACAACGCGATTGTTCTCGTTGAGATCCGCGCCATCGTTCCAGACAAGCGAAATCGGTGAAGGTAATACGTGCACGCCGATCGCATCGGCGACGCACATGCCCGCTGCCGCGTCGGGCGCGACAGTCTGGCAGCCCTCGTCCAAGTTCACGGTCATCGAGCCGGCGGTCAGCGCTGCAGCTCCACCGATCGCTTGCGCAACACAGTCATCCATCTGGGCCCAGATGAAGCGCTCATAATCTGTTTGATTCTGTTGGCCCGGCGGAAATGGTTCGCAGCCACTTGCAGTCGAACATTCCCACGCGAGCATGTTTGCGACCGTTGCGCTGGAGGTGACAACTCCGCCTGCGATGCAACCATCGACGATGTTCTGAAGGCAGGAGAGTTGTGAGGCCGCCCCAGAAAAAACCGGCACGGTTCCATTGTTCCCGACGCACAGATTGTTCTGGGCCATTTGCGGCGAGCAGAAGTCAGCCATTTCGCTGGTGATCGTGACCGGGTAAGCGCAACCCGTCTGCTGAGTAACGGTGGTCGATGTCGTAGCAGTGTTTGAAACGAAGGACGGAGTCGTCGAAACGGTGCTCGGAATCGTTTGGGTAACGGTGGAGCTCACCGTTGGAATCGGAGCCTGGTCTTCGCTGAGATTCACTTGGACTTGAGCTTCGGCGACGTTGAGCCCAATAAAAATTATTATGCCGAGTGAGATTCCTTTCATCACGTAACAGCCTTGAAAATCGGTCTATCTCCAAAGGTTATGATGGCTTTAGACGATACCGCGGCGTTATTTCGCAGGACGGAGACGGGCTGTGTCTATCTGTTTGATTCCGCGGCTGGGCGGACCGAGAGGAGCCGATGAGGCGGTGATGGAAGTCGAATGGATTCGGCGGGATGGGCTAAAAGTCATCCGCGCCGCATTGTGCAACCGAGTTCGGAGTTACTCCAGCCCTTCGACCTGTCCGCGAGCGTTCTTCGTTGGTGGATTCTTGCCGTTCGGCTGCTCGCGCGTGAAGACAATCGTGCCGGGGGAAATCGACAGTGGAGCTTTTAGGCTGTGGCGCTTCAGCCCGCGGACTGCCGCTGCTAGAATTCGGCGAGATTCTGGTGCTATACGGAGCCATGCGCAACGTTCTCGTAATTGGCGGCACGACTGGGATCGGACGCGCGATCTCCGAGGCATTCATTAAATCGAATTGTCAGGTGACCGTAACTGGCATCACCGCAGAAGAGGTCCAGAATCTGCAGCGGGAAGTGAAAGGCATCGCTGCGAATGTTCTCGATGTGCGGGACGAAGCCGGGATCACAGGTCTGCTTTCATGTTTCAAGCGGCTGGATGTCCTGGTGAACTCCGCCGGAATCACTTTCCGGGCCGGCCGAGAGTTTAATCCGGCCGAGTTTTCGCAGGTGCTCGATGTAAATCTCACCGGAACGATGCGGGCATGCGTTGCGGCACGCGAGCTCCTGTCCCAATCGACTGGTTGCATTCTGAATGTCGCCTCGATGCTCAGTTACTTCGGAAGCGGCTATATCCCCGCATACAGCGCGAGCAAAGGCGGCGTCGCTCAATTGACGAAGTCGCTCGCTATCGCTTGGGCGGAGCAGGGGATTCGTGTCAATGCGGTGGCTCCCGGTTGGATTGAAACCGCCTTCACCGCTCCGCTCGTGCAGAACAAGGAGCGCAGCGAGACAATTATCGGACGGACGCCGATGAAACGCTGGGGCAAACCGGAAGATATCGCCGGCGCGGCGCTTTTCCTCTGTTCGAAAGAGGCGGCATTCATCACCGGTGCCGTGCTCCCTGTCGACGGGGGATACTCAGCGGCCTAGCAAGATTCAGGAGATTCGATGCCCAGCAACCAAACCGCCTCCTCAGCGATTCCCGAGATGGCGATCAAAGCCATACCCGATGATGAACGGCTTTGGGTTCCGCAGGAGCCGAATGTTTGGTTCCGCCCATTGCTGCTCAACACATCGGCGGGGATGTGGACGAATCTCCTCAAGGTACGAAAAGCCGGTGTGCTCAGCAGGCATCGCCACCCCGCGCCCGTGCATGGGTACGTCATCAAGGGTTCTTGGCGCTATCTCGAACACGACTGGGTCGCGCACGCCGGAATGTATGTCTTCGAACCGCCGGGAGAGATGCACACACTTGTCGTCGACGATGATGTCGAGGAGATGATCACCTTCTTCAACATCTCCGGTGCGCTGATCTATTACAATTCGGACGGTGTCTGCACCGGCCACGATGATGTGCACACCAAGCTCGAGATGTGCCGCGCGCATTTCATCGAGGTCGGCCTCGGTGCTGATTACGTCAACCAATTCGTGCGTTAAGTTTCGCCGCCTGCCCGCCCGCGAATTGTAGTCGATCATCGCTCCCGGAAGTTTCCCGACAGATTTGCTCGCCTTGCCTTGTCCACCTCCCACACCGCGGGCTTTGGTACACCCCACCTTTGTCGAAGCCTGCTTCGGCCGTGGTGACAGGTCGCGGTGTCGGAAACTTTCGGACAGCGGAGCAATTATGCGTAGGGCGGTGATCCGCCATGCCGACTCGAGAATTAGGCGGCACTAATCGACGATCCAAAGAATTTGATTCTCCGTAATTTGCGGAGCCTTTCGCGGCCGAATCTCCCCGCACTCGTCCGGAGCTTCAAAACACCTAAACCCTGACACCGTCTCTGAGACAGATCTCCGAGGCATGCCGGGGCCCGTCCCCGGCCTTTTCCGGCTGGTTACGAAAATCAATCAGTTCTTCGCCATCTCGACATAACCCGTTCATCCACCCACCGGGCCTTTGTTTTCCGCTCTTTTTCTTAGAGGTTTTCTAACCCTTCCTTGGCGGCGCGATTCTGCTCACGCCGATGCGTAGACGCTGGTCGGGGTCTTTCGCCTGCTCGGCGAGAGTCCTGAGAGTCTCTTAAGAAAGGTTAGGGGGAAGGGAAATGTCTAGTCGTTCGCCGAAGGTGCAGACCGTCCCGTTCGCATTTATGCACGAGGATCAGGCCAAGGGCCTCGTCTGCACACTTCTGAGGGAATTGCTTGATCGAAATGCGGTTTCCGAACAGTTCGAGCTCTACTACCCGTCGAGGTACTCGACTGACAAGGTGGCCTATATCGAGCGTACTATCCCGAACACTCGCTTCAAGCCGCACTTTTCGGCCAAAGTAGCGGTGCTCGGACTGATGGGATGCCTTGGGCAGACTGTCACTGTTCCGCTGCAGCGCCACTCGTTCAACAATCGCTACCGGCGCACCGGCCTCGCGTTCATGTTCTGGAACGCCGGCAGGGATAACGAGCAGATCTCGTTGGTGCCGAATGCTTTGGAGGCGTTCCTCCAGCATGTGTTCGATGAGTCTATCAACGCCGACGAACTCCGGAACCTTTCTTGGTCTGGTGACAGCACGGCGAGGATCGTCCCGGGTACGCACATTGCGAGCATTTCGCTGCCGGGCCCGAAAGAAGTCGTCGCTGTGCTCAAAGGCGTGCGCACAAAGGTACTCGCTTTATTCCAGCAGCAACTCGCAGGGGTTGCGGTAGGAACATCCATCGCCAAGCTCATCGCGCCGCTACTTGCTTTCTTTAAGCAAGAGGGGACGCCGCTGAAGCAGCAGGAATACGCGGAGCAGGTGCTGTCGACCGAACGTCTGCGTTACTTCACCGATCCCGATGAATTGTTCGCAGCAACGCTCATCGCACTCAACGCGTTGATCGTTTATGTCAGCCTAAAGTGCGCCGTTGACGAACCGGCTGATTATCTCATCGGTCTAGCGAAAGAACTGCTCGTGCTCGAGCAGTTCGATCACGCTCACCGGTGGAACAGCTTGCTCGCGCGCTTGAGCGTCGATGCACTCGATCTGGTTCGCAAAATCGAGCCGGAAATCGGCACGCTGAAGGTGCGATCGACGGATGAGCCGAAAGAACGGCGTCCGGGCGTGAGCCCCGAAGTGTCCGAGGACCCCAATGAAGTGGAGACGGACTGGGGACGGTTGCGGATCTATCTAAGCTTCACTGGCTACGAACGGCTTCACGTTCGTGGTCTGGGCAAGGACGATCCGGTTGTCACCGCGATCATCCGTCGGGCCGATGGCAAGTACGTGCTTGTCGTCGACAGTGAGCAGATCGGCTATTCCGCGCTGCGCATTCTGACCGACAACCTTCAGGCGTCGCTCGATCGCATTAAACGGGGTGGTCGCCGAGGGGCAATGTCAGATCCAGGATTCATTCAAGGCCGGCTTATCCATCAGGGAAACTACAAGCCGCGTCTACGGGAATGGCTCGAAGAGGTCCTGGACGTCTCGTTCGCTTGCGTTTAGCCAAACGCCAACATCACAAAGGGAAAGGAGGTCTCCACGGGGAAAGGCCGCCGAGAAGGTTCGCGACTCTCAGGCCTCTCCCCACGCTCAGCGCCGCGACGCGAGGTCCTGCAGAAATCGCGGATCTAAACCCTCTCCGCCGAGACTCTTCGACTTTGCCACAAAGCGCTCCGTCTCTGGCATGTCCCCCTTGTAGAACATCAGGACCGCAAGTCGGGAATAGGGCAGGGCGCTTTTCGGATCGAGCTTGATTGACTGATGGTAGAGTTTCTCCGCCTCGATGAAGTGCGGGATCGACGAATCATTCCGCAATCCGATCGCACAGGTCGTGTGCGCATATCCAAAATCTGCGATCAGGCGTGAATTGGACGACGCCAATTTCGCCGCTTCTTCGAAGAGTTTGATCGAGGAATCGCAATGCCCGAGCTGCCCTTCAGCCGAGCCTAATCCCCAAAATACCTCCGCATTGTCACTTGAGAGCAACGATGCCTGATTGAAGCGTCTGATCGCTCCCTTCGCATCATTCGCCGCAATCGCTTGCCATCCGCGCTTCAGAAGCTGCGCTGCGGCCGCTTCTTTCGAGCCCGCAGCCTTCACCGCCTCGGAGATAAAAGTTGCATCCAGCTTCTTTTCTGCGTCCGTCTTCTCTCTTCCGCGGTAGAGCGGGACCTCGTTCAACGGGGTTTCGGCGTGCGAACGGACCGGCCAGGCTGCGATCAGAAGCAGTGCGGCCGACAATTTCAATAAGTTCATTTTTCATGCCTCGAGTTATGGAATGACAGGCATGCCATCCATCAAAATCAGATCTTCTTCTCTGTTCGGAAGCCGATCAAAATAGAGAATCCCGTCCAAATGATCGATCTCATGCTGCAATAAACTTGCGGTGTTTCCGGCCCCTTCGACCTCGAACGGCTCAAACTTCTCTGAGAGTGCACGGACCTTCACCCAATTCGCACGGGGAACAAATCCCCGATAATCAAAAAAACTAAGGCAGCCTTCGCGAATCGGCTCAATTGTTTTCGATCGCTCGATGATCTCCGGATTGATAAAGTTTCTCCGGACGCCGTCAAACTCAGCGACAAAAATCCGGACAAGAAATCCAAGTTGTGGAGCCGCAATTCCCCGGCCGCGAGTGAAGTTATGCAGCGTAGAGACATAATCCGAGGTCCGCCAGAGCGCATCGATGACGGGACGCGCTGCCTCTGCGCTACGAACAACCTCACAGACCTTGCGCAGTCGCGGGTCGCCAAGTTTTAAAATGGGAAGGGCGGCTTGGTCTGACATAGGAAATGCAGGTTCGATTATGTTCTCCCCCCGGAACAGAGTCCATATTCCCCCGGCGCTGTCTGCGGCATGAGACTCATATGTATGGAGAAATCTGCCTCGGTTGACGATGTCTCCTTTACTATCGGGGGGCTATCCACCCTGAGATTGTCATAACCATCCTGTATGCCCGGACCGGACCAACAATCGACGATGCAGAACGCGAGCGCGGGATGTGCCGTAGTTCCGGCCATCGATAAACTTTCTCCTGCCGCACAGAGGGAGCTGCTCTCCGCCCTTTCAAGTTCCGGCATTCTAAAAGCGCTTGGACTCGCAACCGGCACAGATTTGGAAAAGAAGGTCGCGCTCAACGCCGGACTCGAGGCTCTTTCAAAATGCGATGAGCGCATTAAGCAATTGATACCGGCATTCAACTCGATGTTAAGCCCTGGCTCCCCGATCTCTATGCAGGGAGGCGCTCCGTCACAGAATCAAACTTCCTCGACGCCTCCGGAACAACCGGTGGCGAAACCGCCCGAACCGAAGATCGCTCCGCGGGAATCCGAGCGATTTCAATCCTTCCTAAAACGCTTCGCAGAGACGTTCGACATTCGGGATGTCAGCAATCTGAGTGACCGAGAGGCGGCAGCCATTGGAGCGATCGCGGAATCGCCTGCTCTCGTCGCGAAGATATTCGCCGAACCGTTCAAGGCTGAGGCGCAGCGGCTGGCAATGATTCTTTCTGCTCTTCCCTCTGGCTCTCCGGTTGAGACGGCGCTCGCCGCAATTGATGTCGGAAAGATCACGACGCTGAAATTTCTCGTCACCGATACGGAATTTGTCTCCGACGGGCGAAACACCCTCTCAGCGCTTGTGAATCTCGTGGTTACACTCGGCCTATTCGGAATCAAAGCGGCCGATATCCCGGCACTGTTTCAGTCGCGGGGGCATGATGTCGCGAATCTCCGCGAACTGTTCGAAATGTCCGCTCACCTTCGAAACGTGGGTGATTTTCTAAAGCACGCGAACAAAGACTCGCCGAAGACCGATCTGCAGCTGTTTGATCAGGCCGTGTATGCAACGCGCACTTTTGCTACGAATGCCGACCAGATTCTTCTTCGGGCCCCAGACGCCGCTCCGGACTATCTTTCCGTGATGGACCTCTTCTCCACACTCGGGCTGAATCCCGTTCGTGTGCTCGGTGTGCCGGGTCCCGACCGATCAGCCGCATCACCGCCAACGGCAATGGAGTCGTCCTTTGTGGCCCATCGAGAAGAATATCTGCGCAAGGCCAACGCGATTCGGGCGGAGGCAGCGAAAATCTTTGAACAAAGCTCGGGCGGGAAGGCTGCGGACCCAGAGCCCGATCAGGCGATCACGGAAGATCCGTCCATTAGGAACTCGTTGCTTACCCCGTCTGAGCGGGTGGAGGTTGCTGCCGCGGCTGAAGCGTCCGCTGCAGCGAGGATGAACGATGAAATCCTGGGCACCTCAAGCTTATGGGATGGCATGCTTGGCAGGTCAGTCGCGCCTCCCAAGAATGCCGACCTACTCTTCGATCCGTTACCTTTACCTCTCGCGGAGATGACCAGACTTCCCGGCTGGGGAGAGTTTCTACGAGACGCTGCTCAAGATCCGAGCCTTGAACAGCTCAACCCTGAGCGACGGGATCGACGTGCATTCATTCGACTGGCGGGAGCCTATGGATTACACGCCGTTGCGAATTGGCAATCCATGGAGGAGCCGGCGAGACAGCAGGTTCAACGATTCTACGCGGACACCCGATTCGCATCGGCGCTCTCCGAACCAGAGCGCGCTGAGCTGGGATATTACAGCCTTCTGCAGCAGATCGACCGGAAGTTTTATCCGTATGCCATTTCCCGGGGCGGCGCAGACTTCGCGCTTCCGTGGGATGAATCTACTCCACGGCAATTCGCTTCGTCGCGCGAGGAGCTCCGCACAATCACCGGAACCCTCCAATCCTCTTGGAATGTAAAGGCGAGCACCCCAGAATCGGCGATTCAGATTCTGACGAATGGAGATCTCAAAAACTTTTTTACGAGTTTGGAGAACGCCGGCAGTTATGCGGCGCTCGTCGGCGCGATTGGACTGCGTGCCTCCAGCTCCGATCGGAGGCTTGTCATTGAGGATCCCGCTGCGTTCAAGGCTGCGAACGATGGAATCGACGATGTTCGTCGGGATCTCGATCCGCTGAAGAGGGCGCTCGGTGATCGCGAACTCGAACGGATTGTGACTAGAGAGAATGTGCTCTTCCAACAGACCGCCTTTGTGCTGAGCGACCCGCAGTTCCTGAAATCATACACGCAGTACTCCTCCATGATCGTTCGCTTTCTCGGTTTAGAAAGTAGTCCGGATGCAAACGAAAAAGTTTTTCGGTTCGTGGCTCGAACGCTCAACGCTCAAGAGCGAACCTCATTTCCCGTTAGTTTGACCGATCCAAAGTTATCGGCGCTCATTGATTTTTATTGCGTGCAGCCTCATTCAGCCGACCGTGAGGCTCGCCTGAGCACACTGTTAAGGCTCAATCCCGAGCGGGTCGAAAGCGCCTATCAAGCGCATCAAACGCAGCTCCGCGAAGGGAAGACCGACGCTGTTCACGGACTCGCAAGCATCCTGCGTTAGCCAGGCGGTCCCACGACCGATTTATACATAGCTCCCCTCTCGTCGCTACGCTATGCAAGCGTGGGCCGGAGTCGCCGTCCTCAATATCGAAAAGGAGAACCATGAAAGTGAGATTACAGCATCTAGCTTTTGCAGTCGCAGTGCCGCTGCTTGTTGGAGGGACTGAACAGTTTGCCCACGCGGAATTTATCTGCGGGAGAATTTCGAGCGGCAAGCTCGCCATCAAGAAGGGAAGTAAAAAGTGTCCGGCGGGATATGTGCGTATACTCGATACGCTTTCACTCGTGAAAGATATTGGTGACGAGATTGGCCGCGATGCAGCGCTTGCCCAAATCTATGGCGATGGAGCTGCAGGTGCACTCGCACTCACTCAAGATGGCGGAACGGTTGACGCGTCGGATTTGCGCGTCAGTTCCTTCTCCGTTGGATCCGGAAAGACGGTCTATATCGACAGCGGTGCGGTAATCCGCTCGACCGGAACATGCGACATCGCGGGAACGATAGTTGTGAGCACCGGAGCAAACGCAGCTTCTAGCTACACCTCGGGGGGGAACGCGACTACGGCAACCGGCGTTGTACGCTCAACTCATTCACCTGCCGGAGCCGGGCTCTCGGGCAATGTTGCCGGCAGCGCGGCAACTTCTTATGCAATCGGCGGCGTCTATCCGACCTTTATGGACGGAGGAAACGGCGGATCCGGAATCGGACCTATTGCCGCGAAGCGCGTTCTCATCGCTGGTCGCGTGGCAGGTGGTGGTGGAGGTGCTGGGAAGGGCACCCAGTCGGGTGGACACGGTGGGGGCGGCATCACGCTCTATTGCAAAGGTGCTACGACAATCAGCGGCAAAATTCAGGCAAATGGCGGTGACGGGCAAACCGGCGGCGGCGGCGGTGGCGGAGGAGTTGTCATTGTCGCTTCGCAGACCAACATCGCGTTGACTGGCTCGATCGAAGCAAAGGGTGGCGTCGGTGGAGGAGTCGACACCGGTAGCGCACCCGGCGGCGGCGGTGCAGGCGGCATCGTCAACCTCGTCGCTCCGTCGATCACCAGCAGTGGTTCGCTGATCGTGACTGGCGGTGCTGGAAATGCAGCTGGAGCTGCGGGAGCAGTTACGTCGGTCGTTGACCGGAGCCCCGGCAGCGGTGGCGGCGGATCATGCCAAGGCGGAGGATCCGCAGGCACATTAAATGACGATGGCTCGTTCACCGTCTCAAGCCCTGGTGATGCGGGATGCTCGAACACGTTGATCGTTGCAAATCCGGCACCGCTCCTGATCGGCGGCGGAGTCTAAATTGAGAGGGGCCGGCCATGAGGTCGGCCCCGTCCCTCCACCTGCTGGAATGGCAGCGAGAAAAGCCGAAGCGGGTCTCAGAAAACCCATTCACAAACCAATTTGTCGAACCGCAAGAAATTCGCGAGTTCGATTTAGCTTTTGCGCGTTGGGCCTAAGAGTGCCCAGCAAGTCGCGGCGATCAAGTAAATCGCCGACGAATGCAGGAAGAGCGCAACGATCCCAATGTACATACGAAGGAGCGGTGGCGGGCTGGCTCCGAATTCATTCCGGAACAATGCGCCGTAAATCGCAGATTCGAGCAGGATCAAGGCCGTGGTGCCGAATACGAACACCAGGCTCCAACGGATGTGTGGCGGTAGGACGGCAAGGCTTCGAAAATTCTGCATCGCGTCCGGATGCAACCTCGCCATCTTGAAAAGAGTGAACCACACCCCGAGCGTAAACACCGGCCCTCCGAGCAGTGAAAATGCGAGGGCACCTGGGATTCGGTAAAATTCCTCGACGGTCTGTGAACCCCTGAGGAAGTCGAGCTCCGCAGATATGATCCCGCCGAAAATAAGCGCGTAGCAGTTAACGTTATTCTTCATTTTTCGTCCTCCTCCAGGGAAGCAGTAAGCACCGCGAATGATCGCGATGCTCAGGCTTGCCTGAAGTGAGAACTCGACGAAGGAATGTCTAAATCCTCATAAGAGACCGCTTCTGCCGCGCCGGTGACCGGAGCAGCAGAAACAAAAATGCGTTGTAGAGCTAGGGTGGGAAGAGAGCGGCGGTTGACCTAACACAACATCGCTGCTGGGTCGACGTTGCCGGGAGTATTAGGTTTTTTATCCGCGGAGGGAGAACGGTGCTCACTCTTTCGGGAGTATGGCACAACGGAGCTGTGTACCAGCTCGAAGAACCCGCATCGGATAAGGACCAACGGCCGATCCTCAAGGATGTGCATGTGCCTATCTTCTCCCAGTCTGCGCGTGCTTCGGTCCTGAAAGGGCCGAAGTTTCTAGCTCCCGATCCCAAGACCGGCGGTGTGCGAATTACCACTGTGGATGCGGGACAGCTGCCGGTCCAGATTACAATTGATGTAAAAGCAATTATCGGCGCAGGGCTTCGTGGTTCGGAGCATGATGTAGGCCCCCACAATGTTCAGCTGCGTTTTGGCGAGAAAGGTACTGCCGGTGTGCCGTCGAGTGTTTTCGCCTGCGGAGAGCGGTTCGGTTGTGATTCTGCGTTCGGTAGCTTTCAGACGGATACGAAACGCGTAATCGCCGCAATTCCAATCGATAAGTCGGAAGCTGCCTCGGAGCTGTTGATCTCAGTCTCCTGGAGTGAGGGCGAGAAGCGCTTTGAGAGCCCGTGGATGAAGCTGAGCATCATGCCACGTCCAATGAAAAATCCGAAGTTCAAATTTGAAAATCTTCCCCCTCAAGTTCGCGAAGCTGAGCCGAAGCTCGTCATAAGGCAGCTGAAGGATCCACCGAAGCCGAGGATCGACGAGCCGTGAATGCGCGACTCAGTGGCCGCGGCGCTCTGTCGTGAATGTCCGTTCTTGAAATCGTTCTTGATTCGTAAGCTCTCGAGGAGGACCTTGGGACAGTCGTTCCGATTGGTCTCTCAGCAGACATCCTTTGGTCGAAGCTCGCTGTAAAGCGTTTACCGAAGTGCTGTTTTGAAAGGACATGAAAATGGAACGACGAAATTGCGTATCCGCCTTGGCGTGGACGATGTTTGTTTGCGCCACGCTCGTTACCGGACTTGGCATGAGCGAAATGCTGTCGAGTCTCACCTATTCCCCCACCTGGTATGAGAGCTGGGGTGAAGTCCCGGCGCTATTTCTTGCGGCACTGCCCCTCGGAGTCGCGCTTACCTACATCTTCTTTCTTTCGGTTGAGCCGGGGCTCAGTGCCGTGCGCTGCGCCGTGCTCGGTCCCGGAGTGATGTGCACCCTCTTTGGCGCTGCGGGGATAGTCGAAGCTCATTCGGGAGTGGAATTCGTTGGCGGAGCTGCTTCGCTTGCTTTTGGCCTGCTGCTCCTATGGGTGTTGAAGCTGCGGGTGGCGAATGGTGATCCCGATGAGCTGACGCCCTTACAGATGGGTGAAGGCGGAAGTCTCGCGCTCGGACTTTTTGGGGTGCTTCTGATGAGCAGCCCATGGCGGACGATCGCACATCACGGATTCGTCGCGTTCTCCGAGGTCGCAAAGTTCGTATCCGAGTGCTCCGAGGGTGTCGTGTTCACTCCGATCATGCCACCAACTCCGGCGCTTGCGTTTGCGCTCGTGCTGCTTGCATTCGGGCTGCCGTATTTTCTCGCTGTCTCAGCAATGGAGAGGAGGACTGTTCGAGTGGTTAACCTCTCTATCCTCCAATAATTCGATGGGTTCAACGCAGCGAGCTTCTTCCGACCCGAACTGACACCGCCAGCGCTATCCAAGCCTGATCCTCCATTTGTTGGGGTGTACCTTCGTTGCTCGTCGATCGCTCGATTCGGTGTCTGGCCGTATCAGACACTGCCCTCTTCCGCCGTCCGTAGGTTGATGGATTCCATTCCGCCAAGAACGGAGCGCACTAATCGAGACTTCACGAAAAAAGTTTCTCTGTCCCGAATAGTCGGTATTCGAGAGTCGAATATCGAGCGCTGTCCGGACCTTGAAGACCCTTGAAGTTGTACACCGTCTCTGAGACCGGACTTTTCTCCGCCCAGGGCACCCGAGCTCGAGCGTAACGGGGCATATCGCGGTCTGGACAGTAAAAGTCAGGAGTCTCCCCGACCGCCGGGGATCGTGCTATCCAACTGCCGACCCACCCGGGCGGGATAATCTTTAACCTCTATCTTCTTATGCCAATCGCTCACTCCTACGCCGCGAAGAATGCCACCGATCCACTTGGTCCTCTCGATCTCGAACGTCGAGAAGTCGGCCCACAGGATGTAAAAATCGACATCGCGTTCTGCGGCGTATGTCACTCCGATCTTCACACCGCGCGCAGTGAATGGCCG